>NZ_OX458932.1:928751-1238335 GCF_949774925.1 Candidatus Methylacidiphilum fumarolicum
TTATTGTTTCAAATAGCGTTATTTTTGGAGCAAATCTAACTAGGAAAGAAAGAAGATGGACAATGAAAAATCAATTCTTTGTCAAAGAGCTCAACGCTGAAGAATTTTTTGTTGCCCAAGACGGCTCTTTATTGAATGAACTATTTCATCCGGACAAAATAGGCTTAAGGCTGCCTTTCTCTATTGCCTACGGGAAATTAGAGCCGAGGGAATCAACAAAGCCTCATAGCCTCAGTCAACCAGAAATCTACCTTTTTATAAGTGGAGAAGGGATTTTTAAGACAAATAATCAGAGAAGTTATCCAGTAAAAGCTTTAAGTCTTGTTTATGTTCCTCCTGGCAATATGCAATGGATAGAAAATACAGCGGAGAGCCCTCTTTGTTTTTTTTGTATTGTTAGTCCCCCTTGGAAAGCGGAGTGGGAAAAAGAAGAAAGTGTATGAAATCGCTTTTTGTCTTGAAAAAAAATAAAATCCATACTATGGCTTTCCTTCCTTTTCCATTTTATTTTTTTTCATCTTTGTTTGGTCTTTAAAATTTCGGAGATTCATAAATATATTCGATGGATTCGTATCTATTGATAATGAGAAATACAAGGAAAGACAAAAAGCTTATCGAAAAAAGGAATTGGAGAGCTATTTTCTTTGAGCTCTTCCTTGGAAAGGTACGCCTTGGCGAAAGGAAAAAAGAAGCTTTTCTGAAAGAGAAGGAAGCAAGCATATTTGAAAGGCTCAAGAAAGCAAGCCAGGTACCTCTTTCAGATCTCTATACTGAATTAAAGACGCGTCCAGAAGGACTCACAGAGAAGGAAGTTGAAGAACGATTGGAAAAATACGGCTATAACGAGATCAAACAAGAAGAAATACCTAGCTGGTTCATTTTGCTTCTACAAAGTTATTTTAATCCTTTTGCTCTTCTTTTGACTTTTCTTGCTTTGGTTGCAGGATCAGTGGGAGAAAAAGAAAGCGTCCTTATCATGATGATTATGGTCGTGGTGAGCGTGGTATTGCGATTTAGTCAAGAGTTTCAGTCAAGCAGAGCTGCCGAAAGACTCAAAGCTATGGTAAGGACAACCGCATCGGTAAAGAGAACATGGGATAAGGAACAAGATCCAGAGGCATCGTTAGTCCCTAGCCACGAATCAAGCCAAGTAAGAGAGGTGCCTATTAGCCAAATTGTTCCAGGAGACATTCTCCAATTGTCTGCAGGAGATATGATCCCTGCCGATGTTCGACTGATTTTTACAAGAGATCTTTTTGTCAGCCAGGGAGTTCTCACAGGCGAATCCATGCCTGTAGAAAAATATGACACGGTTTATCCTGCTTCCCTTAATGAACAAAAAAGAACGGATCCCTTTTCTCTACCTAACATTGCTTATCTGGGTACAAATGTTATTAGCGGAACGGCGACTGCCGTTGTCTTAGCAACAGGTGAAAATACCTATTTTGGCGCTTTTTCGAAGAGTCTCAGGGGTTATAGGACAATGACCAGTTTTGATGTCGGGGTAAACCGTATCAGCTGGTTACTGCTTCAGGTCATTGGAACATTAATACCGGTGATTTTTCTCATTAATGGCTTTACCAAAGGCAGTTGGATGGATGCCTTCCTTTTTTCTCTGGCAGTTGGCGTTGGACTCACGCCAACAATGCTACCCGTGATCGTTAGTGGTTGTCTGGCAAGAGGTGCGCTTTTACTTTCAAAAAATAAGGTCGTCACTAAAAGACTGAATGCGATTCAGAATATAGGAGCGATGAATATCCTTTGTACGGATAAAACAGGAACTTTAACCCATAACAAGATTATTTTGGAAAAATATCTTGATCCGGAAGGTAACGAGAACGAAGAGGTTTTGAAATATGCGTATATCAATAGTTATTATCAAAGCGGTTTACGCAATCTTCTTGACCAAGCCGTCCTGGATAAAAAGGAAGAAGGTAAAAAATTCATTTTTCACTATACAAAAGTTGATGAGATTCCTTTTGATTTTACAAGGCGCCGAATGTCCGTAGTGGCAAGAGAAATCACCACAGGAAAAGATCTTTTGATAACAAAGGGAGCCGTTGAGGAAATGATTGCTATCTGTGGAAGCCTATTAAAGGATGGAAAAGTAATAGAATTAACTCCAGACATTAAGAAGAAAGCTCTGGCTCTTCGGGATGATTTAAATAGTGATGGATTAAGAGTTCTTGCGGTTGCTTTTAGGGAATTGCCTCTTGAAATGACTAGACCTGTTTCAGTGAACGATGAAGAGGGAATGACCCTCTGTGGCTTTATTGCTTTTCTGGATCCTCCAAAGCATGATGCGGAAGATGCTGTGCGGGCACTGAAGAACTATGGAGTGGAAGTTAAAATTATTACTGGAGACAATGAATTAGTTACACGAAGAATCTGCGATTGGATTGGATTGGAAGTCAGAGGGGTCATGCGTGGCTCTGAAATAGAAAACTTAACCGATGATGAATTGATTACAGCAGCTGAAAAAGCAAATATTTTTGTCAAAATGTCCCCTCTACAGAAGGCACGAGTGATTCGAGCCTTAAGGACTGGGGGACATATTGTGGGATTTTTAGGGGATGGGATCAACGATGCTCAAGCTTTGAGAGAAGCAGATGTGGGAATATCTGTGGATACGGCCGTTGATATAGCTAAGGAGTCGGCTGATATCATTCTTTTAGAAAAAAGCCTGATCGTTTTAGAACAAGCCGTTATTGAAGGCAGGGTAATGTTTGGCAATATGGTGAAGTACATAAAAATGGCGGTGAGTTCTAATTTCGGTAATGTATTGAGCATCCTAGGCTCAGGAATTTTACTCCCCTTTTTACCCATGAGCCCCCTTCAAATCTTAATTCTTAATTTGATTTATGATCTTTCGCAAACATTGATTCCTTGGGATAGAATGGATGAGGACTTTATTGCCAAGCCTAGGAAATGGGAGGCTGAGGGGATTCTTAGGTTTATGTTCATCATTGGACCGATTAGTTCGGTTTTTGATTATGTGACTTATGGAGTCATGTGGTTTGTTTTTGGAGCAAATTCCATCGAAAATCAAAGTCTGTTTCATACCGGTTGGTTTGTTGAATCTTTACTTTCACAAAGCTTGATCGTTCATATGATAAGAACGAGAAAAATTCCTTTTATCCAAAGTATTGCCACAAAACCGCTGGTTTTGGCTACTGCTGTTGTCATCGTCATTGGTCATCTTATACCATATAGTTTTTTCGGAGAAGCCGCGGGACTTGTTCCATTGCCTTTTAGTTATTATCTATGGCTTTGGGGTATATTACTTACCTACTGCATTACTGTTCAGACAGTCAAAAATTGGTATATAAAGAGATTTTATGGGGAATGGCTCTGACTGCCGTACATGCAAGAAAGTTAGTGGTCTAAAACGCATTATTTTTTGAAAAAACTAAGCAATAGAGGAAGCTTGCTACTGATTGTGTTAAAATAGCCTTGAAATAATGCCATAAAATCAGTTAAGCTTTTTTTTCCTTTGTGTGAACGGCAATGAATTTGATTAGTTTAGCGAAAAAAGTTTTTGATCTAGAAATGGACGCTTTGCGCACTGTCCAAAAACAGCTGGACTCTTCTTTTGAACAAACCATTGAGGTTTTGGAAAGAACAATTTTGGCTAACAGAAAAATTGTCATTACCGGAGTTGGAAAGTCAGGCCATATTGGTAGAAAAATAGCAGCTACCTTAACAAGCACTGGGGCCCCAAGCGTGGTTCTTGATGCCGTTAACGCTTTTCATGGTGACTTGGGAATGGTTAATAAGGGAGATGCTGTTATTGCATTGAGTTATAGTGGAGAAACGGAAGAAATTCTTAGGCTTATTCCTCATTTAAAAAGAATCGCGACCTCTTTGGTTTCAATTACTGGCAATGAAAATTCGACATTAGCGAAAAATTCTGATCTTATTTTGAATGTCCGGGTCAGTAGGGAAGCTTGTCCTTTGAACTTAGCTCCTACATCGAGTACCACGGCCATGCTTGTTCTAGGGGATGCAATAGCTATGGTGTTACTTGAAAAACGAGGATTTAAAAAAGAAGATTTTGCCCGCTTTCATCCTGGAGGAACACTGGGTAGAAATTTACTCCTAAAGGTAGGCGATATAATGCGTCCTTTGCCTCAAATTGTAGTTCTCGAAGCGGAGGCTAAAGTAAAAGAGGCTCTGAAACTGTGGAATATAAAAAGAGCGGGAGCAGTGGTGGTGGTGAATTCAGAGAGAAAAGTCATTGGAATCTTTACCCATGGGGATTTCGTAAGGAATTATGAGCTTAATCCCAAAATTGGCGAATTATCATTAGGAAATGTGATGACCAAAAATCCAGTGACAGTGCGAGTCGATAAACTTGCAGTTGAAGTTCTTAATGTTTTTGAACACAATAAAATAGAAGATTTAATTGTTGTGGATGAAGCTTACAAAGTGGTAGGTTTAATAGATTCACAGGATTTAGCTATCCATCGATTGTTATAAGGAGATTGGGTATGTTTGTGAATGCGAGTGACATAGGAAAAGGTCAAGCGATACGACATAACGGGGCTATTTGTCTAGTTTTAGATACAATGCATAGAACTCCAGGTAATTTAAGAGCTTTTGTACAGATGACTTTGAGAAATTTGAAAACAGGGAAGTCTTTTGTCGAAAGATTTGGCTCTCAAGACAAAGTGGAGTTGCTCTCTTTAGTCCGAAGGCGTTGCGAGTATAGTTATAGAGAAGGCAATAGTTTTGTTTTTATGGATCCTGAAACCTATGAGACCTTTTCTGTTCCAGAGGAGATGGTAGGAAAAGCCAAGGATTTTTTAAAGGAGAATCAGCCAGTTGATCTTCTGTTTGCTGATGATACGCTAGCTGCTATAGAACTGCCCCAAAGTGTGGTGTTGAAAGTCGTGGAAGCTCCAGAAGGAGTGAAGGGTGATTCTGCAACTAATGTAATGAAACCAGCTATCCTTGAAACGGGGTTGTGTATTCAGGTCCCGCTTTTTATTAAAGAAGGAGAATTGGTAAAAGTAAGCACTACCGATGGAAAGTATTTGAGCCGGGCGTAGGAAATATTTCCCGACTTTTTTTACTGTTAGAATATACTTTTAAAAGCCTGTGGCGATCTATATGGGAAAAGGTCTTGTTGAAGATTTGGATTGGACAGATCTGTGGAATGAGATTTTGCTCAAAGCTCAAAAAGGTCAAGAATTGACTGATGCGGAGCTTGCACGTAAAGCAGGAGTCAAGATTGATGATTTAAGAAAACTGAAAAATGGAGTGCTTGATGAAAAGGCTCTTTTTTTAGTTGCTCAGGCTCTTTCCTTGAGTGGTGAAATTTTGCTGTCAATGGCTACGGGAAAATGTAATCCTCAACCGTTGACTCTTCCCTACTTTTTAAAAAAAATATCTAGTGAAGAGACACCTGAAAAAAAATCTTATCTGTTAATGGACAAGAGAAGCAATAAAAAATTCTTGATAGATCCTCCGAATAAGCGATTGATCGAAAATTATGTTCATGATAGGGAGTATGGACTGGATCATGTCTTTCTTTTTTCTTTGGAACAAATTCAGGAATTAGCCGATGGTTTAAAAAGTTTTTCCTTGCCTTTTTCAGCTCCTTCTAAAGAGGGGCAACTGGAAAGGAAAGAGGAATGGTTTGGATCGTTCAGAGTGGAGCTTATTCCTTTAATCGATAAAATATTCTACTTTGTCCATCCTCCTGAATCTTCTCCTTTGGTTTTTGTTGGAAAATATTTTATTTCTGGCTCTATTTCCTATGAAGAAACCGGTTATTATAAGACTCTTGAACTGATTCGATCTACGCTGTTTGGATTTCCGGATGAAACCATCATTTGTCCCAGGATTGGTCCCCTATCAACCGTTGGCTTTGAAAAAGGACATAACCCTTTTTTTCCTGAATACCAGATTTATTCTTCTTTTCAAATGCTTACCGAAATTTAAGAAAACCTAAGAAGCTTAGTTTTATGATGGGCAATCCAATGGGTTTAAAGCATAACAATTTTTATTTTTTTATGAAATGCAAAATATTTTAGGTTAAATTTTGTCGGAGCTGCGATTAAATGAATGACGAATATAAATTATTAAAAATATTTTCTGGAAGAGCGAATCCGGCTCTGGCAACAAAGATTGCTCAGTATGTCGGCATACCTCTTGGACAAGCAACCATTTCATCATTCCCTGATGGAGAAACCTTTGTAAAATTCAACGAAAATATTCGAGGAAGAGATGTTTTTATTGTGCAGCCAACCTGTCCTCCGACCAATCATAATCTAATGGAATTATTGATTATGATTGATGCTGCCAGAAGGGCAAGTGCAGCAAGAGTCACAGCCGTAATTCCTTTTTATGGTTATGCCAGGCAAGATCGGAAAGATCAGCCAAGAGTGTCTATAACAGCCAAACTGGTTGCGAACCTCCTCGTAGCCGCTGGAGCCAACAGAGTGCTGGCAATGGATCTTCATGCTCAACAAATTCAAGGTTTTTTTGACATTCCCGTAGATCATCTTACAGCTGTTCCTGTTTTTTATAAGTTTCTCGAGGCAAACAATCTACTCGATCTTGTTGTTGTCTCTCCAGATGTAGGAGGGATAAAAATGGCCTCAACCTATTCTCAATTGCTAGGCAAAGGGCTTGCTTTAGTGGTTAAGAAGAGAGTGGATGCCTATCATACGGAGGCGGACTTTGTTGTTGGTGATGTGGAAGGGAGAGATGTATTGATTGTCGATGATTTAACAGAAACGGCAGGAACTGTGGTTTCTGCGGCAACGATCTTAAAAAAAATGGGAGCCAGAAGGATTTATGCTGGAATTTCTCATGCCGTTCTTAATCAGATTGGCATAGGGAGGCTGAGAAGTTCACATCTTGAAGAATTAATCACTACCAACAGCGTTCCCGTCCCTGTAGTTGAAGGAGTTCGGGTAACGGTGTTAGATGTTGCGCCCCTTTTAGGAGAAGCCATTAAAAGAATTCATACAGGGATGTCTGTGACCTCTCTATTCGAGGTTGACGGAAAGAAAATTAATCTTTAAAAAACATTGTGTGCATAACCTCTTGAAAGTTAATCCTCAATTAATTAGCGATATTGTTCGACTGTTGGAAAAAAATGCGCGACTTTCCATATCGGATATAGCTTCGGCTTTAGGAATTTCCGTTGAGGAAACGGCTGGTCTTTTGAAGGAGCTTGAAAAAGAAAAGTTCATTTTGGCCTATAAGACCATCTTTGATCCAGAAAAAATACAGAAAAACAGAGTGCGTGCTGTTATTGAAGTCAAAATTACTCCTGAGCGAGGAGGTGGTTTTGATAAGCTATCCAAGCGAATAGCCGGATTTGAAGAGGTTACTTCTTGTTTCTTAATGAGCGGAGGCTATGATCTACTTGTTTTCCTAGAAGGAGAAAGCCTAAAAGAGGTCGCTCTTTTTGTTTCAGAAAAGTTGGCTACTCTGCCTGGGGTTATTTCTACAGCAACCCATTTTATGCTAAAAACTTACAAAGAACAGGGAATCATTTTTTCAGCTCCATCCCATTTTCGCCTGCCCGTAAGTCCGTAATTTCCTTACATGAAAAAACATCCTGTTGTCAATTCTACCGAAAAAATAGTGCCTTTTGATTTTCGAACCAAGGTACCAATAGCCAAACATCTTTCCTTAATTGGAAAATCGTCAATCAGGGATTTTTTTGAACTTGTCCAGAACCAAACTGATGTTATTTCCTTAGGGATTGGTGAACCGGACTTTGATACTCCCTGGATGATTAGAGAAGCAGCCATTTATTCCCTTGAAAAGGGAGAGACCGGCTACACATCTAATCTTGGCCTTATAGAACTCCGAAAATTAATAGCCCAATATGTATCGAAACTAATCGGTGTTGACTACAACCCCTATGAAGAGATCCTTGTAACGGTGGGGGTTTCAGAAGGGCTTGATTGTGCTTTAAGAGCAATAATTGATCCTTTTGACGAAGTCATAATCCATCAACCTTCTTATGTGTCTTATGTTCCTTTAGTGGTTCTTGCCCATGGAGTGCCTGTCATTGTTGAAACGTTGGAAAAAGACGGATTTCAACTCGATCCAGTTGCAGTCGAAAAAAAAATTACCCCTAAAACCAAAGCAATTATTCTAAACTTCCCCACGAATCCTACAGGAAGTATTGAAAATGAAGAGAAACTGGAAGCAATTGCTCAATTAGCTTGTAAGCATGATCTTTATGTAATCAGTGATGAAATTTATGCGGAACTGATGTATGAAGGCACCCATCGTTCAATAGTCGCTCTTGATAGAATGAAAGAAAGGAGCCTTTTCCTCCATGGGTTTTCTAAAGCGTTTTCAATGACAGGTTTTAGGATAGGTTATGCGTGTGGTCCAAAGGAGTGGATAGAGGCGATGATGAAAATTCATCAATATTCGATCCTCTGTGCTTCTTCCATAGCTCAGCAGGCAGCTATAGAAGCTTTGTTGCATGGAAAGAAAGATATGGAACAGATGGTTGAAGAGTATAGATTGCGTCGGAACTTTCTCTGGAAAAATCTTTCTTCCATAGGTCTTGTCGGGAATCTTCCTAAAGGGACCTTTTACTATTTTCCTTCGATTCGTCATTTTGGACTATCATCAAAAGAATTCTGTTATCGACTTCTCCAGGAAGGAGGAGTGGCACTGGTTCCCGGTTCTGCTTTTGGACAGGGGGGAGAAGGATATGTGAGATGTAGTTTTGCCACCCGTTTTGAAGACTTGGAAATAGCCGTTCGAAGAATCGAAAGTTGGTTAAAAAAAATTGAAAAAGAAGGGAAGAAACAATAAATGAATAATTAGGAAAGAAAGCTTATAGTATCTAGGAAAAAATTTAATAGAGATTAAGGAGAATTGTGGGTATTCAGACAACACAAGATAGACAGCCGGAAAAAATTAGCCAGTTTACCGTTTTCATGGAGAATAAAGCGGGAAGACTTTTAGAATTAGTGCGTCTTTTGGAAAGTCATGAAATCCACATTATAGGTTTTACTATTTTAGACACATCCGAAGCCTCCACCATTCGATTGGTGGTTGATGACCCGCAAAATGCTAGAAAGATTCTCGCCGAAAATGGAATATCTTATACAGAATGTTCTCTGATCGCCTTGGAACTTCCGCAATCAGCCGAAGATCTAAGAAAAGTCCTTACCGTGCTACTTCAAGCTGAAATCAATATTTATTTTAGCTATCCTTTTCTGACAAGACCCTATGGGAAAGCTGTATTGGCGCTTAGGGTTGAAGATGAAGAATTAGCCATATCCGTGCTTTTAAGGAACAATTATCGAGTGCTTTTCCAAAAAGATATCAGCAGGTAGAAAAAGTTTTTTTTAAAAAAGATTGTTTTTTTTTCTTATATTCTCATTGTAGCTATTATGTCTAAGTCTTATGTTTTTGCTTCTGAATCCGTGACCGAAGGCCATCCAGATAAAGTATGCGATACCATTTCGGATACTGTTTTGGACCATTGCCTTCAGCAGGATAAGTTCAGCAGAGTGGCCTGTGAGACCCTTGTGAAGGAAAACCTGGTTGTGTTAGCAGGAGAAATCACCACCAAGGCTAATCTGGATTATATAAAGATTGTCAAGGATACGGTTCGGCAAATAGGATATAATGATCCCAAAAGCCTATTTTACCCTGAAAAATTACATATCGTTTGTGCGATTTCCAAACAAAGCCCAGACATTGCCTTGGGGGTTGATGGGAAGAAGGAACGTCATAATATGGGAAGAAATCTCGATCAGGGTGCAGGGGATCAAGGGATGATGTTTGGTTTTGCATGTACTGAAACTCCTGAACTTATGCCGGCTCCAATTAGTTTTGCTCATAGACTTTCAAGAAGATTAGCTGAATTAAGAAAAAAAGAAGGGTGTCCTTGGTTACGGCCCGATGGAAAAACGCAAGTATCTCTTTATTATGAGGACAATAAACCAATGCGTGTTGAGGCCATTGTTGTATCGACACAGCATACCGAAGAGGTTTCTAACAAAGAAATAGAAGAAATCATAAAAAAAGAAGTTATCCAGAAGGCTATACCTGAGGAATTTCTCCATAAAAAAACGGTTTTTTACATTAACCCAACAGGTAGATTTGTTGCGGGTGGGCCAGATGCCGACTCTGGCGTTACTGGGAGAAAAATTATTGTTGATACCTATGGAGGCATGGGGCGACATGGGGGAGGGGCATTTAGTGGGAAAGATCCTTCGAAAGTGGATAGAAGTGCTGCTTATATGGCTAGATATATTGCCAAAAATATTGTGGCAGCAAAAATTGCTAACAAAGTCGAAGTTCAAATAGCTTATGCTATTGGGAAAGCTGATCCGGTTTCGGTTGCTGTGGACACTTTTGAAACGGGACTTGTTGAAGATCAAAAAATAGAAAGAGCGATTCGTGAGGTCTTTCGGCTTAAGCCTGCTGAAATAATCGAAGAACTGAACTTACTTCGACCGATTTATAGTAAAATCACCAATTATGGCCATTTTGGTAGAAACGACGAGTTTGATATTTTTTGCTGGGAAAAAACTGACAAAGTAAATGATTTGCTTACTGCCGTAGGGTTGGAATAAACAGTGCAAAAGGCCAACCAGTTAGTAGACCCTTGTCTATCTTTTCATGAATACACCAACAATCTTACTAGAATAGTGTTAGAAGCATGTTTATGGAAGGAGTTAATATGGCTGATTTTAAAGTAAAAGACATGGAGCTTGCCGATTTTGGTCGAAAGGAAATTGAAGTAGCTGAGGATGAAATGCCTGGTCTAATGGCTCTTAGAAAAGAATATAAGGGGTTATATCCATTAAAGGGAACTAGGATTGCTGGCTGCCTTCATATGACTGTTGAGACGGCTGTTTTGATAGAAACCTTAGTTGAGCTTGGAGCATCGGTCAGATGGAGTTCCTGCAATATTTTTTCTACTCAGGATCATGCTGCTGCAGCGATTGCAGCAAGGGGAATTCCAGTTTTTGCTTGGAAGGGGGAAACATTGGAGGAATATGAGTGGTGCATGGAACAAACGTTAAGATGGCCTGATGGTCAAACTTTAAACATGATCTTAGACGATGGTGGCGATCTGACTGAACTTGTACACCAGAAATATCCAGAACTGCTAGATGGGATTGTAGGTATTTCTGAAGAAACAACAACAGGAGTTCATAGATTGTACCAAAGAGAAGCTAAAGGGACCTTAGGGCCTCCATCTATGAATGTTAATGATTCCTGCACAAAAAGCAAATTCGATAATCTCTATGGTTGCCGGGAATCCTTCCTTGATGGTGTAAAAAGGGCTACGGATGTGATGATTGCAGGTAAAATAGTCGTTGTCTGCGGGTATGGGGATGTTGGGAAAGGGTGTGTCCAATCAGCAAAAGGGATGGGAGCGCGGGTTATCGTTACAGAAATTGATCCTATTAATGCCCTGCAAGCTTCAATGGATGGTTATGAAGTAACTCTTTTGGAGGATGTTGTAGAAAAAGCTGATCTGTTTGTGACAGCGACTGGGTGCATTAATGTCATCCGAAGAGAACACATGGATAGAATGAAGTCAGGAGCCATCGTATGTAATATTGGACATTTCGATTCAGAAATAGAAGTAAGATCACTGTATGAGGATAAACGTCTGCAACGGATCCAAATAAAGCCACAAGTTGATATGTTCCTTTGGCCGGATGGAAAAAAATTGTACGTGTTGGCTGAAGGACGGCTTGTAAACTTAGGATGTGCTAGCGGCCATCCAAGTTTTGTCATGAGTGCCAGTTTTACCAATCAAGTTTTAGCTCAAATTGAGTTGTGGACCAAACGCCACAGTGGGGAATATAAAAGAGGGAAAGTCTATACTCTGCCCAAGATCCTTGATGAAAAAGTGGCAAGGTTACACCTAGAAAAGCTTGGCGTGAAACTAACTCGCTTGACAAAAGAGCAAGCGGATTACTTAGGGGTTCCAATTGAAGGCCCCTATAAACCTAACCATTATCGCTATTAAAATTTCTTATAGACTGGTTAGAGGGGAAGAGAAGGAAATTCGGAACAACAAGCCTTGATTGAGGCTTTGTTTCTAGGGGACTTATTTTTTTTCCTCTTTAACTGAACAACTCTTTTCAAGGAATTCGATAATGTGGGAGATCATGTCCTCAGGAATTTGTGCCCCAAGTTGTTTCATTTTTTCCACTTCATGCCTCCAAGTTTTTAAAGAAAATTTCGGTTGGAGGCTAATGATGGTTGTACTATGGCACATAGAACAATAGCTCTGCACAACTTCTTGTCTTTCTCCTGTGGGTAAAGGTTCGGTTGTAAGAGGATAAGCACCTACAGCATAGACAGAGCTGGAATCTTGCGGATACGGAGTAAAAGGAAAGATTACTCCAGATGTATCAAGAGTATATAATCCAGCCTCGCCAATTTCAGTTACATCTATAGAGGCTTGAGAGAAAGATGCAGATGCAATAAAAAGAAGGCTTAAAAAAATGAGTATTTTAGAGAGAAAAGATATCCTTAAACAATAGTGGCGCTTAATTTTATGCATATTTTCCAACCCAAACTTTTTGAATTTCAATCGTATTCCAACAATAGCCTCCAGGGTTCCAAATGGGGGTAGTCGGTTGGGTGTTCCCCTTCTCATCCCAGGCCCTGGAAGCAAGCAAGTATTCTCCTGGCTGTCTTGGGGTCCAGTTTAGATGCCAAAGTCGGAATGAATATTTTCCTAAATCTCTATCTAGCATTGCTTCTTGCCAGTGAGAACCGCCATCAGCAGAAAATTCTACTTTGACGATTCTCCCATAACCACTGAAGGCTATTCCCTTGACTTGCACTCCCATTTTTTCGACTAATTTTACATCCCCAGTTGGCTGGATAATAAAAGATCTGACAGGCATCTGGATATCCCCAATAGGAATAGTCTGGATAGGAGTACTTTTTTGATATTCCTCAAATGAAATGGAGTTCCTATTGGTTTTGGGGATGCGATAAGCGGTTTTCATCCAGAAGTTTGTGTCTGGAGTATCCAACGCTCGAATCCAGGTCAGATGTTTAATCCAGTATGTGGCAAACTTTCCTGGAACAACCAGTCTTAATGGAAAACCGTTTAATAAGGGTAGCGGCTCTCCATTCATGGCATAAGCAAGAATCGTTTCTTCTAAAATAGGATCATTTCTATCAAGCGATTTGATAAAGGCATGAGCAGGAGTTCCTTCTGGAGATCGGCCATAATCGAACCCTTGGAATTGAATTTGCACGGTATTGGGTTTTATTTTTGCTTTTTGCAAGACATCCATGAGCCGAACTCCTGTCCACTTCGCATTTCCCATAGCACCGTTGCCCCATTGAGCTCCCGGGACTCTAGGATAGAATCTGCTTCTAGAATTTCCAGAACATTGGTTGACAGCCACAACCGATACGGGATCAAATTGGGTCAATAGGTCTGCAAAAGAAAAAGAGATAGGATTAGCGAAATTCCCTTCAAGGTACAGCCTCCATTTCGAAAGATCAATGGAGTTAGGAATGCCATCGAGATGATATCTTACGTAAAATGCCGCATTTGGGGTAAAAGGAAACTCGAAAAATTCCCGTGGGGTTTCAAGTACGATAGGTCTATCGTTTAATCGAATGAGAGGAAGCTTTTGGGGTTCATAGGCAAAGGGATTTTGGCTTGTCCAGTATGGACTGGGATTGGATGTGGATAGATGGATCTTTCTTGTCTCTTCTCCAGCAAAGGCTTTTTGGAAAGCTAAACTGGAGAGGGTAGAAAATCCAAAAATTTTCAGCCAGTCTCTTCTAGTAATAACAGGAAAATTCAAAAAGTATTTTAAGAACTCTTTATGCATTATGTAATATCCTGTAATATTCAGTTTATAAAATCAACAGGATAAAAAAGGAAAAGTTTTTCTTAATAAATCGCTATAAGTCCAGCCTTAAAATTCCCATGGCTTTTCAAAAGCTTCTTCTGAAATCATAAATTGAGAAGGTGGATCAGGAAGAAGTTCATCTTTTGGCCTTTTGAGATGTTTCCCAATAGTAAGATCTTCAGGAAAAGAGTCAGCAATAAGAATTTTTGTTCCAATATTTACAAGATTAAAAAACTCAATGGCTGTTTTGCCGTGAAGACGGATACATCCATGTGTCCTTGGCGTAGTCCATACAAAGCCTTCATGAAAACCATATCCAGGGGCAAACTCTACCCAATAAGGCATAGGATAACCGACATATTCCCAAGGACCTCCAGGAGGTGGTTTTGATGGGTTTTCAGTGGCTCTTATATCATTGCCTTTTACCCAGAATCCATAACTATGAGAGCGTTTTTTTATTGATTTTGCGCTAATGTGGAATATTCCTTTGGGGGTCGGGTGCCCACTTTTGCCTACTGTACAGGGGGCAACAAAAATAACCTTACCTCTATCGAGTACATAAACAGTTTGGCCTTGTAGGGAGACTTTAACGATTCTTTCCTTGCTAACTGTTGAATTTTCCTCATTCGAACCGGAGATATCGTTTAAAGCTAAGGCTGAAGAAAAGAGATAAAAGAAAAAAAAATAGAGCAAATAAATGAAAGAAAGGGTATTAATAAAGGTTTTTTCTTTTCCCACAGAATGGGAAATATACTAGGAGTTTTGAGGATCGGAAAGAAAAAAAACGAGTGTATAAGATTAGGGGCTAAAAAATCTATGTAACAGGATGATAGGAGGTATTCAGCTTGCCTCAGTAGGATATGGACACATACGAAACTGCCAAGCGGGCAGCAAGGAACCATCTTGTCATGGCTTTGGAAGGAACTGTAACCGGCCAACTTAATGATAATTGAGCAGGAAATGATGCCTGTGGACATTGGAGCTTTCTATCCTTACGACCCCTCGCTGTAGTGTAAAGAATAATGTAAAGAATAGAGCGGGAAACTACTTGAAGTGATCTCATAAGACATTAGTTCACAAGTTGCCGAACGGATACCTCATACAAGATTTATTCAATGTATCTACTGTATCGAAAAGGGATAAAACTCTGTATCTCGTTCTGCTCCGAAGTGCCTAGCTTTTCTTGTTGATGAAAACGGAAATCAATTGCCTTACATCCTTTTTTATATTCCTTTTTCTTTTCTTCTGTTTTTTTATACTGCTTGCTCATGTAAAAATGAAAAAGCAAATAATGTGCCAAACGCCTTTTTTAATGTACTTAAAACAATGGTTTTAGAATCCATACTTTTGTTTCTCCTATTGTTTTTTCCCAATGAATTACCCAGAAATCAGGCAAACGAAGTATGTTTTTGGAATAAAACTCCCAGACAAACAGTCCTTCAGAGTCTATATTCTGATGCACTAGGGAGAGCAAGGAGGAGCTATCGACAGGCTTCGATACTTTGATATAGGGCGGAGAGGCAAAAACAAGTTCAAATTTCTCTTTGTTCTTTTGTAGAAATTTAAAGACATCCATCAGAATTAAATTTCCTTCTAAATGGGCTTTTTTAAGATTGTTACTTATACAGTCAATGCATTCTTTAGATAGATCGACGAAGGTGCAGGAAGAAGCCCCTCTGCTCAAAGCCTCGATTCCGAGAGAGCCGGAACCTGCAAATAGATCAAGGACATTTCTGCCTTCTATCCAGTCTCCAAGGGAAGAAAAGATGGCAGCTCTCATTCTCGATAGAGCTGGGCGAACAACGGTTTTCTTAGGCACATGAAGGGGAGTTCCTTTGGCAATTCCACCTATGATTCTTAGGGACATAACAATAAGGCAATGAAAGGTGAGGAGGTTATTTGGTGAAAATAAGAGTAGGAGAAAGAAGAGAGGAGCCAGAGGGAGAAAGCCTGGGCAAGGGGTTTGGTTGTATGAAAGCAGCTTTGGGGTTAGCCAAAGTGCCAGAAATTTTGACTGGAATAGAAGTCAACGCATTTGAATGAACGTTTAGTTTGTTTAGAAGAGCATCTGGAAGCGTTCCGTTAAAAAACGTTTTATTGAGTAATATCTTTAGATCCATATCTATAGAACTATCGAAACGGAGAAAGCCATTCCCAATCATTGAAAAGGAATTTGATAAAATAGACATATCTGATAATAAAATTTTTCCTTCTTTGATCTTAAAAGAACCATACCATTTCTCAAATTCTGGAGTTTTCAAATTGGTGTTCTTAAGCAATCCAGATAGTTCTTGAAACAAAGCTAAATTTTTTATCTTTCCTTGTTCTATTTGAAAAGTGCCATTTCCTTCGATGGCATTAAGTTCCATCTTATTGATAGATCCATCAGCTTTGCAACTTAACAACCCAGAGATCGAATAAGATCCATGGGGATCAATCAAACTAAAAAGCTCTTCAACATTTGACCCAGAGGAAATAATTTTCCACTGGAGCTTCTTTTCTTTATCCTGATTGTTAGGGATGTTTGATAAACTTAAATGTAATTTGCCACCTGCGAGCAAGGCATCAAGATCTAAATGTTGAAAAACTTTGTGGAAAAAAATGTAATTAAAATGAACATCATGAAGCAATGGAATAGAATTAATATATGCCAGAGCCGCTTTTCCAAAGCAGGAGGCTTTCTGTTTTTTTAGATCTAGGCTTTCTTGTTCTTCAATCCCTTGAAGAATAAACAATGGAGTTTGGTCGCCAGAAAAAATTTTTATCATTCCATTACGGATTAGAATATTTCTAATTGGTAAAGAAGCTGCCAGTTTTCCTGAAAAAAGTGAAGGAAGCTCTTCTCCATTGCTTCCTTCTTCTATCAAAGGTAGAAGTAGATGGCGTCCTCGATTGAGTTCAAAGGATGTTTTAGGGTCCACCAAAAAGACATCAAAAAATATACCGTGGCTAAAAGGGGCGAATCCGTTTTTTAATTTGATGGCAGTGGATTCGAAAAGAAGAGGGCAATTTTTAGAAAGTGAATTTTCAACCTTCAATTTTTCAAGACTTACGGAAAAGGGAAAGGAAAAATGAACTTTTTCAATAGTTGTGGGAATACCAAAGGCATCGGTTAAAAACGATTCGATGAAATGAACCATAGCCGGTTTTTTTTCCATTTTTTGTAAAATCAAGAAAAAGCTTAGAAATAACAATAGCAATGTGGCCAGAAGTAAGATAAAAAATTCGACGAGCTTCAGAATAACGCGCACAAAGAAATAGTGTATATGTATTTGAGGTAAAGGCTAGTGCAGAATAAGATTTGTATTATTTTCAATCCGGCGGCTAGAGGAGAAAAAGCTAAATATCTCCTTACTAAACTTCATAGCGTTGTAGGGGAAGTCCCGATTAAGATTAGCCAATATCCAGGAGATGCAGAAGCTAAAACCGAATGGGCTATTGAGCAAGGATATGACCTGATTGTTGCTGCAGGTGGGGATGGAACGATCAATGAGGTGGTTAATGGTTTTAATGGCAGAGAGGTGACACTAGGTATCATTCCATTAGGAACGATCAATGTTTTTGCAATGGAACTTGGCTTGCCTAGATCGATAGAAAAAGCTTGGACAATTATATTAGAAGGAAAGGTAAAAATAATAGATTTACCCAAAGCCAACGACCATCTTTTCGTACAGCTTGCAGGAGTAGGATTAGATGCTAAGGTGTTGCAAGTCACTCATAAAGATATAAGAAAGACTTTTGGTCCTCTGAGCTATGTTTTTAGCGTTACAAAACTATTGAAAGAACCTCAACCCTTAATAGAAGTAAAATTAAAAGAAGGCAAACGATTTTTCGGTTCTTTTCTTTTGGTTGGTAATGGTAAATATTATGGGGGACCATTCTCAGTGTTCCCTAAGGCTCAACAGGATGACGGAATTCTTGATGGTTGCCTATTTTCGCGTGTGAGTTCAACCATATTGTTAAAATGCCTTTTCAAAAGTTTTTTCAACAAAATGCCTACGGACTGCGAAGTCATTCACTTTCAGTCGAAGCAATTCCAGGTGAGCTCTCCAGAAGAAATTCCTGTTGAGCTCGATGGAGATTTTTATGGGTATACTCCAGTAAGTTTCAGCTGCGACCAACAGAAGTTAAAAGTGATTGTTCCTCCAACTGAGAAGGCAACATGTTGAAGGTTTTTTGAAATAAAAAACTTGATTTTTTTTCTATTTTTTCCATTTTTATAAGTTCCCGGTTGTGTTGTCGGGATATTCTCTTCGGAGTAGGGCTTGAGGGACAATGAGTGGCAAGCCTTTAGGAAGGCTCCATTGGAATAATAAAAATATTGAGAGTAAAGAAGAACTAGCTTTATTTAAAAAAAGCAGGATTGGGTAAGTGTATGCCTACGATCAATCAACTTGTACGAAAAGGTAGAGAAGCTTTAAAAAGAAAAACCAAAGCACCGGCTTTGGACAGTTGTCCACAGAAAAGAGGCGTCTGTGTTCAGGTGATGACTAGAACCCCCAAAAAGCCAAATTCCGCTTTAAGAAAAGTTGCAAAAGTAAGATTAACCAATGGCAAGGAAATTATAGCCTATATTCCAGGAGAAGGACATAATTTGCAGGAACATTCTATTGTTCTTGTTCGAGGTGGAAGGGTAAAGGATTTACCAGGTGTACGCTATCATATTATTCGGGGCACATTGGATGCTTCTGGAGCTGTTGGTCCAAGCAATACAAACAAAATGAGTAGGAATGTATCACGAAGTAAGTATGGAGTTAAAAGGCCTAAGGCTGGCGCAAAACCTGCGGCTAAAACCAAATAACCAGAGCATTCAATCTGGAAGAAAAATTATCGAATTTACATGGGTTAGAGAAAATATATATTATGTTTTGAAAAGGGTTTAGAAGGGACTATAGAAAGAGTCCATTAGTCTTTATCGATGCTCCTTTGTCATAGATGCATCGTTTTTAAATGTTTTATTGTGAAGTGGATTTTTTTTACTAAAAAGGCAAGTCGGTGATTAGGTTTGGAATGTTTTATGAGAAGAAGAAGAGCTGAGAGAAGGGAACTAGAGCCGGATCCGAAATATGGTTCTGAACTTATTACAAAGCTGGTCAATACTGTGATGAGAAAAGGAAAAAAAAGTGTGGCCAGAAGAATCGTTTACGATGCTATTGAGGCATTGAATCAAGACAACAAGGAAGGAGATCCGGTTGAGATTGTTAGAAAAGCGGTGGACAATGTAAAACCAAAACTGGAAGTGAAGTCCAGAAGGGTGGGTGGAGCAACCTATCAAGTGCCAGTTGAGGTCAACCCTCATCGCCAAGTCTCTCTGGCATTGCGATGGATTGTGCGATATGCCAATTCTAGAAAGGGAGTTCCTATGTCCAAAGCGTTGTTTTTGGAGCTGATGGATGCGGCTAATGGTCAGGGAAGCTCGATTAAGAAAAGGGATGAAGTCCATAAAATGGCGCAGGCAAATAGAGCTTTTGCTCATCTTCGTTTTTAAAAGAATAGATTTTTTGATGTATGGTTGAATATCGCATTTGGAAGCAATAGCTTAAAAATAAAAGGTAGAGGATTTTTTTTATGAGTAGCGAGTTACTACAAACTGTAAAAAGCCCAGCAGTGAATTCTCCTCATCGAACTTTCCCTCTGGAAAGAACGAGAAATATAGGGATTGCAGCCCATATCGATGCGGGAAAGACGACACTGACCGAAAGGATTCTTTTTTATACCGGGATGATTCATAAGATGGGAGAGGTTCACGAGGGAACAACAGTGACTGACTGGATGGAGCAGGAAAGAGAACGGGGGATTACTATTACGGCTGCAGCCATTTCTTGTTTCTGGCCTGAGAAAAAAGAGCAAGGCTTAGTAAAATTGTTCGAAGGCGAAAAATTTAGAATTAACATAATTGATACGCCGGGACATGTCGATTTTACTGCAGAAGTGGAGAGATCTTTGCGAGTGCTAGATGGAGTGATTGTGGTATTCTGTGGAGTGGCAGGAGTACAGCCGCAATCCGAAACGGTCTGGAGACAGGCTAATCGGTACAAAGTACCTCGAATTGCTTTTGTTAATAAAATGGATCGGATAGGGGCCGATTTTGATAAAGTCGTCGAAGAGATTCGGACAAAGCTTGATGGTTATGCTTGGCCAGTGCTTCTTCCTTTGGGAAAGGAAGATCAACTCCGAGGTCAGATAGATGTCATCTGTCAAAAAGCTATAGTGTATACGGATAATGACAGACTTGGTTCCACCTATGTGATAACGGATATTCCCGAAGAGTATCAAGCTGTTGCACGTGAGGCTAAGGCTAAACTTATTGCTGCCTTAGCGGATCGAGACGAAGCAATTGCTGAGCTCTTTCTAGAAGAAAAGGAACCAACTCCCCTTGAGATAAAACAGGCTATTCGCAGACTAGTCGTTAAAAATGAGTTTGTACCTGTCGTAGGAGGCTCCGCTTTTCGTAATAAAGGTGTACAATCTTTGATCAATGCCGTTATTGATTATTTACCAAGTCCTTTAGATATTGATCCCCCAAAAGGTCAGCATCCTTATACCCATGCTCCAGTAGAAGTCATTGTAAGTGATACATCTAAATTTTGTGCCCTTGTCTTTAAAATATGGTCTGATCCTTATGTAGGCAAGCTAGTGTTTTTTAGGGTTTATTCTGGGATTTTGAGAAAAGGAGACAGCGTTTATAATGTCCGGACCGGAAAAAGGGAAAGAATCAGTAGAATAGTTCAAATACAAGCTAACGAAAGAAAAGATATTGAAGTGGTCTATTCTGGGGATATTGCAGCTCTTGTTGGAATTAAAGAAGTGGCTACTGGGGACACGCTTGCTGCAGAAGGCTTTGAAGTGTCTTTGGAGCCTCCTGTCTTTCCTGAACCTGTCATATCTATGGCTGTAGAGCCTAAAGCTCAATCAGATAGGGAAAAACTTTCTCATTCTTTGCAACGGTTAATGGAAGAGGACCCCACTTTTCGAGTTCATACAGATACTGAAACTGGCCAGACTATTATATCGGGAATGGGGGAGCTTCATCTCGATATTATTACCGATAGGCTAAGGAGGGAGTTTGGAGTCAGTGTCAATGCGGGAGCTCCTCAGATTGCTTATAGAGAAACGATTCGAAAACATGCCGTAGGTGAAGGAAAATTGATTAAGCAAAGTGGTGGCCGTGGCCAGTACGGACATGTGATTCTGGAGATGGTACCTCTGGAGCGGGGCAAAGGAGTGGAATGGGAAAGCAAAATTGTTGGAGGCACTATCCCCAAAGAGTATATTCCGGCCTGTTTTAAAGGAATTCAAGAAGCATTAAGCGCAGGTATTCTCTATGGTAGTCCCGTAATAGATCTTAAAATAACAATTATCGATGGAAGTTACCATGAAGTGGATTCGAGTGAATTGGCTTTTAAAATGGCTGCTATATTTGCCGTTAAAGATGCCCTTAAAAAAGCCGATTCCTATTTGCTTGAGCCTATCATGAAAGTGGAAGTGTCTACACCTTCTGAATTCCAAGGCGATATCCTTGGGGATTTAACTCGAAGAAGGGGCAAGATTCTCAATGTTGAAACCAAAGGGAATACTTCTATTATTAATGCAGAGGTGCCTCTGGCAGAAATGTTTGGATATGTCAATGATATCCGCTCGATGTCTAAGGGGCGGGCAGCCTATTCGATGGAGCCTTCTCATTTTGAAGAAGTCCCCATTCATATTTATAATGCACTATTGGATCAAAAGAAAAAATAGGAAAAGGGGGGATGACAAATGGCTAACAAAATTAGGATTCGTTTAAAATCTTTCGATTATCGTCTGTTGGATAGGGCAGCTTCTGAAATTGCAGAAACCGCTCGAAGAACGGGTTCTGCAGTATCAGGTCCAATTCCTTTGCCTACGAAAATAGAACGGTGGACTGTGAATCGGTCACCACATGTTGATAAGAAGAGCATGGATCTTTTTGAAATTAGAACTCATAAGCGGCTTATTGACATCAAAGAACCAACCTCTAAGACGGTAGATGAATTAAAAAAATTAAATTTACCTGCAGGTGTTGATATTAGCATTAGGATTTAATGTGGAATAAAGGAAAGAGGTATTAGAGCTTTGCATTGAGGGAAGAGTTTGCCAGAGTTTTCAAGTTATAGAGGAGAGAGAGGAAAAAAAACAAAACGGATTACTATGAGCATCGATGGATTTGGGGTAATGGCGAGGAAAGTGGGAATGACCCAACTGTTTGATTCTAAAGGTAGATTATGTCCTCTGACGGTTCTGGTTGTAGAACCAAACGTGGTGGTACGATTTAATAAAGAGGGTAATACGGTACGCTTGCAAGTGGGTTTTGAAGAGCTAGCAGAGAGAAAGGTAAGCAAACCTCTTTTGGGACATTATAAGAAAAGTGGGATCAGCCCTCGGAGGTTTTTGAAAGAATTTGTATTTGAGTCAGAAAAACAGTGGCAGCCTGGGCAAACACTCTCTGTAAGTGATTTTGAAGAAGGTGAAAAAGTAGACGTTATTGGAATTACTAAAGGGAAGGGATTTCAGGGAGTAATAAGAAAACATGGATTTGCAGGTCAACCTGCCTCTCATGGATCCAAAACCCATAGGAGAAATGGGGCTATTGGGGAGAGATCATTCCCAGGAAGAGTATTTAAAAATCAAGGTATGCCAGGACATATGGGAAGAAAACGGGTAACTATACAGAATTTGGATCTTTTTAAAATTCTTCCTGAAGACAATGCGCTTCTGGTGACAGGGAGCATCCCTGGGGCTAGGGGGGATGTAGTCATTGTTCGAAAAGCTATAAAAGGGCAAGCATCGAACAACAAGTAAGTTGATAACCAAAGGTTTCGTTATGGAATTGCTAAGTAGAGAAAAAGCAGAACAGTATGGATTGGTTTTTCCTCAGGTTAAAGAAAGGGATCAGGTGTTGCATGATGCCCTATGTGGATATCTTGCGAATATCCGGAGTGGCACTCGAGCGACAAAAACGAAGGCAACCGTTAAAGCTTCTGGTAGAAAACCATGGAGGCAAAAGGGAACAGGTAGAGCTAGAGCTGGATATGTTTCTTCACCCATATGGGTAGGAGGAGGGGTGGTTTTTGGGCCACAGCCAAGAGATTTTTCTAAAAAAATTCCCAAAAAGATTAAACAATTAGCCTTAATCAAAGCTTTGGCTGCAAAAATAAATAATGAATCTGTCCTATGCATAGACCATGCGAACCTTGCTACGATTAAAACAAAACATATATTTTCATTACTGGATGGATGGGATGGTAAAGAGAGTTGTTTGTTGATTTTAAAATCTCCCAATAGAAATGTCTTACTTTCTGGAAGAAATATTCCCCATTTAGACATAGTTACGGCTTGGGATGTGAATGCCTTGGACTTGATGAGCTTTAAGAAAATTTTTATTGAAAAAGAAGCCATTAATATCCTTGTTGAAAGAATTAAAAAGCATCATCAAACTGGCGATGCTATAGCCAATAACCATAATGGAGGCAATCAATGAATGATCCGTTTTCTATCCTCCGACAAGCTAGAGTGACTGAAAAAGCTACGATGCTTCGTGAACAAAACAAATATATTTTTGATGTCGATCCAAGGGCGACCAAAATTGATGTTAAGAAATCGGTGGAAAAGGCTTTTGGGAAAAAAGTTCTTAAAGTTAATTTATATACCGTCCAGTCAAAGACAAAATGGAATAGAATAGGCAGGCCGGGCAAGACGCCAAGGATTAAAAGGGCAATCGTCCAGTTATATCCTGGTGAAAAAATAGATATTACAGTTTGAAAGGAAAGAGTATGGGAATAAAAAATTTTCGACCTTTGACACCAACATTGCGGTTTGTAGCGTTGGATGATTTTTCAGACATTACCAATTGGGAGCCCGAATGGTCTTTAACAGAACCGTACAAAAAGAAGGGGGGAAGAAATAACTATGGAAGGATTACGGCTCGTCATAGAGGGGGGGGGCATAAACAACGTTATCGGATTATTGATTTTAAAAGGAACAAGTTTGGAGTACCAGCTATAGTAGAGAGTATAGAATATGACCCCATACGAACGGCTCGAATTGCTTTACTAAAGTATGAGGATCAAGAAAAAAGATATATAATTGCTCCGCAGGAATTGAAAGTGGGTAGTCGGGTGATTAGTGGCCCAGAGGCTCCTCCAGAAGTTGGAAATGCTTTGCCATTAAAGAACATTCCTTCGGGCCTTCCGATATACAATATAGAGTTGGTACCTGGAAAAGGAGGACAGCTCGTTCGCTCTGCTGGAAGCAGTGCTCAAATGATGGGCTTAGATAAAGAATATGCCATTGTGAAGTTGCCTTCTGGCGAAGTGAGAAAAATTTTGTCTGAATGCTATGCAACGATTGGCCAAGTCAGCAACCCGGATCACTTCAACAAATCTCTTGGAAAAGCCGGTAGAACAAGATGGCTTGGCTGGAGGCCTCGAGTCAGGGGAGTTGCCATGAATCCGGTAGATCATCCTAATGGAGGGGGACAAGGAAAAAGTAAAGGAGGGGGAGGATGGCAGCAGTTGGAATCTCCATGGGGGAAGCCAGCCAAAGGCAAAAAGACGAGAAAAAAAAGGAAAAATTCTACTAGGTTTATTGTGGAAAGACGTCCTAAGAAAAAGAAGAAAAAGTAAAGGGAGGGAGCTAATATGGGTAGAAGTCTCAAAAAGGGTCCTTTTGTAGATGCTCATTTACTAGAAAAAATTGAAAAATTAAAAGGGGCAAAAAAGCCTATTAAAACATGGTCAAGGCGATCGATGATTATACCTGATTTTGTGGGGCATACCTTTTTAGTGCATAATGGAAAGACCTTTCAATCTGTCTATGTGACAGAGAATATGGTTGGTCATAAGTTAGGTGAATTTGCTCCGACTCGCACCTTCAGAAAACATGGTGCACATACAGAAAAGGCTTCGGTGAAATAGGAGATTCATATGGAAGTTCGAGCGGTATATAAAATGGCTAGGATTTCAGCGTTTAAATCTAGGGATGTTGCACGTTCCATAAAGGGGATGGATGCTAAAGAGGCGTTCAATCTGCTGGCATTCTATCCTAAAAAAGCGGCTCGGATTATACGAAAAACGCTTGGCTCGGCAATTGCCAATGCGGAAAATAATCACAATATGAGGGTCCAAGATCTTTATGTAAAAGGGGTCTTTGTGGATGAAGGCCCAACCTTTCGACGGTATCAACCTAAGGCTCGGGGAAGTGCTGGGATTATAAGGAAGCGGACGAGTCATATTAAGGTGATTTTGGAAGAAAAAGAAAAATAAGAAGGAAATAAGGTATTCGTATGGGGCAAAAAGTAAATCCGATTCTATTTAGGCTGCCAGTCAACAGACAATGGCGATCGATATGGTACGCTGATAAAAAAACTTTTCCTAGGTTTATTTGGGAAGACTATCAGATTAGGAAATTTATTAAAAAACGGTTGGAATCAGCTGCTGTATCGAGGATTGTTATAGAAAGAGCTGGAAACCGTGTTCGGATCAATATTCATACAGCTAGGCCAGGGTTAGTCATTGGGAGAAAAGCGGCTGAACTTGATAAGATCAAAGAGGAGATTGCTGATATTGTTGAAAAAGGAAGAGAAGTTTTAATTGATGTTAAAGAAGTTAAGCATCCAGAACTTGAAGCCCAGCTAATAGCTGAAAATATTGCCCTTCAGATTGAAAGAAGAGTGGCTTATCGAAGGGCAATCAAAAGGGCTATACAACTGACTATGGATGCTGGAGCAATGGGGATTAAGGTAAGATGTGCAGGAAGGTTAGGGGGAGCTGAGATTGCTAGGGCTGAGCGTTATCATGAAGGCAAAGTGCCACTTCATTCTCTCAGAGCAGATATTGATTATGGGTTTGCAGAAGCTCTGACGGTGGCTGGCAAGATTGGGGTTAAAGTATGGATTTGTAGAAAGGAAGACATAGCGACGGCGGTCGTTTAATAGTTTAGCAGGAGATGTTTATATGCCTCTATTGCCTCGAAGAGTAAAATATAGGAAAAGTCAGCGTGGTAGCCGAAAAGGGAATGCGACGCGAGGTACTGAATTGGCTTTTGGATCTTATGGAATGCAGGCTCTGGAGAGAGCCTGGATCACCAACACCCAAATAGAAGCAGCTCGTGTTGCTATCATGCGTAATGTAAAAAGGAAAGGTAGGTTATGGATTAGAATTTTTCCTGATAAATCTGTAACGGCGCGACCTCCGGAAACTCGTATGGGTAAAGGTAAAGGCCAACCCGCTTTTTGGGTAGCTGTGGTCCTACCGGGTAGAGTACTTTTTGAACTAGATGGACTACCAGAATCAGTGGCTAAGGAGGCTATGAGGCTTGCTGCCGCAAAGCTTCCTATTCATACCCGTTTTATAACTAGGGAGAGGTTGATTAAAGTATGAAAAGCAAAAATCTGCTCACTGAATTAAGATCGCTAGGAAAGCAGGAGCTTTTAGTTAAAGAACAGGAATGCCGAGAGGAACTTTTTCGGTTGCGAATGCAAAAATCAACGGCTCAGCTGGAAAAGCCATCACGCATCAAGGAATTAAAAAAGATGATAGCACGGATTAAAACGGTATCTAAGCAGAAGTTTGCAGAAGAAGGTAAGTAAAAGGGGGATTAAGATGGAAGACAACATGGAACTCAAAACTGTTGCCAATGAGAAAGTTGTATCTAAAAGAAAACCGAAGGAGAAGATCGGCACGGTGGTATCGACGAAAATGGCGAAAACTGCTGTAGTCCTTGTATCTAGACATAAGTCCCACCCTTTATATAAAAAGGTTGTTTTGGTGCGAAAAAAGTTTTATGCACATGATGAAGAGGGGATTGCTAAAGAAGGAGATAAAGTTCGAATTCAAGAGTGTCGCCCACTGAGTCGCTTGAAGAGATGGAAAGTTGTAGAGGTTTTAAAATCATAGTAAATGGGAAGGGGGTGTAGAAATGCTTCAGATACGTAGCTGGTTAGAGGTTGCTGATAACACAGGAGCAAAAAAAGCGACCATGATCGGAGTTGTTGGTAGAAAAACATTGATTGCAAGAGTGGGGGATATTATTACTGCTTCGGTGAAAGATGCCATTCCTAATGGATCGGTAAAAAAGGGAGAGGTTGTAAGAGCAGTGGTAGTACGGACTAAAAGCCCGATTAGGAGAAGTGATGGTTCGTATCTTAAATTTGATAATAATGCTATCGTCATCATCGATAAAGAATCTAATCCTAAAGGAACTCGAATATTTGGTCCTGTAGCTCGGGAATTGCGCGAAAAGAATTTTATAAAGATTCTTTCCCTTGCGCCGGAGGTAGTATGAAGAAAAGGGGACAAAAAAAGTGTATTGTTCCATTAAAAAAATTTCCTGTAAAACGGGGAGATGAGGTTATCGTTATATCGGGCAGTGAGCGTGGCAAAAAGGGGAAAGTCTTGCAGGTTCTCAGGGAAAAAAGTAAAGTCATAGTGGAAGGAATTAGGATGATGAAAAAAGCCGTGCGGCCTACCCAAGAGAATCCACAAGGAGGTATTATTGAAAAAGAAGCGCCCATTTCAATTTCAAACGTTATGATTTTTTCGAGATGGGAAGAAAGACAGAAAAAAAAGAAGAGCGCTTCAACAACTGAAGCATGAAAGATAACCCTTGCAAAAGGGTTTGATGGCATGATGGCTAATATAAAGGAAGTACTGAGAGAAAATGAAAAGTGATATGCCCACCTTTTGGAAAGCGTACAAGGAAATAGTGGTTCCTCATTTGATTTCTTTAAATAACTATAAGAATATCCATGAGGTGCCAAAAATAGTAAAAATCACCATTAATTGTTGTGTGGGTTCCTCAGGGGATATAAAAGTAGCCTTAGAGGAAGCAGTTAAGGAACTTGCATTAATAACAGGACAGCAGCCAGTAAAGACGAGAGCGAAAAAAAGTATTTCCAATTTTAAATTAAGAAAAGGTCAAGAGATTGGCTGTATGGTAACATTGAGAGGAGCGAGAATGTACGAGTTTTTGGAAAGATTTGTCTGGGCGGCTTTACCCAGAGTCAGGGATTTTAGGGGTCTTCCTACTCGTTCCTTTGATTCTCAGGGTAATTATACAATAGGGATTAAAGATCACACAATTTTTCCTGAAGTAGATATTGAAAACATTAAGAGGAATCTAGGATTTGACCTGACGATTGTCACCACTGCGAAGACAAAGAAAGAGGCAATCGATCTTCTTTCGGCGATGGGTTTTCCGTTCATTGGAGAAAAGAATAAACCGCTCGTTTTATCTGCTTAAAGAAGGCTAATAGTAAGGGGAGGCAATATGGCTACCAAAGCGTGGATAGCAAAGCAAAAGAGAAAACCAAAATTTAGTACAAGAAAGTATAATCGATGCAAAATCTCAGGGAGGCGGAGGGCTTATATGAGGAAATTTGGGCTTAGCAGGATTCAATTTAGAGAATTAGCGTCATGGGGAGAAATTCCTGGGGTAATTAAAGCTAGTTGGTAAACAGGGAAAGGAAATATGACAACGGATCCTATTGCTGATTTCTGTTCTGCATTGCAAAATGCTGCATATGCGAAGAAAAGAGAGTTAACTGTTCCTTATTCTCGGATTAAAGAGCAGATCGCTAAAGTGATGCTGGATGAGGGTTATTTAGAAAAATTTGAAAAAATAGCAAGTGGTAAAAATATATTTGTGTTGAAGCTAACTATCAAAGATCCGGCTCTTATAACCAAAATAAAAAGGATAAGTAAACCTGGATTACGACAGTATGTTGGATTTAAAGAAATTCCCAATATATTAAGAGGCTTAGGAATTTGCGTCCTTTCTACATCGAAAGGAATAATGGCAGGTCATAAAGCAAAGAAAATGCGAATGGGGGGAGAACTTTTGTTATCGATTTATTAAGAGGGATGGAAAAATGTCAAGAATTGGAAAGATGCCTATCAAATTGCCGGCTGAGTTACAAGTAACTATCGATAAGAATGTTGTAACTTTTGAAGGGAAAAAGGGGAAACTTTCTCATCCATTGCCCGACTTTTTGAAAGTTCATAAGCGTGATAATACTTTAGTGGTGGAAAATGTATCGGAAAGTCGCGAGGCGAAGGCGATGCATGGATTGCATAGATCCCTACTGTATAATGCCCTAGTAGGAGTTCAGGAGGGTTTTCAAAAAAAATTGGAAATAAACGGTATTGGCTTTAAAGCTTCGGTTGAAGGAAGAAAGTTAGTGATGCAATTAGGCTTCTCTCATCCTGTAGTTTATGAAATACCCGAAGGAGTAACGGTAAAAGTTCAAGATAATACAAAGTTGACAGTAGAAGGGATTGATAAATGTTTAGTAGGGGCGGTAGCAGCGGATATTCGAGGGTTTTATCCTCCGGAGCCCTATAAGGGAAAAGGAATAAGATATGCTGGTGAACAAATCCGAAGAAAAGCGGGGAAGACCGCTCAAAAATAGTAAAAGAAATTGGCTATGAAGAAAAATAGATTGGAAGCAAGAAAGATTCGTCATCAGAGAATAAGAAAAAAAGTTTTTGGCACATCGCAAAGACCGCGATTAAGTGTTCATTTTTCTAATAAGCATATCTATATCCAACTAGTAAATGATGAAGAAGGAAAAACACTTGTTAGTGCATCGACTAGAGAAAAAGCATTTTCCGAACTAAAACCAAATATCAATGGGGCAATAAAATTGGGAGAAGCTATTGCTATACGGGCGCAAGAAAAGAAAATAAGTAAAGTGGTTTTTGATCGAGGGGGATTCTTATATCATGGGAAAGTTAAAGCCTTAGCTGATTCTGCAAGAGAAAAAGGATTGGAGTTTTAAGAGAATGAATTCAAAAGAAAATACGATCTCACCTGCAATTTTAGAGGAAAAGTCATCCTATATCCCTAAAGAAGAGGAAGGAGCTTTAGAGCCTAAAGGATCTAAAAAAAGGATTCGGCGTCATTTTGAAAAAAAAGATCTCAAACAGGATGAGTCTTTCCATGAAGAGTTGATGGATAGAGTCATCTATGTGAACCGCTGTGCAAAGGTAGTAAAGGGTGGTAGACGGTATAGTTTTGGGGCCTTAGTAGTTGTAGGAGATAGGGCTGGACAGATTGGATTAGGTTTTGGAAAGGCAAATGAAGTAACTGACGCTGTCAAGAAAGCTACAGAGAATGCACGAAAAAACATGGAACAGATAATGAGAACCGGTGATACTATTCCGCATGAGGTGATAGGAGAATTTAGTGGAGGAAGAGTGTTGTTAAAGCCTGCTTCTCCAGGTACTGGGATTATTGCCGGGGTTACGGTACGTTCAATATTGGAAGCAGCAGGTATCAAGGATGTTCTAACGAAATCGTTAGGATCAAAGAATCCCTACAATGTGGCTAAAGCTACTTTTAAAGCACTAGCTCAATTGAAATCTCGAGACGAAGTTTTTCAGAGAAGAGGAAAAGAAATAAATCTTTCCTCTAAAAAATAACAATGTAAGCTGACAATGAGAATGACTTTATAAGGAACGAGTTATGATGCTTAATGATATCAAGCCTGCAATAGGAGCCAAGAAAAGAAAAAAAAGGGTTGGCTGTGGTGAAAGTTCAGGCCATGGCAAAACTAGTGGCAAAGGGCATAAAGGACAGAAAGCACGCTCTGGGGGATCGATACGAATAGGTTTTGAAGGCGGTCAAATGCCACTTATCCGGAGAATCCCCAAAAGAGGATTTAATAATAAGCGGTTTCATATTCAGTATGCACCTGTTAATCTTAGCTCCATTGAGGGTATTACTGAGGAGGTAATAGACGAAAACTTGTTAAGGAAATTGGGATTAGTCAAAGGAAGAGTCGACGGGATAAAGATCTTAGGAAAAGGAGAAATCAGTAGAGCCTATATTTTTAAAGTCCATGCTGTGAGTACTTCTGCAAAAGAAAAAATCGAAAAAGTAGGCGGTAAGATTGAATTGATTCAATAGGTTTTTATTCCATTTTTATCTATAAACTGGAGTAATTGTCTAGAATGTTCTCTGGATAAATGAATAAAAAAGTGTGAATTGTAAAATTCTTTAAAATTATATTGATGAAAAGAAAAAGAGTCCATGCTTAACGCCTTTGTCAATATTTTTAAAATTCCTGAACTAAGATCTAGAATCCTATTTACTTTGGGAGTTATCATAATTATAAGGCTTGGTTCAGCTATACCTTGTCCAGGGGTCAATCCTAATGTTCTAGGAGAATTTTTCCGGACCGTTGTTGACCAACAAGCTCAGGGTTCGGTTGTGGGGATGCTGAATCTTTTCAGTGGGGGTGCACTTGAAAATTGCGCCATTTTTTCTTTAAGCGTCATGCCTTATATAAGTGCAAGCATTATGATGCAACTGTTGACTACAGTTGTTCCAACTCTTGGAAAGCTTGCAAGAGAAGAAGGAGGTAGGCAGAAATTAACCCAATATTCCAGGCTTTTAACCGTTCTATTATGTCTTTTCCAAGGATATTTACTTGCCATAGGTTTTGAAAATCCAGAAAGTATCCCTTTGCTTCATGGGATACATGGGATAATAGAAAAACTGGGAAGTCCACTGGTTCCAGAACCGGGTTGGAGCTTTAGACTTATAACTATGATCAGTTTGACCACAGGGACGTTGTTGCTCATGTGGTTGGGGGAACAAATATCCGACAAAGGAATTGGTAATGGGGTTTCTTTGATTATCACCATAGGGATTCTAGCCAGATTGCCTGCGGGACTTGTTCAAGGATGGTCGAAACTGATATCCCCTTCAAGCATCACCGCATCAAGTCCCTTTTTAATCGCCCTCCTTCTCCTCTTTTTGTTTGGTGTCATTGCTGCAACGGTGGCAATGACTCAGGCTATGCGAAAAATCACTATTCATTATGCTAAGCAGGTACGAGGAAATAGGGTCTATGGCGGACAGACTTCTTTTTTGCCTCTGAAAGTGAATTATGCAGGAGTGATGCCGATCATTTTTGCTCAAGCCATTCTGTTATTCCCCTCAACTATAATCGGATTTGTAGTCCCCAATTCTGCCGTTGCTGCTAGGATTGCTAATTCATTGTCTGCTGGAGGCCTCTATTATGCCCTTTCAGTGGTGTTGATTTTCTTCTTTTCTTATTTTTGGGTGGCGACCCAATTTAATCCTGTTCAGATTGCTGATGATTTAAAAAAACACGGTGGCTTTATTCCTGGAATTAGACCGGGAGCGCCAACCTCTGAGTTTCTTGACTATTCGATGACAAGATTGACCTTAGCAGGAGCTATTTTTTTATCTATTTTAGCTGTCTTACCTATGGTAGTTCAAAATCTTCTGGGCATTCCGGCTATCACAGCACAATTTTTTGGCGGTACCAGTTTGCTCATTGTTGTGGGAGTAATATTGGATACAATGCGGCAAGCAGAAACCTATTTACTACAAAGAAATTATGATGGATTTCTTAGAAAGAAAAAGGTTGGGAAAGTGGCTGGCAGCCCAGTTGTGGCAAATGTAACAAAAGAAGGAACGTTGGTGTGGATTTATACTTTTATTGGTATTCTTGTAATTGCTGGAATCACTGTGTCTCTGTTTAAAAAGTAGTGGTTGGGTGTGAGTTTTTGAAAATATTCTTTTTAATAATCTTAAAAAGGATGATAAAGACAACGAGAGTTATAAAAGAATATATTACACTTAATATATAAACGGCTTTGCAGTCTTTTGTTTTTACCTGTACTGTTGCGGTCATCCAAGGACCAATATTAGAAGCATCGAATTTTTGACTGTCATCGAAAAGGATTTTGACTGGGATTCGTTGTGTAGTTTTCACATAATTAAGGGAAAGATCTTCTAAGGGATAAGGGCTAAAAGCCCCTTTAGTCCCTCTTTGCACACTATCAACTCGTGCTCTGAACCATTTCTTAGGATAGGCATCGATTCTGACTTTGGCTTGTTGCCCAGGATGAATGTTCTCTAATTGGTTCTCCTTAAAATTACCAATGATCCAGTAGTGGTTTCCAGAAATAATGGACAAAAGATACTGGCCCTCACTTACATATTCTCCTTCTTCAATACTTCGGGCTGTGATTTTCCCTTCTATTGGGCTATAGATATTGGTATAACCAAGAGAGAGGCTTTCTAGTCGTAAGATAGAACGAGTCATTACGTTAGTGGCTAAAGCTAGATCGTAATTGAAAGCACTTAAAGCATTGATCACGCTTAGTTGGCGGATTCTTAACCATTCAGTTTGAGCAAGTTTTCTGATGGCATCGGCCACAGCTACTCTGGCCATATAATCTCTACTATCAATTTTTACTAAAAGTTCGCCTTTTTTTACCTCCCAATTATCCTGAGCAAGGAGCGTTTCAATGTAACCAGAGACCTTAGAGGCAATGCGAACAACATGGGCTGCTATATACGCATCCTTCGTTTTTTGATAACACCCTTTCTCCAAGAAATAATTCCAAAAAATGAATAATAGCCCTTCAAAGAGAATGAAGGCCATGAGAATGAACGATGGATTTTTTTTTGTTAATTTCATAAGCAAGTAATTGCTTACTATACTACCAAACGGGTCATTGACTAGAATTAGATTTTGTTAGCTTTTAAAGCCAAAAATGGATTTTTTTCTTTTGCTTGAGGAATTTTCTAAAAATGAAATTTTATGGGCTGTTCTTATAGGGATCTTTCGTGGCTCTTTTGCTTCAGAATGATTATCTTCCTTTGGAAAACTCAAAACCAATTCCCGTGATAATTCTTCTTCAGCCTGTCGTAATTTGTAATCGCGCATCATAGTGGTCATGGTCGTTACTCCTGCTATAGCCAGATCAATAGGAGTAATGGCTGGAATGAAACGATTAGAGGTTCTTGTAGCTTGTGTAGTTAAAAGTGTGATCCCCGAATGGGTAGATACAAGATTAAGCTTTGCCCCAACCCGCCATGCTGCCCATACGATAGAATAGAATCCTTCGTAGGTCGTGACTTCTCCATAAATTAGACTGTCTACTGATAGCCATCTGCCTAATGTATTTGAAGGAACACTAAGTAGATCCTTCATAGTTGATAGACCATGAGATTTTAAAATCGTGTCTGTTTCACCAATGTTAAGAATGTCAAAATCCCTTTGTGCAAGATAGCACGCAATTGCTTTGCGTATTCTGTTTCCTACTGTCCATCTCCAATTTTCCTTTTGTTCCTTTGTTTTTGGGAAAAGTGGTATGTGATTTATAAGTAAGTTGCCTCCGGTTGCTTGATCTGAAAAAGGAAGGATAGCAATTGTACCGCACCTTTTACTGGAATAACTGGGATGAACAATTACCTCAGGTTTTTGAATGTCCATTTCAATTAACCGATCAAACATGGTTTTTTTTCCATGTTGTTTTTCAGCAATTTCGGACAGAAAAAAACTTTGTTGAGGGACAGAATTGAGAAGGTTTGATGGCAAGGCTAATTCCTTCTTGTTATGGTCCGTCCTTGCTTCTTCTATTGGTGCTAGGGCAAAATCTGCTTTTCTAATTTGTTCTTTTATTTCATTTTTAGTTTCTTTTTCTTTTCTAAATAAATGAGCAGAAAAGGTAGGATGATTATTAAATGTTAGAGCATCATTCTGTAGAATATTTCCAACAGAATGGCTCCTAGTGGGTGACTGCTCATTTTTTTTGTTAGCCAACAATGGATTTTGGAAATTTAGAGAATGGCTGAGAGATTCTTCTTTCTTTTTTTTTGCTTTATGTTGATTTTCAGAAAGCTTTGTTTTTTCCGTTTGAGGAAAATAGGGCAATGGCCTTCTAGTTGGAATTCTGAAAACAATTTCTCTTGAAATATCTTCTTCAGCTCTTCTCAAGACCACATCTCTTAAATAGGTCCCATTGGCAATCATATTTATAGCTAAATCAGTTGGGTTCAATCCAAAATCAAATCCTACTTGGTTTCTAGAGGCTGAAGAATAAAAGAGCTGATCACCTGTTTTTGTTGAGATCATTTGTACATCTGCAGCAATACTGTAACCACAAATAATTCCCGCATAATAACTTTCATAATTTTTGACAATTCCGTATATCACAGCATCTACATTAAGCCATGAGCCCAAAACTTCAGGAGATATCTTAGAAAGATCTGTACTATTTTTGATTCCATGTTCTTTTAATACTGCATCGACCTTTTCTAACTTAATGGGATAATATTCTCTTTGAGCTAGGTTGCCGTAAATTAGTTTTCTAACTCTTTGCGCTCTTGTCCACCGATATTGTTCTTTCCATTGAGGATTTCGATTAGTCACGGCAACTTTGTCTAAATAAAAATTTCCACTATCTTTGTCGACAAAAGGTAGAACAGCAATCGATTTGGGAGGAAGTTCGTAAAATAAGGTACTGGTTCTGCTTTTTATACGTCCAGGATCTATATCGACTACATGATCGTAAAGAGTTTTTCTCCCATGATTGGAAATGGATGGTTCTTTTAAAAAAAGTTTTTGTTCTTCAGGAGGAGTTCGAATACCAGAGCATCCAAAAAAAAGAAAAAAAACAGCAAGGAGGCAAATGGAATTGCGCATAGTTGGAAGAGTCGAATAATTTTGACATTAACTTATTGAAAAGCAAGAACAAAGAACAAATAGCTCTTGCTAGCGCAATTCAAAAATACTACTGAAACAAAAAGACTTTAACGTTTAATTGTAAAAGGCACTAGTTTTTTAAACAAACTGGAAAAATTGTGTCTTTCTAATTCCTTTTTCAATTTCTCTTGATCGGTTACCCAATTGAGCATAACCACTCTTCTTTCTCCTTCAAATGGCAAATGGCCATGATACGAATTGTCGGATCTTTTGAAGATAATCAGAGAACCCCAATCTGGAGGAACTTCAGCTGCAAAATCATTGATATTTTTACTTCTTAAAAGGCGTAATCTTCCTCCTTGAGGTTCCCATTCCTCATTCAAATAAATAAGTAGCGTAACGAGTTTCCATTCAGAATCAGTATGGATATTGCCATCTCTGTCTTTTGAACACCAACCTCTTACTGTTGTTAAAATGGGTCTATTTTGAAGGTTTATTCTAAATTTTTCTTGAATGATTTCAGTGAGTTGCGGGCTTTCCAGTTCTTCTATAAACGAAGCAAAGGCGGGGCCATAATTTAACTCAGAGAGAGGAAAAACACCAGGTTTTTGGATTTTCGGAAAATCTGAAAGCAAAGTTTCTTTGGTTTCGATATTAACGAAACCTTTGACGATGACATATTCAAAAGGATCCGTAATCACTGGTGCCGACAATAGCTTTTCTAATAGAAGGTATTTCATAGGCTTCATTTTCCTTGTTTCTTTTAAAGTTAAATTTTTGAGTAATTAATGCTTCATTCTTTTCCAAAGTTTTTTTAAAGTTTAAGATAGTTGTTTATAATCTAAAAGTTTAAAATATAGTTTATGGATAAAATTGGAGCTGTGGCCGAGTGGCTGAAGGCAGCGGTTTGCTAAACCGTTAAGGGACCAAAATCCCTTCGAGGGTTCGAATCCCTCCGGCTCCGGTATAGTTTATTGTTTAGGTGGACTCAAAATATGAGCGCTCTCTTTTTTCTCTTTCTTTTTCTGTAGTCCTTGAGCACTTTATTTAATTTTAATTAATTGTGATTTGTATTTATTAGGGTAAACAAAGACACACAACGGGATTGTTTGTTTTTTCCCATTTCATTTAAAAAATTTCTAAGATTTTTTCTGCAAAAATTTCTGCAAAAAAAATTTTGGCCTTAAGTATGAAGCACATTCTATCGCTATTTCAGAGCAAATTGCTCTCCTTAGGAACTTTGAAAGCTTTCAAAAAGATTTCAAATGACCATTATTGAAAGGGATTAACTAAGGAGATTAGATTCTCAAAAGATTTGGCAAACCAGAATCGAAGTTTTTTTGAAATTTAAAGCTTTCCTTTTTAACAAAAGAAGGGATGGGAATGTAGAGCGATATCAGTTCAATGGAACATTGTAAAGGCAGGACAATGTAGTCCGTATGAATGGGGAGACATAATCTTGATACCCGATAAAGAACTTTGCCACAAGGAATATTTCAGCAGTCTTAATAAAACTCTTACAGACTATTCAGTTATAGCCATCTTGGAATGCGATGGAGGAAAAAGCGTTAGTAGGAACCTTACGGACTTATCCATTATCGCTCGTTCTGACTGCTTTCCTCGAATTCAGGAAGTGTAGGTTACCGTTTACGATATGATCTGTGAGCTTTTAATGGAATAGAAGTAAAAAGAAGAGGAGTGAGAAAACTTTTACGACCTCAAAAAAATTTTCCCTCTGCCGAAGATCTTAGGGATGAGCATTAATAGTCAAAAAACGAGCTTAGGGAAGATGATGAGAAATAGGATCTAAATATCTTAAAGCGACTAGTTGCTTTCACCGAAGTAAAAAGCATTCCTGTGCAGGTCCAGTAAGGAGAACTGATGTAGGTTGTCAGGAAAGGGTAAAAGGGTAAAGCTGTTCAAAAAAATAAAAATTTAAATTGACATAAAATCTCCTCAAGAATAACCTCAGAAAAGGTAGTGAACTGTTTCTGCGTCAAAAAAAGGAGCAAGTCAAAGATGAAGTTGTGGCGTTATCTTTTTTTAATTTTGTTTGCATGGGTGATTGTTGCAATTGTGATTCCGTCTTTTCCTGGGTTTGTTAGATATTTAAGAATACGACAAATGTAAAGCAGGAGAAAAAAGAAAAGTTCGGCTAGATTGGGCATATAGGCATATAGAAACCCAAGCTGAACGAACAGGAGAAAAAAGAGATGAACAATACCGAACAGTCTGTTCAATCAAAGGAGCTTGAGGTTCATATATTATGGATCAATGCTGGCCTTTCATGTGACGGAGATTCTGTTGCGTTGACTGCTGCTAGCCAGCCTTCCATAGAGGACTTAGTGCTTGGAGTATTCCCTGGTCTTCCTAAAGTACAGTTTCATTGGCCGCTTATAGATTATCACACTGGCGATGATTTTATCGAATGGTTTTTTAAAGCGGATCGTGGGGAAGTTGACCCCTTTATTTTAGTGGTTGAGGGTTCTATTCCGAATGAAAAAATAAAGGTTGAGGGATACTGGGCTGGATTCGGAAATGATCCTTCCACCGGTCAACCAATGACAACCAGCCAATGGATTGATCGGTTGGCTCCTAAGGCATGGGCGGTTGTTGCTGCGGGAACATGTGCGACCTATGGTGGAGTGCATGCGATGGCTGGCAACCCGACAGGGGCAATGGGGCTTCCAGACTATCTAGGATGGAAGTGGAAATCGAAGGCAGGAATTCCTATTGTTTGTGTACCCGGTTGTCCCATTCAACCAGATAATCTTTCGGAAACGTTTCTTTATCTCCTTTATCAGGCTGCTGGGAAAGCACCAATGATTCCTCTTGATGAAAATCTACGACCCAGTTGGCTTTTTGAACAAACTGTTCATGAAGGCTGTGATCGGGGAGGCTATTATGAACAGGGACAATTTGTTAACGGGTATGGAGAAAAGGAGTGTCTGGTAAAGGTTGGTTGTTGGGGTCCGGTGGTAAAGTGCAATGTGCCAAAGAGAGGATGGATGGGGGGGATTGGAGGATGTCCTAATGTTGGAGGGATATGCATTGGATGTACCATGCCCGGATTCCCAGATAAATTTATGCCTTTCATGGATGAGCCCCCTGGAGGAATGGTCTCTTCAATGATAAGCGGTAATTATGGAACCCTCATTCGGAAGCTTCGTTCGATAACAGAACACACCGTTGAAAAAGAACCAAAGTGGAGACACAATCGTCCAGAACTGACGACTGGTTATAAGCCTCATTGGCAACAAGGAGGATAATATGGCTGATACAAAAACTACAGAGTTTGAGGAAGAAGTTTCTTCCAAAGGGAATTCTCGGATAGTGGAAATGTCTTGGGATCCTATTACTCGGATTGTGGGTAGTTTAGGAATTTATACGAAAATAGATTTTTCTCAAAGGAAAGTAGTGGAGTGTTTTAGTACCTCTTCGATATTTCGTGGCTACAGTATCTTTATGAAGGGGAAAGATCCTCGAGATGCTCACTTTATCACTAGTCGTATTTGTGGGATTTGTGGCGACAATCATGCTGCGTGTTCAGTTTACAATCAAAACATGGCTTTCAAAGTCAGACCACCGCATCTTGGAGAATGGATTTGTAATTTAGGTGAAGCAGCTGAGTACATGTTTGATCATTGCATTTTCCAGGAGAATTTAGTGGCTGTAGATTTTTGCGAAAAAATGGTCAAGGAAACCAATCCTGGAGTATGGGAAAAAGCCACGCGAACAGAAGCCCCCAATGGGCATATTCATGGGTATAAGACTATTGCTGACATTATGCGAGCTTTCAATCCCATTGAAGGAGAGTTTTATCGCGAAGCTTTAGTGATGAGTCGTGTCACTAGAGAAATGTTCTGTTTAATGGAGGGAAGGCATGTTCATCCTTCTACTTTGTATGCTGGTGGGGTAGGGACTGTTCCCTCGGTACAGCTTTTTACTGATTATTTAACTAGATTGATGAAATACATAGACTGGGTGAAGAAAGCTGTACCTATGCATGACGATGTGTTTAATTTTTTTTATCAAGCTCTCCCTGGTTATGAAGAAGTAGGTAAAAGGCGAATATTACTTGGCTGTTGGAGTTCGCTCCCAGACCCCGAGTTTTGTGACTTTCGGTATGAAACGATGACTGATTGGGCCAGAAAATCTTTCGTAACTCCAGGGATTGTGGTAGATGGGGAACTTTTGACTACAGACTTGGTAGAAATAAACTTGGGGATCCGAATATTGCTGGGGAGTTCCTATTATGACGATTGGGTGGAAAGCAATGGACATTATAGGGTAACACGAGATCCTTTAGGAAATCCTGTTGACCCCAGGCATCCTTGGAATGTGGACACTTTGCCTAAACCTCAAAAAAGGGATTTTAAAGGCAAATATAGTTGGGTAATGTCTCCCCGATGGTTTGACAAGCGCTCCTATTTAGCTTTAGATACGGGAGGAGGCCCATTGGCTCGACTGTGGGTTACTGCTCTGGCCGGTTTGGTAAAGACTCCTTATGTCGAAGCTACAGGTAATTCGGTGAAGATCCATTTACCCAAAACAGCTACGCGAGGACCACTGAGTCTAGAATGGAAAGTTCCTCAATGGTCCAACACGATTGAAAGGGACCGAGCTAGAAGTTATTTCCAAGCCTATGCAGCGGGCTTAGGACTATATTTCGTTGAAAAAGCCTTAGAAGAGGTTCGAAAAGGGCATACGAAAACGTGGAACCCTTTTGAAGTGCCCAAGGAAGCAATCAGTTGTGGATTTACTGAAGCAGTGCGGGGGGTGCTTTCTCATCATATGATTATAGAAAATGGGAAGATTGCCAATTATCAACCTTGGCCGCCAACTCCATGGAATGCCAATCCGCGGGATATCTATGGGACACCTGGTCCTTATGAAGATGCAGTTCAGAATACGCCTATTTTTGAGGAGAATAGTGAAGAGCATTTCAAAGGAATAGATATTATGCGCACAGTCCGAAGCTTCGATCCTTGTCTGCCTTGTGGAGTGCATATGTATTTACCAAAAGGGAAAGTTGTTGAAGCTTATCATTCACCTACTTTTGCAGCGACTCAGTGGAAAAAGTAAAAGTAGTAAAAGTACTGACAGTCCATCGAACTTATCAGCGAGGAATTAACTCTTTTCAATGTAAAAATTATCTACTTGGGAAAGAGAAAAAAACGTCGCCCAAAACTCATTTGTTGGAATGCAAGATTGATCAACCAACAAACAATCAATAGCCTTGATTAAAACATTGGCTGTATGTCTAACAGCTTGTTGAACAGAGGAAGAAAGACCGATCTTTTCTTCAATAGTTTCTGGTTCGCATCCAATCAAATAAATCTGTTGGGGAATGGATCCTAATTGACCCGCAAAATTCAACATCGATGGGATGTCCATTTGATGAGGATGAAAGGATGAGTTGAGGGGATAATCTTTAGGGTGGAGTAGGTAGATTCGGCCTGGAGGATTGCCTAAAAAGACGGCGTCAATAATAATGGCCCAATCGTAACCATTGGTCAGTTCAAATGCCAGGTCAACGGTACGAATGCCAAAATCCATGATGGAAAGGGATGGCGATGGAGGATAGTAAGTTTTTCTTATCGACTGGATTACTTCTACTCCAAATCCATCGTCTCCAAAAAAGATATTCCCGACTCCTCCTATTAATCCTTTCATAAAGGTAGGATTTCGTTAGGTTTAAAATAAAGAAATCGACCATACCACCGAAACACTTCTGCTCCAGGATCCTCTATTAAGGTGACCCCAATGAAATAGTTTCCTTCGACGTCCTTCCGAATTTCTTCCACTCGAGCTATTTTTTGGTTGTAAAAAAGATCGCATGCATCCGCTCTGCCTTGAGGCTGAAGTTTGACCAGGCTGCCAGTTTTGACCAGCTTGTTCTCAATGTACAGCGATTCAATGTAGTCTTCTGAAACCTCTTCCATTTTTCGCATAGTTCCATGCAGCCCTGTCAGAGAATGAAGATTAAAATCCGACCACCGCTCAATTAATTCATTGGCTTTTGGATCGGTAGCTTTTGCCCATTGTTTTTCTTCGGAAGTTAGGCATAGTGTGCTTAATGCAAGAAGTTCTTCGATTTCTGTGGCATCAAAGTCCTGGCCATGGCTTTCAGGAGCAAGCTTAGGATAATCTTCCATAATAATGGGAGAAACCAGTAGGAGTTGATCAGTGAGAAGAATTGGCCATAGTCCCTGGTTTTTAAGAGCTTGAACTTGATTTTGAAGAATAGAGGGAGGATTCGATAGTGACATGAATTTTCCGGTAGAAAGCTGGCAAAGAATGTTGATGGAAAGAAAAGCGTGTTTGAGGAGGATCTCTCTTTTTGAAACCAAAGAATAATCGAGGACTTTAAGGTTTTGCCATTGGATTTTCAGCAGACAATACTGGTCGATTTGGAGGGGAAAAAGCTGGACAAGTCCTTGTAAAGTCTCTGCAGATCTCATGATTCTTCCAGAAGGAAATTCTTCGTAAACATTTTTTGCTGGAATTTCCATGGGTAGTTGTTCTCCATCCCTAGAAAACCCGTTTAAAGGGAAGCAGAAGCAATATTCGTGTTCGATCGCTTCATCCCAAGGAATCAATAATTTTTTGCCTTCTTGAAGTTGATCCACAGGAACAAATTGCCCCTCTTGTTTTTTTTCTACTGTTCTACTTTGAAGTTGAAGGAATCGAAGATATAGAGTCAATGTCGATGACTGTGGGGCTTCAAAAAGGATGTGAGTGGAGGCAGAATATGGTTCCTGTTGGAATTGAGGATCAGAGAGTTGTGGCATCAGAACCCCAAATTGAAATCGGGTTGCCGGGTTATTCTTTAAAGCGTTTGCTCGATAAGGCCATAGAATATAACCTTCGTAGAGAAGAGTTTGAGATAAAAGACGGGCTTGTTCTATTGTCAAACTATTCTCCTTGTTTCAGTTTGTTCTTTATCTAATAGCCTTTCTAAGGCCGTTTGCAGCGAAGGAAGTCCATTGGATAATTGATAATCCTGCAGTCTTCCATAGAGGCTATGATCCAATCGGATCCAAAGGGAATCTGGATAGTATCTATAAATCGTTTCTTTCCAGATGTCGTAGGGCAACAGATAGCTGCATTCAGAACTCCAAGGAATAGATCGGACTGTTATTTTGTCTTCAGCTAAAAGATAACAAATTCCACTGAAAAAAAATTTTAAAAAGATTTCTCCTCCTTCTAGAGAAGAAAAATAATACCAAATAGCTGACTCATGATCCTCTTTAATCTCAATGGGTAGATCTACAGTCTGGATCGAATTGGTTCGATTTAAAAGCAACATCTTTTCACACCACAAAATATTATTGAGAGAATCAGGTGGACCAAAACGACGCTCTACCCTTTTTACTTCCGACAAACTGTAATCTTTGATTTTCGGATCTATCATAACCAGCACTTTCAGAAGAGCCGAATCAAGAAGTTCTTTCCCAAGATAATGGACTTGGACTAAAAAATTTAGAGTAGGAGACAAACAATGCGGTTTGGGAAGGGCTTTAAGGATTTCAAAACTAAGGTGCACTGTTGGTTGATTTAATTTTTTTATGCTTGTTGTTTACTATATTGATATTCTTCCAGGATATTATTTTACTGGAAAATGAGATTTAAAAAAGAATTTTAATCCAGGAAATTGTCCTTTTTTTTGCTCAAGTTCTTTCCATTGCTTATGATCCTGTTCAAAAAGATCTGGTTGGCTGGGTTCAGTGTGGAGAAACAAAAAGCAGGATTAGCTTTTCTTTTATACCCAAATCCAGGTAGGTGATTGGGTTATTGTAGTTTGGTTTTGCCAAAACTAAAATAGTTTTCTCTAACTTTTCTGCATACGAAATTCTTTTGCTTAAAAACTAGCGCCCTTTTTGGGTGAAGGGCTTTGGATTGAAGCTGAAGCTTGTTGTTATGGATCTTTCTCTTTGGATCCTCTCTCTCCTTTCTTTTTTGCCTGGTTTTTTTAATCTTTCTTTTCTTGCAGCTGGAGGTTCATTTCGCTGTGGCTTGGGCACAAGTAGTGGAGGATCCGCTCGATGGGGCCATGGAAAGGCATTTAAAAGATTCAAAGGAACCTTCAGGAAGCATTCCGACCATTTCTCTACCTGAAGTCACCGTCAGCGCTCAGACTGTTCCTTCCGAGTCTACTATTTTGCCTACCAGTCGACAGTTTTCTTCTTATGGTCCTGAAATGAACATCATAGAAATTCCTCGCGACATTCGTCCAGTAAGTCAAGAGGAGATGAAAACGGTCATGGCTTTAACTGTAAATGACTTAGCCTCGTTTAACCCTTCGATAAATCCCACTCAAGCGACGGGTAATATTGTTAGTGAACCTGTCATCCGGGGTCTGCCAGGCACAGTGTTTCGTAATGGAATGTTGGTTGGCTTTTCCAGTGGGGGTAATTGGAGTCCTTTAATGAACACGATGGCTTATGGTTCTTTGGACATAGTGACTAGCCCAGTAAGTATTATATTTGGTCCTCAAGAATTTGCTGGGGGTTACGTTAATGAGCTAACTAAACAGCCTTACTTTGATCGGTTTCATAGAAATGCTTCCTATACTTTTGGCATGTATGGGGATAGCTTTTGGAATGTAGATTTAGGCGGTCCAGTCAGGAAAACCAAAAAGCCGCTTTCAGAATAGATTATTTTGGGCAGGCTGGTTATGCCCCATTTAATTACTACGATGGGGCATATATGCAAAGGGAGGCCTTCTATTTAGCTTTTAGTGCCCATCCATGGGAAAATCTTTGGATCGACTGTAATGGAGAACTGGATCTCAACAATTTTGTTCCTTACGCAGGACTTAATCGGCCTACGGCTGCTCTTATCCAGGATGGGCTTTACAAGACAGGGAGTTGGATTGGATCAATAGGTCCCACAGGAGCTTTTATTCCTGGTCATGTTATCCCGCCTCCTTCTGGAGGATACGTGATAGATTTTGGGCCTGAAGTTCCGATTAGCGGCAGAAACAACATCTTCAATAGTCCTTTGAAATTCACACTTCAAACCTATGGAGTTTTTCAACCGATTATCCGGTTGGAGGTTAACGACCGGCTGCGGATTGTTAATAACCTTATGATCGAATATTTTCGAACGGAAATTGGCCAACCGGTGCCTATGGACACTTGGGCTTTTCTTATTCTTCTTTTAATCAGTTTAATTTTTATTATATTTTCGGTAATTTCTTTTCTTATTGGCTTTCTCTATGGAATATGGAGTCTTTTTCTTCTTTTTTAGTGCAGGAATGAGAAAAATTGGAGGAGCATTTCTCTGTGGCGCCTTCTTAATGTTATTGTCTGGATTTTTTTATGGATCATACGAAAAATAGCTCACAAGATTTTAAAGTAAGGCTAAAAGAAGCTCAAGCCCATTTCTTAGAATCTTTAAAGCGCGTTAGTAAAAACTTATCTAATGAAAACATCCTTTTGATCAGCTTGATCATAGGAATTATTATAGGTCTTCTCTTATATTCTCTCCGGTGGATTCTTTCCAAAATAATCCGAATTGGTTTCTTATATTATATTCTTCAACAATTATGGAATATACTAACTAAAGATAATCAAAAAACGGATTCCAAGACATCATCAGAGACTTCCAACAGTCCATCCAAGGAGAACGAATCCCCAGCAACTAATTAACGGCGTTTTTTTCTTTATTGCGGTTTCTTGAATATGCCCTATAGGGAGTCACTAGTTTTTCTTAAGAATGCCTAAGAGCTTTTAGAACTGTTTTTTAACGAAATGGAATCTAAACTTCCATCATACATTGATAGTGAGGTGGCTGGAACATGGTCTTCTGATGGAGTAATGAAATGGCACTAACAAAAAGTCGAAGTCGTTAGTTTTATTTGAACGTTGATTGACCATAGCTTCACTTATCCATCCCTTGAGATAAAATATTGCGATAAAAAGTGCCATTGGCAATGATATGATCTTCGGATGCCGGTTGAATTAGGTTTAAGAGTATATGTTCCTGCTTGATGTTGCCTATGTAAGAGGTGCAACATTTTCAGGATAATGGAAAGCCAGTTCTTCAAAAACTGAAGAAAATAAATAAAGTTGACTGAACTTAGACAGAAGGCAAGGTAAGCTGTTCTTCGACAATGGATTTGAAAGAAGCTACGGAGCCTAATAATCTCTAGGCCTTTCTCACTTGTTTTTTAGCTTATGCCCTGAATCCTAGAAGGATAGAAAGCTTGAGTGTGGCCAGCCAAATCTCCAAAGCCACAAATTTCACTTTAGAAAAAAAAGAAAATGACCTATACTTTATACTCATATTCTAAACAATCATTGTTTTTTGCGGAGAGAATAGACTTATGTGCGAACATTGCGGCTGTCAGCTTGCTTCTCATCAATCAACTCAGTCAGTAAACCACCATCCGGAGCTAATCCATTCTCATCATGATCATAACGATCACAAAGAGATTGAGGCTGAGAAACCAAGAGATCAGGTGAAACTTCAAATGGATGTTCTTGAAACAAACAGCCGATTTGCAAAGACGAACCGCTCTTTATTTTCTGCCCGAAAAATTTTGGCTCTAAATGTAATTTCAAGCCCAGGTTCAGGGAAAACCTCTCTTTTAGTGAAAACCATTGAGGCTTTTCAAGGAAAATTCCCTCAAGCGGTTATCGAAGGGGATCAGCAGAGTGAAATAGATGCCCAAAGAATTCGGCAGACCGGTGTGGAAGCGGTACAAATCCAAACAGGAAAAGGATGTCATTTGGATGCCCATTCCATTGGTCATGCTCTAGAAGAGATCCTTTTACCTTCGGAGGGGATCTTGTGGATTGAAAATGTAGGTAATTTGATTTGTCCGGCTCTTTTTGATCTAGGTGAAACAAAAAGAGTATTGCTTTTGTCTGTAGCTGAAGGGGATGATAAACCTCTTAAATATCCTGAAGCTTTTTACGGAGCTGATTTATTGGTGTTGACGAAGATCGACTTGCTCCCTTATGTTGACTTTTCGGTGGAAAAATGTATGGATGGTCTTCGAAGGATTCGGCCAGGAATGGAAGTCGTTGCCTTATCAGCAAAAACAGGAGAAGGAATAGAAAAGTGGTTGCATTGGGTTAATCAACAATTGGCCACTGTTAGAGGAGCAGAATCTGTCTGTTAATTTTTAACTAATTCGATAAGAGGCGTTTTGTGGATTTATCCCCAGAACTTGTTTTGATTACTGGCCTAGTTGCGGGCTTCATTCATGCTTTAACGGGACCGGATCATTTGAGCGCTATTGCTCCCTTGGCTATTGAAAGCAGGAAGGCAGCTTGGAAAATCGGTTTGTTCTGGGGCCTAGGACATAGCGGTGGAATCTGGATTTTAGCGGTCATTTTATTTTTTTTTCGTAACCTCTTTCCGATCGCTCAGCTTTCTCGGTGGTCGGAAAAAGCGGTTGGGATTGTCTTGATGGGGATAGGGATTTGGAGCATTCGCCGGGTCTTTCAAAAGAAAATTCATATCCATAGCCATCATCATGATGGGATAGAACATTGTCATATTCATTACCATGAAGAAACGCCGGCGGTCTCCTCTACTTCCCCTTTACACGAGCATAGTCCACATTATCATACCCATGCATCTTTAGGGATAGGATTGCTACATGGGATTGCGGGATCCAACCATTTTCTCGGAGCCCTTCCCGTTTTGGCATTTCCCACACAAGCACTTGCAGCCCTTTATGTTTTAGGTTTTGGGTTAGGAGCTATATTGGGAATGATCGTTTTTTCATTTTTTTTATCCAGGATGGTTTTTAGTCAACTAGTAGATACAAAAAGGAAGGGGAAATGGTTAAACATCTGTTTTGGCAGCTTGGCTATAGGCGTAGGTTTGTTCTGGTTGATTGGAGGAGGAGAATGAAGATAAAAAGCTCAGCCTTTCACTTACGACCTAGCTGATGTCAAAAACATCTGTAATGAAAAAAGCCTTACGCATTCATTTAAAAGGCAAAGTTCAAGGAGTTGGTTTTAGGCCTTTTGTTTACAAGCTTGCTCACAGACTTGCACTACAAGGCTGGGTCAACAATACGACAAGTGGAGTACACATCCATGTCGAGGGGACTCAAGAAAATGTTGAAACTTTCTGTCGTGATATCATCGATCAAGCTCCCTCCATTGCATTTATCAGTTCGTCGGTCTTCGAAAAAGCAGAAGTCAAACACTATAAGTCTTTTACCATCGAACAAAGTCAAGAAGAAGGTAAACCATCGGTCCTTCTTTTGCCTGATCTTGATCTTTGTGAGGATTGCCTGGTGGAGCTTCGTTCTCCAACTAATCGGCGCTTTGGTTATCCTTTTATAACCTGTACGCAATGCGGACCGCGTTTCTCCATCATCCTTTCGTTACCGTATGACAGGCAGAGGACGACGATGGCTTCTTTTAAGATGTGCTATGAATGTCAAAGGGAATATGAAGAGCCACTGGATCGCCGATTTTATTCTCAAACCAATTCATGCAAAGACTGCGGGATAACCCTAAGACTTTATGATAAACAAAGAAATGAATTGAGCTGTAATCATTCTGCGCTTGACGAGGCGGCAAAGGGAATCTTAGCAGGAGAAATTGTCGCTGTTAAGGGTATCGGAGGCTTTTTAATTGTGGCAGACAGCTACAGCGATCAGACTGTCTTGCGCCTGAGAGAAAGCAAAAAAAGGGCTCATAAACCTTTTGCCTTAATGTTTCAAGACCTTAAGACTGTCAAAGAGCATACTGAAATTTCCGGCGAAGAAGAAATGTGGCTGACGTCCCGTCAAAAGCCAATTATGCTCCTAAGAAAAAAAACAAATTTCTCTTCGGCCCTTTCTGAGCACATTGCACCTTTGCAAGATACTCTTGGGATCATGCTTGCCTATGCTCCCTTGTACGTTTTGCTCCTTGATCTTATCCAACATCCAGTGATAGCAACCAGCGCGAACATTTCCGGCTCTCCCATACTAACTACAGAGGAAGAAGTTTTCTCTCAACTCCAAGGGGTAGTTGATAAAGTGCTTACTCATAACAGAGACATTGCAGTGCCTCAGGATGATTCGGTCATGGCTTGTTCCCCTTTGACGAAGACGCCGATTTTGCTCCGAAGAAGTCGTTCTTTTGCTCCCTTTTATAGGTTAGACTCTTATGAATTTTCACAGTCAGCTTGTCTTTTGGCTTTGGGATCGGATCTCAAAGCTACCTTTAGCCTTTGTCACGAATCGAACGTTTATGTTTCTCAATATTTAGGTGATCTGGGCAACTGGAATGCTTATGAAACCTATCAGAAAGTCCTGACTCATTTTACAAAACTTTTTGATCTTATACCAACAGCTGTCGCTGTTGACCTTCATCCTCGGTATCATTCGACTGAATTGGGTCTGGAGATTTCAAAGAGTAATAAACTCAACCCTTTTTTTGTACAGCATCATAAAGCCCATTTTTGGGCGGTTTTAGCCGAAAACGACCTTCTTTGGCAACAGCAGCCTGTATTGGGTATCGTATGGGATGGGACTGGATATGGGGAAGACGGAAGAATTTGGGGGGGAGAATTTTTCCTTTTTCAAAGGGATCAAGGAATGAAAAGGCTAGCTCATTTCGAATATTTCCCTCTTCTCTTAGCCGATAAGGGCATTAAAGAACCGCGTATTTCTGCTCTTGGCATATGGTCATCACAAGTTGGAACATTAGATGAACTGAACTTTTTGAGACCGAAGTTTTCAGCTATCGAATGGAGAGCCTATCTGAAGATGCTTGAAGCAAAAAAATATGCTTTAAGTTCAAGTGTTGGCAGAATTTTTGATGGAGTAGCCTCGATACTTGGTCTTTGTGATTATACTACTTTTGAAGGTCAAGCAGCCATTGAGTTACAAAAACAAGCTACCCGCTACGCTTTATCTGTAGGTCTTTGGAACAACACGCACGCAATAAAAAATTGGAAAGTTCCAGAGGCGAAGCTTTATAACAGTGTGGTTTACCTAGGTCAGTTGTTCCAATGGATAAGGCAGATGGCAGAAGAAAAAAGACCGAAGGAGGAGATCGCTTTTGGACTACACTATTGGCTAGCCCAGCTTGTGGGAAGATTAGCCAACGAGTTTCAAGTGCGGAAAATAGCTTTTTCTGGTGGAGTCTTTCAAAATGGCTTGTTAGTTGACCTGTTGAAGCTTTTGTGGGGAGACAAATTGGAACTTTTTTTTCATAGGACCCTCTGTCCCAATGACGAGAATATCAGTTTTGGTCAGCTCATTGCCCTTGCTTATGAAAATCACTGGATAAGAAAGAAGCTGTGAAGCCTCCTCCGCTTTTAAACCTATTACTTGGCATTGACATCCATAGAAAAAAGAATAGCCTACAAAAAGATATGTGTTTAGCAATTCCTGGAAAAATAGTTGAAATGGATCTTAACGACCAAACGCCTTTTGTTCAAACGGCTCTTGTTGAGGTTTCTTCAGTGAAGAGGAGGATCAACATTGAATTAATAAAGGACGAAGATCCTAAACCAGGGGATTGGGTATTAATTCATGTTGGATTTGCAATGGCGAAAATATCTGAACATGAAGCTCAGGATCAGTTACGGATTCTTTCTATGCTTGGAGAAGATAAACAGGCAATGGAAGAGCTTCAAGGTTATTCTATGGAAGAAGAAGAAAAAAAAGCATAAAAGATATCTCTTTGAAGAATCTGATTTTTAGAAAGTACAGATGCACTATGTAGATGAATTTCGGGACAGCCGACTTATTAAAAAGACAATAGAAGCGATTCAACAGCTAGCTGATCCTAAAGTGCACTACCGGATCATGGAAGTCTGCGGAGGCCATACTTTTTCTATTTACCGATTTGGACTTCATGATCTTATTCCTTCAAATGTGGAATTGATCCATGGTCCAGGATGTCCTGTATGTGTATTGCCGATGGGAAGAATTGACGAGGGGCTGAGAATTGCTGAAGATCCAAAAGTGATTTTAACCGCTTTTGGGGATATGATGAGAGTGCCTGGTCAAACAGGCAGTCCTCTAGTCCTGAAAGCAAAAGGTAGAGACATTCGAATGGTGTATTCTCCGTTAGATAGCCTGAAGCTGGCTAAAGAACATCCTAAAAAAGAGGTTGTTTTTTTTGCTATTGGTTTTGAAACTACAGCTCCTGCAACGGCTCTAACACTTTTAAAGGCACAGGAATGGGGAATAAAAAACTTTTCTGTATTTTGTAACCATGTGTTGATTCTGCCTGCCATTCGAGCGATTCTAGATTCGCCTGACATGCGACTTGATGGGTTTATTGGTCCTGGTCATGTCTCTACAGTGATTGGTTGTCGGCCATATGCATTTGTTGCCCAAAATTATAGGAAACCAATAGTGATTTCAGGTTTTGAACCTTTGGATATTTTAGAATCCATTCTACGAATCTTGCGCCAGTTAAAAGAAAAAAAGAGCGAGGTAGAAAATCAGTATGGCCGTGTTGTTCCTTGGGAGGGTAATCGCACGGCGTTGAGGCTTCTTCAACGGGTTTTTGAGCTTCGTTCGTATTTCGAATGGCGCGGACTAGGATTCATAGCACAGTCGGCCCTTAAAATTAAAAAAGAATTTTCTTATTGGGATGCTGAATTGCGTTTTGGCACTCAAGGGATTACTCTTACTGATCCAAAAGCAGCGCAGTGTGGAGAAGTCCTGAAAGGGGTGCTCAAGCCTTATCAATGTAAGCTCTTTGGAAAGAGCTGCAATCCAGAACATCCAGTAGGAGCTTTGATGGTCTCTTCAGAAGGAGCTTGTGCAGCTTACTATCATCACGTCTATCAAAAAACAGAGGTCTATGCATAGGGACAAGAGAGCTGCCAAGTTAAATGGGTTTTGCAATGGAATTGGATAATGAAACAGGAACAGTGCATAGAACTGGCTCATGGAGCGGGAGGCAAATCGAGTAGAAGGTTAATTGAACAGGTGATATTGGCTGAATGCAGGAACCCACTTTTAGAGCCTCTTGCTGATGCTGCGATTATCGAATGGGATAAAACCAGATATGCGCTGACAACAGACAGTTATGTGATCAGCCCCTTAGTATTTCCGGGTGGATCCATTGGTGAACTTGCGGTCAACGGGACTGTTAATGACCTAGCTGTTTCGGGAGCAAAGCCTTTGGTTATTTTATCCAGTTGGATTCTGGAAGCAGGACTTTCAATGGAGGTTTTTCAACGGGAAGTCAAAGCCATGGCTCGGGCTGCAAAAGCTGCCTCGGTTATTATTGCTGGAGGGGATACAAAAGTCGTTGAGCACGGAAAAGGAGACGGGCTTTATATTACAACGACTGGGTATGGACTTGTGGAGCCAGGGGTGAATTTAGGTCCTCATAGAGTGGAAGTTGGAGATAAAATTTTACTTTCAGGTCCTATCGGTGACCATGGGATTACAGTTCTTTTAGCCAGAGGAGAAATAGAACTGGAAGCAACTCTTCAGACAGATAGCCGACCTCTTTGGCCAATAATTGAACCTATGATTAGATTGGAGCCTGCGGCTATTAAGTGGATGCGGGATCCTACAAGGGGAGGCTTGGCTTCAGTCCTTAATGAACTTGCCCATGACATTGGCTTTGGAATAATGATCGAAGAGGAGTCGATTCCAATTCGTCAAGAAGTTCGAGGAGCTTGTGAGATCTTGGGCCTGGATCCCCTGCACATAGCTTCTGAAGGACAATTTGTTGCTGTTGTGGATCAGAAGAAGGCCGTTGATTTTCAAAAGCTGCTAAATGACATTCCTGGAGGGGAAGAAGCTAGAATTATTGGGGTAATTTCAAACAAACCTCCTGGGAAAGTGGTTGCTCTTTCTGGATATGGTGGGAGTCGGATGGTTGATATGCTGATAGGAGATCCCTTGCCAAGGATATGTTAAGGAAAGAAAAAATACCAAAAGATCTTAATTGGATAAGACAGCGGGTTGAAAAGCGAAACGAGCTCTCGGCCTTGTTTTTCCAAAAAGAAGCTTTATCATTGGCAACAATATGCCAGCAGATTGCTAGCCGGTTTTTGAATGGAGGTAGAATTTTGGCTTTTGGTCGAGGCTCTTCTCAAACTGATGCACAGCATGTTGCGGTAGAGTTTGTCCATCCTGTAATCGTTGGCAAACGAGCGCTGCCGGCTTTAGATATCTCAGCGGATTTTTTTAATTGGCTTAAGGCCATCTGCAGGGCTAATGACATTGTTTTTGGATTCAGTGGAATTGAAGGAGATGTTTTGGTTGAAAAGGCCATTGACCTGGCGATGGGAAGGGGAGCTTTGACTTTAGCGCTGCCTGGAAAGAGGGGAAGTTATTTTATAGACAATCCTTCTGAAGATCCTTTTATATTTCAAGAGATCGTCGAAATCCTTTATCACACCTTATGGGAAACGGTGCATCTTTTTTTTGAACATCGTCATTTAGGACAATCGGGAGGAGAAGCACATTTTCTCTATCCCTTTTTGGGTATAGATGGTCAGCCAGAGGCAGGGATTATTGAGGAGGTGAGTTGGTCAATACGAGAAAAAGCCAAAGAAGATGAAAGATTAAGATTACAGGTGGTAGAAGATGAGGGCGAAAAGATTCTTCAGGCAGCAAAACTACTTAAAGAAAAAAGTCAACAGGGAGCTAAAATTATCCTCTTTGGCAATGGAGGATCAGCTACGGATGCCAATGACTTTGCTTTAGACCTACTGAATATATCTGTGGAATGGCCCAAACCTTTGACTGCCTATTCATTATCTATGGAACCAGCCGTGATCTCTGCGCTGGCCAATGATGTTGGAGCAGAAGTCATTTTTTCGCGTCAATTGATGGCCCATTTAGAATCTGGAGATATTGTAGTTGGAATTTCGACAAGTGGTGGATCACGCAATGTTTTGACCTGTTTTGAGGAAGCAAGGAAAAAGGGGCTTTCTACTATTGCCATTTTGGGATACGATGGAGGGGAGATCGTTTGTAGGGGACTTGCTGACCTATCCATTATCGTTCGTTCTGACTACATTCCTCGTATCCAAGAAGTGCAGGCTACCGTTTACCATTTGATCTGTGAGCTTTTAAGGGAAAAGGAACCAATCGGAAAGAGTCCAGAATAGATAGATATTTAATGAAATCATAGGTCTTTTAGGGTAGAAAAGCTAGACCACAAAAGATTAGTGGTTCTGGGAGAATAGCAGGGGCAAGACACTGTTCATGGATACTTCGAACCCATTCAGGCAGAATTAGCCGAGCTGCCGGACAGAATTCTCTCCCGACGATTACCCAGTGGATGCCTTCGAGGGTAGGCTTTTGAAGGGGGGGATTAACAGCTCACAAGATAAAATAGTACGACTGCAGGATACGGTTTTAGTATTGCTCTTTATTTGTTATAACATATTTATCTTTTTTTAATTCTTCGGATTGGACTCTGATGGCCTCGTCTAAAGTTTTTTTCTACCAATTCAATTCGTTTTCCCTGGTTCTAGAATCCAGCATCCATTTTAGATAGCAAATTACTCATTCTATTACTTTGATTATCTAATCAGGGCTTCATTTTGGTCATTACGAACTTATTAAGAGTATATTTTTGGGATTGGCCCTTGTCTCAGCGATGCCGGTGGCTGGATTTTCAACGGTATGGTCACAAAATGCTGGGGAAAATGTAATTTTTTCTCTCCTGTTAGTTCTTTTCACTACTTTCCCAAGCCCCCTTTTTTCTCCTTGCCTATTACATTGGATGGAAGAGATGATTAGTGGTTCCAATGCACTAGACCTTCATACAGTAATTGCTAAACGAATAGGAATTTTTCTTTTGTTGTTTGCTATTTTGCCTACTGTAGGTGGTTCATTATGTCGTTGTGTTTTAAAAGACCTAAAGTTGAATACAATTCACTATATAGAAAATACTTTTTTACTTCTTCTTTGCTATGCAAATAGTACAGCTTCTTTACCGAAAACATTTCAATAAGCTAATTTTATATTTTTATTAATGGTTTTATTTTTTTTCTTTTATTTATTGTTTTTCTCGTTTCTCTGTTGGAAATTTTATTGGTTGGTTTTTTCATTATCTGGAAGACGTGAAAAAGTCACTCGTTTTTGGAACAGGAATGAGTAATACTGGTAGTGCTTTGATTTTAGCCAACATAGCTTTATCAAACCCATCTTCCGCAACGTTGCGTCATAAGTGATTGCAACAGAACGAAATAGATTTTTCGTTCTGCCTACATTGCCCACTTGGGCGGAGAAGCGAAGAGGGAAAGTAGATCGATCTTTTGAAGCAAGGCATTCAACTCGGAGGGAATCTGAGAGAAGAGCCCAATCAGCGGTTGTCCTTTTAGAGAGAGGTTGACCAAGCGGATCGTCTGAAGACGCCGAAGCACCTTGGGCACCTCTTCGGTAAAGCCCTTGGCCACCCATTCGGCTCCGAGCCGCGCACTTATCCAGAAGGCAAGGAAGCAGATCATTACATGGTTGCGGACTCGGTCCGGTCGCCAGTGATAGACGGGACGGACTTCCAGGTAACTCTTGAGCTCCGAGAAAGCGGCTTCGACCACAGCTAGCTGCTTATAGTGGGTGAGCACCGCCTGGCCCGAAGCCTTGGTCGCCGGGAGATTGGTCTCCAAGAGATACCAGCCGTCAGTCGCCTCTTCTTCCTTGACCCGCTCCTGATCCAGTTTCCACCAGAACCGGCCGCCTGCGTCGACGCCGTACTGGAAGTATTTGTGCGCTTTGAGCTTCTGCAGCGCTCGGCCAACCCGGCTGCCGAGATTCACGGGATTCACCTGCCGGCGTACCGCCTTCGTGATCTGGCGGAGCACCTCTTCTGCTTGGGCAATGCGGCTTTGCCGCCGTTCGCGATCCCGCTGAGCCCGCCACTCTCCTCCCGCAATGACATAGCGCACCCCCTCCTGTTCAATCTCCAGTACCCGCGTCCGGTCCATTAGCCAAAGCTGCCGGTCTTCAGGCAGACGACTGAGAATCTCCTGAAGCTTGGCCCGAGTCGACCGGGTCACGTACTCAAGCTCCATGCCAGTCAGGATCTCCAAGTTCCACCAACTCCTCATCCCCCCGTCGAAGACGAAGGTCGCCTCTTGGATCCCAAACCTCCGTCTGAGCGTGACCAAGAGCCCCGTCAAGGTCGTGCGGTCCGCCCGATTCCCTCTCAGCACTTCCACATGGAACGGAATCCCCCGACCATCCGTAGCTACCGCCAGAAGAACTTGTCGCCGATCCTGCCGGTGATCCCGACTATAGCCATATTGCGCCAGTCCCTCAGGGCCCTCCCCTTCGAAGTAAACACTCGAAAGATCATAGAGCACCAGGCTCGCCCCCTGCGGCTGACTCCCTTGGTAAAGCTTCTTCTCAATCCCACTCCAACAGCCGTTCAACTCATCCATCGCCCGGTAGAGCTCGTCCTCATCCAGATCCTTCTCCTCAAGCCCACAAGCCTTGGCCAGAAGAGTCCCCCGCGCTTCCTTCCGAAGGGCCAGCTTCGAGGAAGGAAAGAGAATCCGGCCAAAAATCATCGCCTTCAAAAGCCTTCGTTTCCGCTCCGAGCCAACACTAGCAAAGACTTCCTCAAGGCCAAAGCGATGCCAAGCCTCCTCAAGAACGGCCAATCCTCCGTAATCAAGTGCCTCCTGGGCTTCGAGCCCCTCTACAGGCACAAGACGCTTCTTTTGCAAGGCCGCCGCTAGCACTTCTCGAGCTTCTTCCGGCAATCGGGTCACGTTGGCGATCCGGCGGGTCTTCACCTGCTTCCCCACCCGGTAGGACTCTCGGACAATATAGGATCGATAGATCTTCCCTTTTTGGCGGGTGCGGACCTCCTGCAAGTACATGCCTACTTGACTAACATATTTTCGACACGATGCCAAAAAAATAATAAAAGATAAATAAATTATTGTGTCCTACACAAATATACATAAATCATTGATACATCAACAAAATGGCCAAAAACTTGCGGAAGATGGGCAAACCACCAAAGAGCAATATTTGTAATTCTTTTTTATGATGTTATACAATTATTAATCGGATTATATATGATATCGTTATTTCATAATCAAAAATCTATGTCTCATAAAATAGATTCTTAAAAGGTTTTCTTTTGAGTTACCTAAATTTTTGATTTTGATCAAATTCTTCCGACATGTATTTTCTGAATTCTCTTTTTGAAAAAAGCGTTCATTTGTTCCACGAGCTTTGCTACCTCTTCTACTAATTGAGGATATTCTGATTTATCTATGATATGTTTTGTCCGGTATTACAGGAATAAATACAAGCTCTAGAAAGCCTGAGGCAGTTTCTTAAATTTGTCCATTCAAATGTCTAAAAAACACGGTTGCTGAATGTATAAACATTGTAGCAATTATCCAAGCAAAAGATAAAGTTAGCCATTGGTTTATTCAACCCTCAAATTGATGTAAAGACTGCTCCGATATTTTATTGAGCGATAAGATCGAGTGGCTTCTGTTCGTAAAAGATCCGAGTTAAACGGTTATCTTCATCAGAAAAGATAAAGTATGCATCATAAACATAATGGGAAGAATCTTTGTATGTCCATTTCAATACATGAGCTCTGATTAAGTTCCCATTTTGTTTGTTACTAATTGCTATGTATCCTGTCATTATACGTCCTCTTCGATAGTGGAGATTCATGACATCAAACCGCTCGTATTCCTCGCCCATGATTTTAATAACCTGTTCCTGAGGCATCCCTTGTTGAAAATGATGGCCTTTCACTTCCCAAGTAGACCAGAATGTCTGCACAAAAGGAGTGCCAAATGGAGGTTGAATCGATGGTTCTTTTAAATTGGGTCGTATAGGAAAATCAGGAATAGGGTAAACTTGTGCATAACTGCCAAGAGCGAATACCATTATTCCAACAGCAAAGGAAAGAAAAGCAAACTTTTTCATATGAAAAAGTACAAAACCATAAGTTTTTAGCTAAGAAAAAGCTTTTCTAACTATTCCCACTAAAACAACAGGAGAAATCGGATACAGCATTACGTAACAGTTTGGTGTCTTATCTCACAGAAGTTCACAAATATAAGGATTTTAATGCTTTGATAATTACAAACTTAAACACAATGATGATGAAAAGATAGATACTGTCCATTATAAATGATTTTAAAAAGATGGTCTTTGAAAAGCTGCTTCCAAGCGATTCTTTTTTTAGGAGTTTTAGATATAATCAGTGTAATCATTTCGACATAAGAGAAGATATATTTGACTTTTTATAGAATAGGCTAATACACAGCATTTGATGAGGTGGTTTTATACTATTTTAAGGGATAAGGAGCTTCCTTTGTAAAATCAGAGAAGATAATCGATGAAAAGTGTCTTATAAAAGAAGTTTATAAAAAAAGATCATCTCATAAATTCTGTTCAACAATCTAAAAGGGAGGATCTTATAACCGATACGGTTGCTAAAGAACATGAAAAAGCTGCTATGCATTACGAACGTGTCGCGATGCACCACAGAAAAGCTGCATAACATCATCGTGCTGGTGAACGTGCAGATTCAGGTCATCAGGCTCATATAGCTCATGGGCATGCTAAACATGCCCAAGCCCATACTGAAGCTGCAGCTAAAGATGAAGCAACCTGCATGATAAGGAACCTTGGGCTTGATTGTAAGTAGATTGAAAAATAATAATCTATAAATATAGAAAATTAAAGATGAGTTGCGTGTATGTTTTTGTAAATTTAGTAAAAATTTGAAATAGATAAGTGGTAAAATGGAGGTGCGCTTTCGTACATTATAGATTAATACAATAATGGAATTATGTAAGAATGAAAGGCAGTTTAAGCGTGCTCCTGCAGACAATATAAGATTTAATCATAAACCATATTGTAAAAAGAGATTTACTAGCCCATCTTCCGCAATGTTGCGTCATAAGTGATTGCAAAAGAACGAAATAGATTTTTCGTTCTGCCTACATTGCCCACTTGGGCGGAGAAGCGAAGAGAGAAAGTAGATCGAGCTTTTGAAGCAGGGCATTCAACTTTGGGGGAATCTGAGAGAAGAGCCCAATCAGCGGTTGTCCTTTTAGAGAGAGGTTGACCAAGCGGATCGTCTGAAGACGCCGAAGCACCTTGGGCACCTCTTCGGTAAAGCCCTTGGCCACCCATTCGGCTCCGAGCCGCGCACTTATCCAGAAGGCAAGGAAGCAGATCCTTACATGGTTGCGGACTCGGTCCGGTCGCCAGTGATAGACGGGACGGACTTCCAGGTAACTCTTGAGCTCCGAGAAAGCGGCTTCGACCACAGCCAGCTGCTTATAGTGGGTGAGCACCGCCTGGCCCGAAGCCTTGGTCGCCAGGAGATTGGTCTCCAAGAGATACCAGCCGTCAGTCGCCTCTTCTTCCTTGACCCGCTCCTGATCCAGTTTCCACCAGAACCGGCCGTCTTCGTCGACGCCGTACTGGAAGTATTTGTGCGCTTGGAGCCTCTGCAGCGCTCGGCCAACCCGGCTGCCGAGATTCACGGGATTCACCTGCCGGCGTACCGCCTTCGTGATCTGGCGGAGCACCTCTTCTGCTTGGGCAATGCGGTTTTGTCGCCGTTCGCGGTCCCGCTGAGCCCGCCATTCTCCTCCCGCAATGACATAGCGCACTCCCTCCTGTTCGATCTCCAGTACCCGCGTCCGGTCCGTTAGCCAAAGCTGCCGATCTTCGGGCAGACGACTGAGAATCTCCTGAAGCTTGGCCCGAGTCGACCGGGTCACGTACTCCAGCTCCATGCCAGTCAGGATCTCCAAGTTCCACCAACTCCTCATCCCCCCATCGAAGACGAAGGTCGCCTCTTGGATCCCAAACCTCCGTCTGAGCGTGACCAAGAGCCCCGTCAAGGTCGTGCGGTCCGCCCGATTCCCTCTCAGCACTTCCACATGGAACGGAATCCCCCGACCATCCGTAGCCACCGCCAGAAGAACTTGTCGCCGATCCTGCCGGTGATCCCGACTATAGCCATATTGCGCCAGTCCCTCAGGGCCCTCCCCTTCGAAGTAAACACTTGATAGATCGTAGAGCACCAGGCTCGCCCCCTGCGGTTGCCTCCCTTGGTAAAGCTTCTTCTCAATCCCACTCCAACAGCCGTTTAACTCATCCATCGCCCGGTAGAGCTCGTCCTCATCCAGATCCTTCTCCTCGAGCCCACAAACCTTGGCCAGAAGAGTTCCTCGCGCTTCCTCCCGAAGGGCCAGCTTCGAGGAAGGAAAGAGAATCCGGCCAAAAATCATCGCCTTTAAAAGCCTTTGTTTCCGCTCCGAGCCAACACTGGCAAAGACTTCATCGAGGTCAAAGCGACCCCAGGCTTCTTCGAGAACGGCCATTCCTCCGTAATCAAGTGCCTCCTGGACTTCGAGCCCCTCTACAGGGACAAGACGCTTCTTTTGCAAGGCCGCCGCCAGCACTTCCCGAGCTTCTTCCGGCAACCGGGTCACGTTGGCGATCCGGCGGGTCTTCACCTGCTTCCCCACCCGGTAGGACTCTCGGACAATATAGGACCTGTAAATCTTCCCTTTGTGGCGTGTGCGGACCTCCTGCAAGTACATGCCTACCTGACTAACATATTTTCGACACGATGCCAACAAAATAATAAAAGATAAATAAATTATTGTGTCCTACACAAATATACATAAGTCATTGATACATCAACAAAATGACCAAAAACTTGCGGAAGATGGGCTAGCTGTAGTTGCAAAAGTCATTTTTGAATCAAATAGATCTCAAGCTATCGCATTGATATAATAGATTTTCGTACTGTTTAAATTCATTAGAAGACTATAATGAATAAAATACCATTTCATGCTTTTGTTTTCTTTTATTTATAAACGGCGCGGGAATACCTGTCCCCTTGAGGAAATTGGGATGAGAGCGCTACAAATGGCTATTTGCCTTGGCATGCTGTGATGTAATGACGAATGACTTTCGCCGATACTGCCCCAGCCGTTCCCACACAGTAGGCTTGCGTCCATAAGTGTTCCCAGCAATGCCCAATGTTATTAAGCTTCGGGAACCATTTCCGATAGCCTCGCGGGACGTGTAGTCCTTAAGAAGTCCCTTGATCGTTGAAGGTGACCAACGAGGCGGGGCCGATACGAAGCAATGCCCCTGGTCGATGTCCGTTCTCAAAACTGGCATCCGAAAGCCGTGTTGTCGGCAGCATTTGGTGATCAGAGCTTTGCAGGTCGCCTCCACCACGCCAGCGTGTATTCTGCGACGGTATTTCGGTATCAATACAAAGTGGTAGGCGATCTGATAATGCCCCTATCGCGTGTTTCTGGTTTGTAATGTATCAGCCAGAATGCTATGAATAACATCTGTAGAACAGGTCCTCCTCCTATCCTTGAAGTGTATCTCCAAAAGAGAGGCTCCCTATCATTCAGCAAGGTCAGATAGAGGCGGCCAAGGTCTGGGCGACGTGCCGGGACAAGCATTTCAAGGCTGTCTGGACGCGGCGAAAATCAAAAAGCCACCGCCGGAGGCTGCTACGTCTTGCATGCCCAAGGCCTCCAACAGGTCTTTCACGCCTTCGAGGCAGCCGTGGAAGTAGCTCGCAGGAACAGCCGCGTAGGCGCAGGGCTATCTGCTATTCATATAAGGACAAGCGCTTTTCCCCCCTGATGTGGCTGGTCCAAGCAATGGGATAGGAGGAAAAGCGGATCGTCCCCCCATGGGACGAGGAGGATCGTTTCTGATATTGCCGCGTCCCGCTTGGCTTTTTCACAAATTCGCTTGCCTGATTGTCTGGAATGACCTGCCTAACGAATGGCACGTAACCCTTGTCAAAATCGGCATCTGACCCGAACTTGTAAGAGCCCGCGGAACGGTGTGCCACGGTGGATGTCGACCAAATTCACCAGGCCGCCGTAGTCTCCAACGACGGGAAAGCTCTAGTCGTTTCCGGGCAAGGTTAGCGCACCATCAAGCGGCTGCACAGCAAGCAACTTGGCGAAATCCTGAAAAAGCACTTCCGATTCAAGAAAGGCAGCCGGCGCTTCCGCAAGCTCGGATGAGCCAGAGCGAAGCGCACGCTGCGTCATAAACGCAGGCTTCTCGACCTGCGTCATAAAGGCATCCGGAAAACCGTGGACTTCTGCCTGTATCATGGAATTCAATCCATCTTCGCTGGTAACCCGGATGGGGTGCGTCGCGGCGCCTGTAGATGCCGTCACAACCAGCGGATGAGCCAATGGGAATACAGCAAGGATTTGGAATATTTGATACAGAGGTCGGAGCAAGCCCAGATCACGTGCTTCACCGAGGACGAACGGGGCAGGTCCAGCCGGTGTCCGGAATGCGGCATAAGCCCCGTGGGCGGAACTGACGATGGCCGAAATGCGGCTTTCAGGGCCAATCGGGATGTGTTCGGCGTCCTCAACGGATACCCGCTATCCTTCGGTCATGTGGTGCTATTTCCAATGCGCATCACGTATCTGCGACCCAGCCCTCTGCGAGGGCGGGCCACCGGGATGAACAACCGGAAGCCAAAAAGCAGGTGTAGACTGGATAGGGGCCAAAGTTGTCTAACTGCAGCACGGCCTCAAGCGACCTCGGTTCGCAGGCAGGTTCCCCATGAGGACTGCCTACCAGTCGTGCGTTCTAGCTAGAAGTTCATCCGTTTTAGCGGGTTGAGAGTGTCAAGGACAAAGCAACGTGATAATTTTAGCTTGTGTAGCTAGAGTAAAAAATTGGAATCTCAATGGTAATTTCATTTTTAACCGCAGGTTATTGTGAAAGGCAACCATTGCTCTAGGAACAGTAACGATTACGATAACTTGTCTGAATCCTCACTATGATAAAAGGTTAGCCATGGTTCTGTTTTTTTAAGAAAAATAAGATGCTATGCTCTTAGTATTTTCTTAGGGCTTTAGTTTTCTTGCAAAAAATATAAAACACTGGATAATCTTAAGTAATGGAGTGGGTTCAAACAATTACGGTAATCGTTACTGTTATAGGGGCTGTGGTCTGGTTTCAGAACAGTCTTCGAGGAGAGATGAACAGCCTTCGTGGAGAGATGAATAGTCTTCGAGGAGAAATGAATAGTCTTCGAGGAGAAATGAATAGTCTTCGAGGGGAAATGAACAGCCTCCGGTTAGAAATGAATGCTAGGTTTGAAGCGATGGAGAAAAGACTGGATGATCTCCGCTCAGAAATGAATTCCAGGTTTGAAGCGGTGAATGCGAGGTTCGCCGAGCAGGGGAAAAGAATTGAGTTAATAGAAAAAATTTTGGCTAAAGCCGTTCGGTTGGACGTAGAAGAACTTAAAAAGTCTTCTTGATTGTTATGCCTTTGCTCGGAGACAGCAAACGGAATACTTACTTTCTTCCCATTGAGATAGCCAGTAGAGCAAAAATTCTAAAAATTCTTGTAGGATAGGTAAAGATTTAGGATTTTTCTCACATTTTATAGCATTAATTTTTAGGTTTTTAGATGTATTCTTAGGCATTATTCCATTTTTATAAGTTTTATTGAGTTTAACTTACAATTTTGATCTATTCTTGATTATCGGCTACTTATCGTGGCGCACCCGGCGTGATTCGAACACGCGACCAACGGATTAGAAATCCGCTGCTCTATCCACTGAGCTACGGGTGCATTGCTATCATAATACTATAGCTTCATTCCCGGAGGAACTTCCAACCTTTGCTAAATTTGTTTTCCTTTTGGGAAAAGATAGTTCCAATATCTTATTTATCTTCAAAAAAGAGTGAATTAGTTTTTTCTTTTATTTTTAGGAATTTAATTTTTTTCTTTTTTTTCTTTTTTATTAAAACGAAAAAATAAAGCACTATCCAGTTATAAAAAAAGGAGGATTAAATTGATACAGCGTCTTGGACATCAGTGTATTCAATTTTTAAGAAGCACGGGTGAAATTTTTTTCCTCCTTCTCGATACCATTTATTCCTTTTTTAGTTTTCCATTACGTTGGAAGCTGTTTTTGATGCAGATTTTATCTATTGGGGCAAAATCCCAGATTATAGTTTTAATAACCGGAGCTTTTACAGGTGCTGTTTTTGCAGCCCAAGTGCAGTTTCATTTTGGAAAACTTGGGATGAGTTCAGCTACGGGCCCAGTCGTAACTTTAGCCATGTTAAGGGAATTGGGGCCTGTCCTCTGTGCTCTAATGGTGTCGGGCCGGGTAGGTTCTGCAATGGCTGCAGAAATTTCAACAATGAGAGTGACCGAACAGATTGACGCCTTGAGGGCTCTGGGAGTATACGTGACCCAATATCTGGTTGTGCCGCGTTTTTTGGGCCTGGTTGTTTCTATGCCGTTGCTTGTGGCTATTACTTCTGGGATAGGTATCCTCTGTGGCTATTTGGTCTCTGTGCCATTGCTGGGAGTGGAGCCTGCTTATTATTGGGAAAATACAATCAGATTTACATCGCTCGATGATGTATGGATGGGAGAATTAAAAGGGATGTTTTTTGGGGGGCTGATTGTATTGATTAGCTGCTATCGGGGACTTAATTGTCAATTAAGTGCTGAAGGAGTAGGGATTGCTGCGACGCAGGCAATGGTATATTCTTCGATATCCATTCTTATTTCTAACTTTTTCTTTAGTTTTCTTATGAATATCCTGTTTGCAGGATAAAGAAGAGATAGATAAAGATAGACAAATGAGAAATGCTTATAAAAATGGGTATTTGTAAGAAAATAAAAATCTGTGAGCTCTATGAGCTGTTGGTTGTGTCTGATAACTGATAAATGATGGAGAAGGATAGAGAAACAAGGAAAGAGAGCAGGGAAAAGAACTTATTTGTTCTTGAATCGCACAAAAGGGTAGCAGAAAGATGCTGAAGGTAGTCAATATCAAAAAAACTTTCAATGGAACTGTTGTTTTAGATGGAGTCAATTTTGAAATCCTTGAAGGAGACCGGTTCATGATTATTGGAAGGAGCGGAGGGGGTAAAAGTGTCCTTTTACGCATTATTCTTGGCTTAATAAAGCCAGATTCTGGGGAAGTTTGGTATAAGGGTCAAAATATTGTAATGCTTTCAGAAAGAAAACTTGCTCCCTTACGGAGAGATATGGGAATGGTTTTTCAGAATGGTGCCCTATTTGATTTTATGACCGTTGAAGAAAATGTTGCTTTTGCCTTGCGGGAAAAGGGAGGAATGAGTGAAAAAGAGATTAAGAAAGAAGTGAGTGAACTTTTAGAAAGGCTATTGTTAAAAGGTCAGGAAAAGAAGATGCCGTCTGAACTTAGTGGAGGAATGCGAAAAAGAGTAGCCGTGGCTCGTGCAGTTATAGCGAAACCGAAGATCATATTTTTCGATGAACCAACTGCTGGACTTGATCCTATAGCCTCTTCGGAACTTAACGCTCTTATTTGTTCTTTAAATAAAGAATTTAATGTGACTACTGTTATAGTTACCCACGATATGGAGGCGGTTCGGCAACTGGGAATCACTGTAGCCATGCTCTATAATGGTAAAATTTACAGGATAGGGACTCCCCAAGAGTTTGAGACTTCAATGGATCCTGTGATTCGTAATTTTGTACATGGGATTATAGAATCCGAAGCGAGGTGTAATTGAAATGGAACCAAAAAATTTAGAACTGAAGGTGGGTTTATTTCTTTTGATAGGGCTGGCGATTTTAGGGGCATTGATCATTTATTTCGGCCGGTATGGGGAAAAATTTCGTCCTTCTTATCAAGTTACTGTCGAGTTTCCTAATGCTTATGGATTGATTAAGGGTGCTCCTGTTTATTTTGCGGGTGCTCCAGTTGGTAGAGTGATCAGTACCCCGCGGCAAATTAGGGAGGGGAGGGCGGTGGAGGTGGATATAAAAATTAACGCTGATGCTAAAATCCGTAAGGATGCTTTGTTCCAAATTGTAGATGTAGGGATGTTAGGGGATAAAGCTATTGCGATTACTCCTAAAGGAGTAACGGCTCCTTTTTTGCGGAATGGGGATAAGGTTCGGGGAACTAGAGCTTCAACCCTGAGTGATGTGACCAGTCAGATTACCCCTTTAATAAATTCGGCAACCCAATTACTTGAAGGGGCGGGAACCATTGTCAACAGGATCAATCAGAATGTATTGACAGAGGAAACTGCATCTGATCTTCGAGCTACTATAAAGGAGTTGCGGTTGGTTTTGAGTCGAACTGATCAACTACTTGCAGACGCTCAGTATGGTAAGGGACCACTCGCAAAGATTCTTAACGACCCTGAAATTTCAGAAAATCTGTCCGCTTTCGTTTTCAATCTCCGGAAAAAAGGCATTCTTTTTTATTCGGATGTTGCTGCCAAAGAAGAAGCTAAAGAAGAATCGGCGCAAGCCCGAGAAGGGACAAAAACCAAAGGCCCGGTTCTAAAGGCAAAAATGGGAAAAAGCAATGTCAAATAGACACGATGAATGCTTTTATAGGAACTATTCTTGTTGCGGCAGGACAAAGCAAGCGGATGGGTTTTGACAAGATATTCAAACCGTTTGCTAATGGACTATGTCCTTTAGAAATCTGTTTGCATAGAATTCTGAACTCTCCTTTAGTGGGACAAATTGTAGTGGTTGTATCGAAAGAAAATTTCGAAAGGGCGATGGAAAAAATTTCAACCCTTTGTCATGATAAAGATATAAAAATTGCAGAAGGGGGCAAAGAAAGGCAGGATTCGGTCTATCAGGGATTATTGGCTTTGGATCCGCTGTGGGAATATGTAATGGTTCATGACTCGGCTAGACCTTTTATTAAAGAAGAACTTATTTCAGTAGTCTTTCAGGCAGCAAGAGAAGTGGGAGCAGCTGTTTGCGGAAAGCCTTGTTCGGATACTCTAAAAGAAGTGGATATGGATGGAAAAATCCTTAAGACCCTGGACAGAAGCAAAATATGGACGGTGCAGACGCCTCAGATTTTTAAAAGGTCTTTATTGGAAAAGGCCTATATGGCATTACAAAACCAAGGGGATATAGTAACCGATGATGCCTCCGCGGTTGAGCGGATTGGAGGAACTGTAAAAGTCGTTTTCTATAAAGGAAATAACATGAAGATGACATTGCAAGAGGATTGGGATATAGCAAATCTCCTTTTGCAAAAGGAGAAATTCAACTAACCCATGAGTCTATTGTTGTATGGCTTTTTTTATTTAATTTCTCGATGTAGGGTGTGACGTCTAAGAAAAGGATTATATTTTCTGAGTTCAATTTTGCCTTGTTGTAACTTTTTGTTCTTTGTTCCATAGTACCGAGAAGCAGGTTTGCCTTCGGCCTTCGCTTCCGTGCATTCAAGGATGATCTGTTCTCTAGGCATGCTTTAAACTTTATTTCTTAAAAAAAGATTGTCAATGGAAAGAATAAAAGAGAATAAATTGGCCCTTTTTTTTCTTTTTAAACTGATAGATATTTTTTAACGGATCTTTTCTTATGGAAAAGCTAACTAGAAGAATAAGCAAGCAGCAGGAAAGCCTCAATCTATGGGATACTGCCTCCAAGGACCTTTTGAAATGGAAAAATCCAGAAAGCTTCGCTGAGCAGATCCATGATCTGAGAGTCTTAGGCAAAAAATTGCGTGCCCTTTATTATTTTTTTAAGCCAATACTTGATTGCCGTCTTTTAGAAAAAGAAAAGCATCGAGTCAAGATGGCTATGTCAAGCTTAGGTTCTATAAGAGATTCGCATGTGTCGATAGATATTCTTAGAAAAATTAAGAAAGATTATCCTCAATTGATAATTCCCAACAAAATTGATCGTTTTTTGGAAGAACAATCGTTGGAATGGAACCAAAGCCAATCCTTTTCTAATGGAGATAAGATGGATGCTTCTAAGAAGCTTGTTTCGGTTATGGAAGTGCTTTTAGAAGCCAAAGAAAAGCTGCTTAGTCAATTATCTAAACGGGCAATCGAAAAAAAAATAATCTTAGAAAGGTTAACAAAAGGCTTTAAGGCTGTAAAAAAAACAATGGAAAAAGCTATAGAAGAAGAATCGGCTGATTCATTTCATCGTTGGAGGCTCAAAACAAAGAGATTTTACTATCTTCTTGATCTTTGCATGCGGCAAAACAATTCTAAAGGGCTAAGCAAAGTCCTAAAAAAATTTAAACAGATCGAACAACTACTTGGTCAAGCACATGACTTTCATGTGCTGGCCTCTTTTCTTACGCAATTGAAACCTCCTAAAGAAGGACAGAACAAATCATTCAAAAACTTTGTTTTGCTACTGGATACTCTTGAAAAGGAAAAGGAAAAAAAAGCGTTATCAGTGGCTAAAAAAGTTGTAACGGCTGATTTTGAAAAAAACATTCAACATATTTTTAATTAAAAGATTCAGAGTCCTCAGTCCTTTTGACCTTCTGTGCCTTTTTGATGGGAATTTTGTTCTCTAGGATTATTTCCTTACTTGGATAGAGCAAATAACTGTTTCTGGCTAATAAAAAAGCGTTTAGGTCATAAGCCCATTTTCGTGCAATGGATTGAAGGGACTTGTAGGTATTGAGCTCTGTCAGAATAAGAGGACTGCCATAGACTTTGAAAAAAAGATTTTTATGGGCAACAGAAGATCTTTGGAAAGGACTTGGATGGGCCATGTTGTTGATTCGAGACGCAAGAAAGACAGCAAGAGCAGTGAGATTTGCAGGAGTTTTAGGGTCGATCTGCAATTCTAATCCAATAAGTCCATTAATAGATCTAGGAACAGCAAGGACTCCAGGAAGATTCAATCCGTTTATTTCTCTTGCCAACCGATAGCCATCCAGTCCTTTAGCTGCTATCAACCTAAAGGCTTCTGTTGTGCCTGTTCCAAGCTCAAGTCCTGATAGACTACCAACAAGACCTGTGACGACATAGTAAACAGGGGTGTCTTCTCTTGGTATATTGGGTGAGGTAGGGATCCATCGTAAGCCGGTATCTTGCCATACCATGGATCGATTCCATCCTTTCATGGGAATTACATAAAGTCTACAGGGATGCGAGATGAACCCCCTGCCATTAGCCATCTGGGCTATTTCTCCCACAGTCATTCCATGAACATAAGGTACTGGAATAAAACTGACGAATGATTTCCAGCTGGGATTAACCAGTGGCCCCTCCACACGTAGTCCACCAAGGGGATTAGGCCTATCCAGTACGTAAAAAGGAATGCCGGCTTCGCCACAAGCCTCCATCGCTGCCACCATAGTGCTTACGAAAGTATAGCTTCTACAGCCAATGTCCTGAACATCGAAAACTAAACAATCAAGATTTTTTAGCATTGCTTGAGTTGGTTTTTTTGTTTCTCCATAGAGGGAAAAAACCTTTAAGCCCGTCAGTCTATCTCGATGAGAGGGTACTTCATCTCCGGCTTTGATTTTTCCTTCAATGCCATGCTCTGGGGCAAAAAGGCTGACGAGTTTGACTCCAGGTGCCTTTTGGAGTATCAGTCTAGTAGGCACTCCATGGGAATCTACACCACTTTGATTAGTAATAAGTCCTACTCTTTTCCCTTTTAAGGAGGCGAAATTTTCTTCCCTTAGAACATCAATCCCAAGAAGAACAGCTGCATTGAGACAGGAGATGAAGTTGTGAATTGAAACAAAAAAAATGAAAAGAAATGGACCCAACAGGGATCTTTTCATTTTATTGTAATTCTTAAGCATGCGAGCAAGGTAAGCAAGACAATATTTTTGCTTGTAGGAGTTGGTAATTAAGCTTGATATTATCTATTCTTCAGTATACAATCAAAAACCTAAGCATAGTCCTCTGGGTGTGAAGCCATACCCCCCAAAATGAATCATTTAAAAAATTCTTTCTATCGCACTATTGCTTATTTTTCAATGGAAATCGCTGTTGATGAGCGCATTCCCACTTATAGTGGGGGACTTGGTGTTTTGGCTGGAGACACATTAAGTGCCGCTGCTTCGGTCGGCTTTTCCATGGTTGGAGTTAGTCTGCTTTATCGCAAAGGGTATTTCTTTCAAAAGATAGATGAGCAGGGAGTTCAAAGAGAAGAACCTGTAGAATGGGCTGTTGATGATTTTCTTGTAGAACAGCAACCTCGAGTAACAATTCAACTGGAAAATAGAGTGGTGACGGTTCGATGTTGGCTCTATGAAATTGAGCAGAATGAGCATAAAGTTCCCGTTTATTTTTTGGATACCGATCTTCCAGAAAACGATCCTTATGATAGAAGTCTTAGTGGTTTTTTATATGGTGGAGATGATCGCTATAGATTGTGTCAAGAGGCTGTTTTAGGGATTGGAGGCGTACGGATGCTTCGGGCTTTAGGCTATAAGAAAATAGACAGATTTCACATGAATGAAGGCCATTCGAGCCTCTTGACTCTTGAGTTGCTTAGAGAAATATCTGAAACAAAGCATGAGCCTATTTCTTGGGAGGATATCGAAGCGGTTCGAGCCCTTTGTGTTTTCACAACGCATACACCGGTGGCTTCCGGTCATGATAAGTTCCCTCTTTCTCTTGTAAAAGAGGTTTTACCTTTCTTCCCTTTTTATTATGGGGAGCTCAGGGATATTTTCTGTTGTGGGGACTTCTTAAACATGACTTATCTAGCTTTAAATCTTAGTCATTATATTAACGGCGTTGCTAAAAGACATTCGGAAGTTTCTCGAATGCTCTTCTCTCATTATGAAATAGATGCCATCACTAATGGGGTCCATGTCCCCTCTTGGGTCAGTCAGCCAATTCAGGAACTTTTTGATAAACATATTCCTCACTGGAGAGAGGATATTTTCAGTATTCGTTATGCTATTGCTATTCCTTTAAAGCAAATTTGGGAAGCCCATTTGATTAACAAGAGGCATTTGTTGGACTTTGTGAATAGACAGAAAAACATTGGTATGGAGATTGATAATTTTACAATTGGTTTTGCCCGAAGAATGACCGCATACAAAAGACCGGAGCTTATTTTTTCGAATCTTGATCGGCTAAAGTCTATTGCAAAAGCAATAGGACCGCTGCAATTAGTCTTTGCAGGCAAGGCGCATCCTAAAGACGAAGAGGGTAAAAAAATTATCCAAAGAATACATGCTATCCATTCTTCTCTGAGTCCTGAAGTAAAACTTGTTTTTTTAGAAAATTATGATTTGGCTTTAGCTAAAAGGATTGTGGCTGGAGTCGATCTCTGGTTAAACAATCCGCTACCGCCATTGGAAGCTTCTGGAACGAGTGGGATGAAAGCGGCTATCAACGGTGTTCCCTCTTTGAGCGTTCTGGATGGATGGTGGATAGAGGGTTGCATTGAGGGGATGACTGGATGGTCTATTGGGATGGATCATTTTCAAAAAAAAGAAGGAATAGAAGATGACCATAGCAACGATCGGGATGCTAATGCTCTCTATGACAAACTGGAAAAAGTAGTTATGCCCCTCTTTTATAAGAATAAGGATGCCTATTCATTAATCATGCGTTCCTGCATCGCCATTAACGGTTCTTTTTTTAATGCACAACGGATGCTCATGCAGTATGTAATAAAAGCCTATTATTGAAATTCTGATGAATACGGCTGCTTATCTAATTAAAGAAGGGCAAAAGGTCTTTTTAGCGGATTTTGATCCTGCCGATACAGGGCATTTTAAGAGTAAAGAAGAGGCTTTAACAAAGCTGGGTGCAGATATAGAAAAAATGATCAGTTTACAGGATAGATTTTATGCCCGGAATACCTATTCTTTACTGATTATTCTACAAGGAATGGATTGTGCGGGGAAGGATAGTCTGATTAAACATGTTTTGTCTGGATTAAATCCGCAGGGTGTTGAGGTTTATAGTTTTAAAAAACCCACAGTTGAGGAATTAGAACATGACTTTTTGTGGCGATGTTGGAAAAGATTACCGGCCAAAGGTCACATTGGAATTTTCAATAGATCTTATTATGAAGAACTTCTGGTGACCAGGGTCCATCCAGAACTTCTCGAAAAAGAAAGGCTTCCTCAACAGACTTTTGATGAAAAATTCTGGGAAAAAAGATTTTCAGCCATCAACCACTTTGAACAGTTTCTTGTAGAAAACGGACTCTTGATTATCAAGTTTTTTCTTCATTTGTCAAAAAAAGAGCAGGATAAGCGATTGGCGGAAAGAATCGAAAGGGATGATAAGCAGTGGAAAATATCTTTTTCGGACCTGATGGAAAGAAAAAAATGGCATGAGTATATTTCTGCCTATGAAAAGCTGCTTGTTGAGACTTCTACCAAACACTGTCCTTGGTACATTATACCAGCAGATCATAAGTGGTACAGCCAACTGCTGGCTGCTAGCATAATCGTAGAAAAAATGGAAGCCTTACAATTGGATTATCCCAAATTAAATGAAGAGGAAAAAGAAAAGTTAAAAGCTCTATTTTATGACTAAGCTTTTGCGATTGTAAAAAGTAATAAAAAGGAAATTTATGGTAAAATACCGAAAAGAAACAGATTCTCTTGGAACTATTGATGTTCCTTCAGATAAATATTATGGAGCACAGACGGCTAGATCCTTGATTCATTTTTCAATTGGTCAAGAAAAAATGCCCATTGAGGTGATTAGAGCCTTGGCATTGATCAAGAAAGCTGCTGCATTAACCAATGCCGAATTGAAGTTGCTTTCCGAAGAGAAAAAAAAATGGATTCTGAAAGCTTGTGATGAAATTTATCAAGGTCAGCTGGATGATCATTTTCCACTTCACGTGTGGCAAACTGGCAGTGGCACTCAAACAAATATGAATTGCAATGAAGTCATTGCCAATCGAGCAAACGAATTGGCAGGGTTTCCTCTTGGATCTAAAAGTCCTGTACACCCTAATGACGATGTGAACCGCTGCCAGTCTTCTAATGATGTTTTCCCATCGGCTATGCATATTGCTGCAGCCTTATCAATTCACAATTTTCTTTTGCCTGAAGTTTCTAAGCTAAGGGATGCTATAGAATCGAAATCAAAGGAATTTTTTCACATTATAAAAATTGGTCGTACCCATCTGATGGATGCGACTCCGATTTCCGTTGGACAAGAATTCAGTGGTTATGTTTTTCAGATTGATATGGGTATTTCTCATATAAGATCTAGCTTAGAGAAAGTCTATGGATTGGCTATTGGCGGCACGGCTGTAGGCACCGGTATCAATGCGCATCCGCTTTTTGGAGAAGAGGTAGCAAAAAAAATAGCCCAATGGACGAATCTTCCCTTTTTTTCGGTTCAAAATAAGTTTGCCTATCTGGCTGGTCACGAACCACTTCTAGCATTAAGTTCGGCTCTTAAAGGACTTGCTGCCTCTCTGTTTAAAATTGCTTCTGATATTCGTCTAATGGGATCTGGTCCACGATGTGGTCTTGCGGAATTAATCCTTCCTGAAAACGAACCTGGCTCTTCTATTATGCCTGGCAAGGTGAATCCCACGCAAGCAGAGGCGCTCTCCATGGTTTGCATTGAGGTCATGGGTAATGATACAGCCGTAGCCATAGCGGGAAGCCAGGGGAATTTTGAATTGAATGTTTTTAAGCCTCTTATTATATGGAATGTCCTTCGGTCTATCCGTCTTTTAGCTGATGCATGTAAGAACTTTAGACGATTTTGTATCGAGGGTTTGCAAGTCAATGTGAAGAAGTTGAAGGAATATGTTGATAATTCGTTGATGCTTATCACAGTGTTGACGCCTAAAATTGGATATGATTTGGCTGCAAAAATCGTCAAAAAAGCATATCAGGAAAACTGCTCTTTGAAAACAGCAGCTATTGCATTGGGAATATTGACTGCAGAGGAATATGACCGGTATGTGCAGCCTGAAAAAATGATCGGAATTGAATAATTTAAAACACAATCATGAATACGCGAGGTGCTTTATTGGGAATGGAAACAAGCTTTTGGTTTATCCCCATGGATAAAGTGGTTGCTTTTCGTCAGTTCCTAGAAGCCAGAAGCATTGTCGTGACCAATGGTTGTTTTGATCTCTTCCATTTTGGACATTTAACCCTTCTCAGAGAGGCAAAAAAATTGGGAGATTTTCTTTGGGTAGGAATCAATGGGGATCAGTCGGTAAAAGAATTAAAAGGGGCTGAAAGACCTTACTTCTCTGAGTGGGAAAGAGCAACTATCGTTGGATCTTTTAAGTATGTGGATGCTGTGACTATTTTTCCAGAAGCACGAGCCACGACATTTCTTTCTTTGGTCAGGCCTGTGATTTATGTTAAGGGTGCAGACTATTCTTCCCAAACGATCCACCAGGAGGAAAAAGAAGTTCTAGAGAGATGCCAGTCGCTCATCAAATTTGTTCCCTTATATCCTGGTCGATCGACTTCGGGAATAGTTGAAAGAATACGAAAAGGAGCCCAGTCTGCAGATTAATGAAGAATGTGAAAGGCAAGCATTCTCATGTCAAATTCTAAGCTAGTCAACATTGCTGTGCTTGGTTCTGGGAAAGGTAGCAATTTTTTATCAATTGCTAAAGCGGTCTCCATGGGCGAACTCCCTGCTAGGATTTGTGTGGTTGTTTCGGACAATCCTGAGGCTTTGATTATAAAAAAAGCTACCGAGCTGGGTATTCCCACAGCAGTGTTGCCTCGTGGAAAATACAAAACTTGGCTTGAGCCATGGATTGAAGAAGAACTTGTTCGTATTTTAAAAAAGTATCATTCTGAGTTAGTTGTCCTAGCTGGCTTTATGCGTGTTTTAAAAGAGACTTTTCTTAACGCCTTTGAAGGCAGGACAGTAAATATTCATCCTTCTTTGTTGCCTGCTTTCAAAGGAAAGGAAGCGTGGAAAGCAGCGTTAGAGGCTTGCGTTACGGAAACTGGCTGTACCATTCATTGGGTCAGCAAAGAGGTGGATGGGGGTAAAATCATTGCCCAATCTAAGGTTCCTGTTCTGCCAGGTGATACCTCAGAAAGTTTACATGCTAGAATACAACAAGCTGAGCATGAATTGTATCCCAAGGTGCTGAAAGATCTCTGCTTGGATTGGATCAAAAAATATGCGAAATAAAATCTCTATCCATTAAAATCAGTGATGAAAGAAACGGAATTGGATCTATGGCAGAGCGATGTTGCAAGGCAAAATGCTCTTTTTGATGGCTTCAGTGCCCCTTGGACGGTTAGCGAGTTGACAAAAAAAATTCGATTTCTTTTGGAAGGGCAAATTGGAGAAGTCTGGGTACTTGGGGAAATTTCCAACTTAAGAATTCCTAGCTCTGGACATTGTTATTTTACGTTAAAAGATGAAACTGCTGTGATCAATGCTGTATTTTTTAGGAGTGACGCCCAGAAGCTTACATTCGAGTTAAAAGACGGTCTTTCTGTTGTGGTCAGGGGGTTGTTAACGGTTTACGAGACAAAAGGGCAGTATCAACTCAGGGTGCTAGAAGCTAAGAAAAAAGGGGCTGGATCACTGTTAGAAAAGTTCGAGGAATTGAAACGAAAGCTTTCTCAAGAAGGCCTTTTTGATTTATCTAGGAAAAAAAAGCTCCCTCTTTTTCCAGAAAAAATAGGAATTATAACCTCTTTAAAAGGAGCAGTGATTCAAGATTTTTCCAGAATTTTGCAACGAAGAGCTCCAGGCATAAGAATTTATGTTCGAGATGTAAGAGTGCAAGGAAATGGAGCGGCTGTCGAAATAGCAAGGGCTATAGATGAATTTAGTTTAGCTCATGAGGTTGACATTTTGGTTCTAGCCAGAGGAGGTGGCAGCCTGGAAGACCTATGGGCCTTTAATGAGGAGCAAGTGGCAAGGGCGCTTTTTCGCTGTAGGATTCCAACAGTTTCTGCTGTCGGGCATGAAACAGATTTTACAATCGCTGATTTTGTTGCTGATGTGAGGGCTCCAACGCCTTCGGCGGCGGCGGAGATTGTATCCAGGGATTGGGAGGAATGGAGGCAAGAGCTTGAGCATTTGCGCCAGAGAATTTATCGGTTTTCTCTCCAGTTTATTGAAATATGGAAGGAACGGTTAGAAAAAATCAGGAGCAGTTCTAGTCTTGCCGAACCCTCCCGATACGTTGGATTGCTTCGGCAAAATGTGGATATGCTTGAACAATCCCTCGAAAAAGCGGCCATGGTGGCTGTCGAACGAATACGAACAAAACAAGCTCAATTGCGTTTACGCCTACAGTCCTTCGATCCTATGCAGCATATTCGTAGTCTTGCAGAGGCATTAAAACTTTGGGGAGCTAGGCTCGAATCGGTTAGCCCTCAGGTTGTTCTCGACAGAGGCTATGCAATGGCCTTTGATCAACAGGGCCAACTACTAAAAGATGCTGGTAAGGTTGTCAGTGGAGAAAAAGTCATTGTCGTTCTTTCAAAAGGAAAGCTGTTAGGAGTAGTGGAGAAAACAGTTCGAAACAAAGAGGAAGATCTTCCTCTTTGAAGGAGAAAGGTTTTTTGTTTGCTAGGAGTTTGCTAGGAGTAAAGAATAGTTCTAGATATTGCGATGCCAAAATAGTTAAAAGTATGCATGACGAACATCTATTCGCCGAAGAAGTTTGGCGGGCTGATCGGTCGGAGCGTATACACGCTGCAACGAAAGGCGACAGGAAAGGGAAACGGCTGCAAAACGAACACCGACGAACCAGCGGTACTACACGCACCAGTCCAATCTGAGGGTGATCGGACAAAAGGTAAGGAGAGCACCGCGCAATCGCTTATGCAAGAGTCTGCCAGCGCCGGGCAAAAGGAGGATCTCAAGGAATCAGCGGGAAGCGTTTGCAGGTTTTGTCTGGCTTGAGGCAAAGCGGTAAGATATGACCAAGGATCTTCTCTTGGGTCACTCCCTGCATTCCCAAGCTCTCTTTACGGTTTGCGCCAATACGAAAAGAAAAGACCAGAGGTCGTGATGAAAACCAATGAAGCCGGGGAAGATGATGTGGCAAGCAATCCAAGCAGAAAGCTTGGAGCTTAACAAGAGAAAGTGCCAGATGCTAGAAGATCTTTGCCTTTGCTATTCCTACGAGAAGGAGCAGTTTGTTGTCTATTATTTCGAACTAGACCGCTTCTCGGAAAGTCTTGGGCAAACGCAAAGAGCGGAATCTACTGCTAAAAGCACAGTATAAAAGCCCAAAGGGCTTACAGGCAAGGATGTGGAAGGCAAGCCCTTAAGGAGGCCTATGAGGCCATTGGAAAATGACTCCTGTCTTTAGCCGTAGAGATGAAGCCAAGAATCAATCAGAGGGAAAAATGGAGGGAAGAAGAAAAGCGTTTTGCTTATTGGCAAGTCACTTCTCCGCGACGGATCGCTTCGGTATGGCAGCAAAGAGAGCTTGCCGCATCTAAGTTTTCCATAACAATGCAAAGACAAAAAAGCCATTCTTTTCAGGATCCGCAAAGACTTGCAAGAGGTAGTTAGACAGCCGCCCAGAGTGAAGAAAACTAGAGCTATTCTGTAGGATGAAGAGAGGTGTCGGACTTTCGAAGAGAAGGGACGGCAGTATCTCTCTCTTATGGGACTGGAGCATGGGAAAAGGATAGTCATTCCCCTAGCCGGGAAGTTGAAGATTCGGGGAATGATTTATCTTGTTTTAAAGGAAAAGAAGGCGGTCATTTCCTACGTAGCACCCCTAAAAGTTCCGAAGCGGTTAGATGGGGAAATAGTTGGGATCGATATGGGACTTTCAGAAGCGTTCACCGATGACAAAGGGAAGAAGTATGGGAAAGGGGTTGGTAAGGTATTAGCTAAGTTATCTAAGCAGTATACAGAGAAAGGAAGGAAACGACAGAAACTTCATGCCATATGTAAGAAGACAAAAGACAAAGCAAAAGCAAGGGGCGTTGGCAAGAATAATTTAGGAAGGAAAAAGCTAGCAGAGAGACTCCATAAAGTGCCAGCAGAGATAGAAAGCAGGGTGACTACAAGCCTGCGCAAACTTCTCAAGCTCCGAAGTCCATCTATGATTGTCTTTAGAGGATTTACACATTTATGGGAAATCGCCAAGCAAAGAGCTTTCCAGGCGCATCCCCCAGATGCGAACCGGTGCGCTTCAGGATCGAATCGATTTCTAGCGCCTGGGGGGAGGTTCTCGGCCAGAGAGGAGGTCAACCTGGCCTATAGCTCTTGGGCTTTGTCCTTGGTGCGGGTATATGTCCATTCCAAGAACCGCATAGGGGATAAGTTGGCATGCCGACATTACAAGTATGTGAGCTATGTGGATAGGGTGGGCGGTATACAACCTCAAGAAAAGGGTCGAAGATCCGGAGATAGGCTTGTGGATGCCGCAGGAACGCCTGCATGCGATCCTTCCTGTTAGGTTTACCAACGGTATGGGCGACCGCTCAGTTGAAATCCCGAGGAGGGGGACAGGTCTGGAGCGGCAGACTCCAGGATCTGGCATGTCGCACCCAATGGAAACGGGGCAGAGCGAGTGGTAGAGCCAGGAAATTGGCCATTCCTGACTTGCTAATACCATGCTAGACAAACGGAGAACGAAATGGCTTTGGCTATATCGAGGGGACTTGGGGCAAAACCAAGGCGAAAAGAACGAACTTGGATCAGGCGTAAGCAGGTCTCGAGTATGTTTTTAGGAACAGTTCTTGACTAAAAGAAAATTCTTGTATTATATTGCTAACTCTTTTCATATGCATTGAAACAAAAGAGTGTATCAGGAATATAGTATATATATATTTTAATACGCATTGGATTGATTTATAATAAAAAGTTATAATAAAAAGTATAAAGGAAAGATATTGTTTTTTGCCCATGTAGCTCAGTTGGTAGAGCACGTCCTTGGTAAGGACGGGGTCACCGGTTCAATCCCGGTCATGGGCTCGTAAAAAAATAATAACTTAGGAATAACTGAACTAAAAAGAGGGAAGGTCAATGGCAAAGGAGGCATTTTTAAGAAAAAAACCCCATATTAATGTGGGAACAATTGGTCATGTCGATCATGGTAAAACAACTTTAACTTCGGCTATAACATTTGTGCTCGCCAAAAAAGGGCTTGCACAAAAAATGGCTTATGAGCAGATCGACAAAGCTCCAGAGGAAAAAGAACGTGGTATTACCATCAATACGGCTCATGTTGAATATGAGTCGGATAAAAGACACTATGCTCATGTGGATTGTCCCGGTCATGCAGATTATATCAAAAACATGATTACTGGGGCAGCCCAAATGGATGGAGCGATCTTGGTGGTAAGTGCGGCTGATGGTCCGATGCCTCAAACAAGAGAGCATATCCTTTTAGCCCGGCAAGTGGGGGTTCCCTATATCGTTGTTTTTCTTAATAAAGTGGATATGGTCGATGATAAGGAATTACTGGAACTAGTCGAGCTCGAAGTAAGAGAGTTGTTGACTCAATATGGGTTTCCTGGAGATAAAATTCCGATTATTAAAGGAAGTGCCCTGAAGGCTCTAGAAGGAGATCCTGAATACGAAAAGAGCATTCTTGAGCTTGTCGAAGCGATGGATAATTATATCCCAATTCCAGAAAGACCTAAAGATCAACCCTTCTTGATGCCGATCGAAGATGTCTTCAACATTGAGGGTCGTGGTACCGTAGTCACAGGTAGAGTTGAGAGAGGGACATTAAAGCGGATGGAAGAAGTAGAGATTGTGGGGCTTAGGCCAACGATCAAAACAGTAGTGACGGACATAGAGATGTTTAGGAAGACTTTGGATACAGCGGAAGCAGGAGATAATGTTGGTATCTTGCTTCGAGGCATTAAAAAGGATGATGTGGAAAGGGGACAGGTCGTTGCTAAGCCTGGTACAATAACTCCTCATCATAAATTTAAGGCTCAGGTCTATGTTTTAAAGAAAGAAGAAGGAGGCAGACATACCGCCTTTTTCAATGGCTATAGGCCGCAATTTTTCTTCAGGACAACCGATGTGACTGGAACGGTTACATTGAAAGAAGGTGTGGAGATGGTCATGCCAGGGGATAATGTTGAATTTACAGTAGAGCTGATTTCTTCGATCGCCATGGAAAAGTCAATGCGCTTTGCCATTCGTGAAGGAGGAAAGACGGTAGGAGCTGGAGTTGTGACTGAAATTATTGAATGAAAGGGGCTTGAAAAACTGATCAAAACCAGTAAATTAGGGCAGTAGCTCAATTGGTAGAGTAGCGGTCTCCAAAACCGTCGGTTGGGGGTTCGAGTCCCTCCTGCCCTGTAATATAAAAATGGCTATTTCTTGGATTGAGATTGTTAACATTGTTGTCCTTTTTTTGAGTGCAGCTCTCTTAGTCTGGCTCTGGAAAAAAAGGGGGACATTGATTCGAGCTTTTATTGGAGAGGTTATCGTTGAGCTAAAAAAGTGTACATGGCCATGGGATCCAAAGGAAAAGGGGATAAGAAAATATAAAGAATTGATTGATTCGACATTGGCTGTGTCCATATATTCCATTATATTAGCGGCAATAGTGACTTCTGCTGATTTTATATTAGTAAGGGTAGTGCATTTTATAATAACGCTACATTTTTAGTTGCAATAGGGGGGAGTCTTTGATCTCTTCTAATTAGAGAAAAAAGTACAGTAAGGATGAAAGTGGAATATTCTAATGCGCCAATAGATGAGATTGCTGAAAAATCTCAGAAGATGCAATGGTATGCATTACATGTTCTTTCTGGACAGGAAGAAAAAGTTAAAAAAAATTTAGAAAAGAGGATCAAGACCGAAGAAATGCAGGATCTTGTTGGCGAAGTAATTATTCCTGTAGAAAGAGTATCAGAAGTACGAAAGGGGAAAAGAATTGAGCTTAATAGAAAACTCTATCCAGGCTATGTATTTATCCAGATTCAATTAAGGGATAGTTCTGGAAAGTTAATTGAGCGCTGTTGGTATTTTATTCGAGATACTCCTGGCGTGATAGGATTTGCGGATGGAGAAAATCCTTTACCTATGCCTAAGGAACAAGTTGAGGGGATGTTGAGGCAAATTCAGGAAAGGACAGAAAGTATTTTACCCAAAACTGTTTTTTCCGTTGGGGATCGAGTCAAAGTGGGAGATGGGCCCTTTTTGAATTCTGAGGGGGTAATTGAAGAAGTTGATTTGGAAAGAGGCAAACTGAGGGTTTCTGTTAATATTTTTGGGCGTTCTACCCCGGTAGAACTCGAGTATTGGCAAGTAGAAAAGGCGACTTAAAATTTATCTTTGATCCAAAGCTCATTCTATTGCAAGGAATCATTTTAAAAATTGGGAAAAACTATGGCTAAAGAAGTGAGTGCTATTGTTCGGTTGCAGATACCTGCTGGCCAGGCAAATCCTGCTCCTCCGGTGGGTCCGGCGTTAGGACAGCATGGGGTCAATATTATGGCATTTTGTAAGGAATTTAATGCGGCAACTCAGAAGGAGGCGGGAAACATATTGCCAGTGGTAATTACTATCTATAAAGATAAGACATTTACTTTCATTACGAAGTCCCCACCCGCTTCTATATTACTTAAGAAGGCTGCCAACATCGCAAGTGGTTCTAAAGAGCCAAATCGGACGAAAGTGGGAAAAGTAACTCGGGCTCAGATTAAGGATATTGTAAAAATCAAATGGAAAGATCTAAACGCTTCGACCGAAGAAGCAGCAATGAGAATGATCGAGGGGACAGCAAGGAATATGGGAATAGAGGTTGTAGATTAATGGATAATTAATGGAAAATCAAAGATGGATTGGGAGGAGAAACTCATGGCGAAGAAAAGAAGCAAAAGATACCGGTTGGCTGCTGAGAAAATTGAAAAGAATAGGACCTATTCTTTGCCTGAGGCATTAGAGCTATTACAGAAAATGCCTAAAGCACGATTCGACGAATCAATAGATGTGGCTTTTCATTTAGGGGTGGATCCTAAGCAAAGTGATCAGATGGTTCGTGGGACGGTGAGCCTACCACATGGATCAGGAAAATCAATGAAAATAGCTGTTTTTGCCAAGGGGAGTGCGGCTGAAAGTGCAAAAGAGGCAGGAGCGGATTATGTTGGTTATGAGGATCTAATAAAAAAAGTGCAAGAGGGATTTACTGATTTTGATGTGGCTATCGCGACACCCGATGCGATGCAGGAGGTTAGGAAACTTGGAAAAATTCTTGGACCAAGAGGGCTCATGCCTAATCCTAGAACGGGAACGGTCACAGAAGATGTTGTTGGCGCTATAAAGGAGTTTAGGAAGGGAAAAGTTGAATTTAAGGTGGACAAGACGGCTAACCTCCATGTAGTAGCTGGGAAAGCTTCTTTCCCCAATGAGGCCTTGGGAGACAATATAAAAGCTATTGTGGAAGCGGTGGCAAAAGCTAAACCACATTCCTCTAAAGGCAAATACTTTCAGTCTATGGCCATATCTTTAAGCCAATCGCCAAGTATCCATGTTGATCCTTCTTCAGTAGTCAAATAAGGAATAAGTTTCTATGAGAACAGAAAAAATAGCTTTAAAAGAACAAATTTCCGAAATTGTCAAAGCTTCTTCATTGATTGTTTTGATTGATTTTACGGGGCTAAAGGTTGCCGTTTTTTCTGAATTAAGAAAAAGGCTAAGATCGGTCAATTGTCGCTGCCTTGTTTTGAAAAACACATTGCTAAGGCTTGCATTAAAAGAAGCCAAAATGGTTATGCCTCAGCAGAATGATGCTATCGTAGAGAGCTTTTTGAAAGGTCCAACAGCGATTTTGTTTTCGGAAGCTAAAGATGTGGCTGGGGTGGCCAAAGTTTTGAAAAATTTTATTGCTGAGTTTCAACTGCCAAAGGTTAAGGGTGCTTTCATGGAGAACGCCCTTATTAGTGAGCATGATTTTCTGAAATTAGCGGAGTTGCCTAGTTTGGAAGTTTTAAGGGGACAACTTCTTGGGACTCTTCAATTACCTGCGGTAAGATTGGTGAGATTACTTAACGAGCCAGCTACTGCCCTTGCACGATTGGTAGAGATCTATTCAAAGAAGGAAAATTAAAACCGTGCATTGTCTTATTTTAGAGAATGGAAAATAAACTTATTTACCATGGAAAAGACACCTCTTCCAAGTAAGAGAAAAACGGAGAAAAGTTTTGGATTTTATATGTCAGAAAAGTTTATCCTTTGTAAAGGATTTTTTTTGAAAATATTCAAGAAAAATAGGGACAAAGGATCATAAAATGAAGAGGGCGAAATGTCCACCTAGCCTTGGAGCCCTCCAAGGAGAATTGACAGAGCGGGTGCCTGTCTCTAGGTGGAATGAAAGGAGGATAAAATGGCTGATCTGGATACGCTTGTCGATCAATTAAGTAAACTAACGATATTGGAAGCTTCTGAGCTAGTAAAAAAATTGGAAGCCAAGTGGGGGGTTAGTGCTGCAGCTCCTGTAGCAGTGGCAGCAGCAGCCCCGACTGGAGCTCAGCAAGCTGCAGAAGCTCCTGCAGAAGAGAAAACAACCTTTGCGGTCCATCTGAAAGAGATTGGGCCAAATAAAATTGCCGTGATTAAAGAGGTAAGGGCAGCGATTGCTGGTCTTGGGCTGGCAGAAGCCAAAGCGCTTGTCGAAGGGGCTCCAAAACTTCTAAAAGATGGAGTATCAAAAGAGGAAGCTGAAGAGATAAAGAAAAAAATAGAGGCTGCTGGAGCTAAAGTCGAAATTAAATAATAACTGCGTCATTGTGGGGCTTAGGATATGAATCAGAAAATGCAGAGAATCAATTTTGGGAAAATTCGGGAAGGATTGAGTTTGCCTAATCTTATTGAACATCAAACAAAATCTTATGCCGATTTTCTCCAACTCTCGGTAGCTCCACAGGATAGGAAACCTGAGGGGTTGCATGGAGTTTTTCAGGAAGTTTTTCCGATAGAAAGTTACGATGGGAAAGTCAGGCTAGAGTATGTCAATTACGAAATTGGCGACCCTAAATTTAGTCCTATTGATTGTCTTCGGGATGGAAAAACTTATGCAGCCCCTTTGCATGTTACGTTTCGACTTAAAGATGAGGAAGGGGTAAAGGAAGAGAAGGTTTACATGGGAGAGTTGCCGATGATGACTCCTCAGGGAAGTTTCATCATCAATGGGGCTGAAAGGGTCATAGTCAACCAATTGCATAGATCTCCTGGAATCTGTTTTGAATCTTCTTTTCATAGTAACGGAAAGACGCTTTATTCCTTTCGGATCATCCCTGACAGAGGCAGTTGGCTTGAAGTTGCCTTTGATTCCAACGATCTGCTTTATGTCTACTTGGACAGAAGGAAAAAGAGAAGAAAATTTCTTATTACGACCTTGTTGCGAGCCCTTGCCGCTGCATTGTCTGGGTCCTCGTCTCCCTTAGGGACAGGTGGGGATGAAGAAATTATCAGACTTTTTTACACGGTTGAGGAAATTAATCTTTCTGAGGGTATTGAAGAAGAAAAAGTTGCCACAAAAGTGCTCGTTAACGAAGTGCGAGATCCCAATAACCCAGAGGTGGTTTTGGCTAGGGCTTATGAGCCAGTAACAAGAAGCGTGGTTAGGCAGCTGTTGGATTTGGGCATTAAGACGATTCAGGTAGTCGATGTACAATATGATGATACGCTGATTAAGTGTATAAAGAAAGATCCAACGAAAGATCCAATTGAGGCTTTAAAAGAAATATATAGAAGGTTGCGGCCTGGAGACCCCCCAACTGAATCGAATGCAAAACTCCTTTTGAAAAGGCTTCTACTGGATCCAAAAAGATATGATTTAGGAAGGGTTGGCAGGTATAAACTCAATCAAAAATTGAACATTCAAGTAGATCCAGAGATTCGCATATTGACTTGGGAAGATCTTGTGGCTGCCACCCGCTATTTAATAAAACTTAAAAAGGGGGAAGGGATTACAGATGATATTGATCATTTAGGGAGTAGGCGCGTTCGTGCAGTTGGTGAGCTTGTAGCCAATCAATGTCGAATGGGACTAGCTCGAACCGAAAGACTCGTCAAGGAACGGATGACGCTTTTTGATGTCAATACGGAAGGAATGACCCCTCAAAAATTGATTAATCCTAAGGCGTTATCGGCTACAATAAGAGATTTTTTTGCTCGCAGCCAGCTTTCTCAGTTGATGGATCAAATTAATCCTCTTTCAGAGCTGACTCATAAGAGAAGGCTTTCGGCTTTAGGTCCAGGGGGCTTATCAAGAGAACGAGCCGGTTTTGAGGTCAGAGATGTGCACCCTTCCCATTATGGAAGGATTTGTCCTATCGAAACTCCAGAAGGACCAAATATTGGGCTTATTGCCACGATGGCTTCTTACAGTCGCTTTAATGAATACGGCATTTTGGAAACGCCTTATCGTAAGGTAGTTAATGGCAAGGTAACCAATGAAATCGTTTATTTTACAGCTGATCAGGAAGAAAATTACGTGATAGCCATGGCCAATACGGCTGTTTCTGATGATGGAACGATATTAGATCAGCGAGTAGCTGTCCGCTTTCGCAGAGAGTTTATGGAAGTGGAAAGAGAAAAAGTAGAATACATTGATGTCTCGCCCAAGCAGATAGTTTCTATAGCTGCAGGGCTCATTCCATTTCTTGAACATGATGATGCGAATCGGGCACTGATGGGTTCTAATATGCAAAGGCAGGCTGTTCCGCTCATTCAGCCAGAAGCACCGATTGTGGGTACAGGAATTGAGGAAAGGGTTGCTAGGGACATTCAAGCTGTGGTTGTTAGTGAAACAGATGGTGTTGTAGCATCCGTTACGGGAAATGAAATCATTGTGACGCCAACTGGATCTATTGCTGATCTTAAGAAAAAGAAAATCAAACAAGGTTCTGAAAAGGAAGTTGGCATATATAAGCTCAACAAGTTCATGCGATCTAATGCTGGGACTTGTATCAATCAAAAACCCATTGTGAAAAAAGGGCAGGTGGTCAAAAAAGGAGATATTCTAGCCGACGGTCCAAGTACGCAGAATGGAGAACTTGCTCTGGGAAGAAATCTACTTGTGGCCTTTATGCCTTGGAATGGATATAACTTTGAGGATGCTATCATTGTTTCAGAAAGGATTGTTAAAGAAGATCTTTTTACAAGTATTTATATCGATGAATTTGAGATCGTAGCTCGGGATACGAAATTGGGACCGGAAGAAATCACTAGGGATATTCCTAATGTAGGAGATGAGGCACTAAAAAACCTTGGCCCTGATGGAATCATTCGAGTTGGTGCGGAAGTTAAACCCGGGGATATCCTCGTAGGGAAAATAACACCTAAAAGCGAAACCGAACTGGCTCCAGAAGAGAGGCTTTTAAGAGCCATTTTTGGAGAAAAAGCTGCTGATGTGAAAGATTCTTCTTTGAGGGTCCCATCGGGCACCTATGGCATTGTAATGGATGTACGAGTCAGTTCCGGGACTGCTCGTGTTAGAAAAGAGAAGATAAATGCTTCGGAAGCCAAACAGAAAATCAAAGAGATTGAAGAAAGATATGATAAAAAAGAAGAAGAGCTTCGGGAAGAACTGACGCAGGCCCTTTCCAATATTTTACTGAATGAGAAAATTCCTCTTGATGTGGTTAATGTGGAGACAGGAGAAATCATCATCCCTGCTAACCGGAAAATCACGAAGGTTCTTTTAAGGAAAATGGCTCAAGCCTACGATAAGATTGAGATTGATCCAAGTCCAATTCGTTCCAAGATCTTTGATATTATTGGGAATTTTGAAGCCAAATTTGAACAACTAAGAAACGATAGAGAGTTAGAACTTGATCAAATAGAAAGTGGGGAAGATACAGAACCTGGGATCATCAAGCAGGTAAAAGTATTTATTGCCAACAAAAGAAAGCTTTCGGTTGGAGACAAAATGGCTGGAAGGCATGGGAATAAAGGAGTTGTTTCAAAAATTGTTCCCGTAGAAGACATGCCCTATCTTCCTGATGGTACCCCTGTAGATATTGTTCTTAATCCGCTGGGGGTTCCTTCTCGAATGAATGTAGGGCAAGTGCTTGAAACCCATCTTGGGATAGCTGCAAAGAAATTAGGGTTCAATGTGGCCACTCCTGTGTTTGATGGGGTTAAAGAAGAGAAAATACGGGAATTTTTGGTGAAGGCGGGTATGGATGAAGATGGGAAAAGCATCCTATATGACGGTCGAACTGGAGAACGGTTTAATCAGAGAGTGGTTGTTGGAGTGATCTACATGATGAAACTTAATCATATGGTGGCTGATAAAATTCATGCCCGTGCAGTTGGACCTTATTCGTTAGTAACGCAGCAGCCTTTGGGGGGCAAAGCGCAGTATGGTGGCCAACGGTTTGGTGAAATGGAAGTTTGGGCAATGGAAGCGTATGGCGCAGCTTATGTCTTGCAGGAGTTGTTAACAGTTAAATCAGATGACGTGCAAGGTCGAACGAGAATTTATGAGAGCATTGTTAAAGGGGAAAATTACTTAGAGACGACAACACCAGAATCTTTTAATGTGCTTGTCAAAGAAATGCAAGGGTTGTGTCTTGAAGTCACCATCGGCCAGCGATCGGATTCGTTTGGCTTACATATGAAACCAACCTCTTCGAAAGCCTTGAATGGGGGTGAAGCAGCTTAAAATAAAGAAGGAGTAAGATGATATGGAAGCAAATAATTTAACAGCTCGCCAGGTGCTTGGTTTTCAAAAAACAATAGGGTTTGATGAGGTAAAAATTTCAATTGCTTCCCCTGAAACGATCGAATCATGGAGTAAGGGAGAAGTACGCAACCCGGAAACTATTAATTATCGGACCTTTAAACCCGAAAAAGGGGGATTGTTTTGCGAAAGGATTTTTGGGCCAACAAAAGATTGGGAATGTGCTTGTGGGAAGTACAAAAGAATCAAGTATAAGGGGGTTATTTGTGATAGATGTGGCGTAGAAGTGACTTTATCAAGGGTAAGAAGAGAGCGGATGGGGCATATTCGACTTGCTGTGCCTGTTTCTCATATATGGTTTTTAAAATGCATGCCTAGTCGATTGGGTTTGATGATGGATATGACCGCAAAGGATCTTGAGCGGGTGATTTATTATGAAGATTATCTTGTGGTAGATCCAGGGAAAACGCCTTTGAAGTTCAAACAGCTTCTTTCCGAACAGGAATATCGAGACGCATTGGCACAATACGGGGAGGGTTCCTTTGTGGCGAAAATGGGAGCGGAAGCTGTAAGAGATGTTTTAAAGCAAATCAATTTGGAATCCCTTGCGAATGATCTTTCCAGAGCGATTGAAGGAACGAGAAGTAAACAACTTAAAAAGAAGCTTTCGAAAAGGCTGAAACTAGTTCAAGGACTTATAAGCTCAGAAACGAGGCCTGAATGGATGATATTGGAGGTGCTGCCTGTGATTCCTCCAGATTTAAGGCCTTTAGTTCCTCTTGAAGGAGGAAGATTTGCCACTTCTGATTTGAACGATCTTTACCGAAGGGTCATAAATCGAAATAACCGGTTACGAACTCTTCTGCAGTTGAAAACCCCTGATGTGATTATCAGAAATGAAAAACGGATGTTGCAGGAAGCTGTAGATGCCCTTTTGGATAATGGCAGGCATGGAAGGGCTGTTACTGGAGCGGGGAATCGTCCACTGAAATCGTTATCGGACATGCTTCAGGGAAAAACGGGAAGGTTCCGGATGAATCTGTTAGGTAAGCGAGTGGATTATAGCGGTCGATCAGTCATCGTTATCGGCCCAGAGTTAAAGCTCCACCAGTGTGGTCTTCCAAAAAAAATGGCTCTTGTTCTTTTTGAACCCTTTATGATTAGAAGACTGAGAGAGCTTGGGCATGTCCATACGGTGCGAACGGCTAAGAAGATGATTGAAAAACAGGATCCACTGGTATGGGATGTTCTTGAACAAGTAACTGCCGGACACTTAGTTCTTTTAAACAGAGCTCCTACATTGCACAGGCTTTCTATTCAAGCTTTTGAACCGATCCTTATCGAAGGAGATGCGATTCGTATCCATCCTTTGGTTTGTACTGCCTACAATGCTGATTTCGATGGGGATCAGATGGCTGTCCATGTTCCGCTTTCCATAGAAGCACAGTTGGAGGCTCGACTTTTAATGCTTGCTCCATTGAATATCTTTTCGCCTTCCAGCGGCAAGCCGATCACTACGCCATCCCAAGATATAACGCTTGGTTGTTACTACATAACGCAAGCTCCCTTGAAGAGCAAAGCTCAGGAACAAAAAAGAAAGCCGCTATTTTCCGATCCTTTGGAAGTCATCTTTGCTTACAATGATGGAAATTTGCAGGTTCATGATCTCATTTTTCTTAAAAATCCAGATTATGGGAAAGAGACGATTTTTGGTGATAAAAACAAAAAAGTTATTGAGACCACTCCTGGAAGAGTCATCTTTAATCAAATATGGCCTGAAGAACTCGGTTTTTACAATAAGCCTGCTGGTAAAAAGCAGCTTGGAGAAATAATCCTGAAGTGCTATCAAAAGGTTGGCAGGGAGAAAACGGTTCAATGTCTTGATAAGCTCAAGCAGCTAGGCTTTTCTGAAGCCACAAAAGCTGGCATTTCCATTGGAATGGATGATATGATTGTTCCCACTGAGAAATCCAGGATCATTGCAAAAGCTTATGAGATGGTCAATGTTGTGGAGCGGCAATATAGATCTGGGGCTATAACTGATGGAGAAAGATATAATAAAATTGTAGATATCTGGACACAAGCTACGGAAGAAATTTCTAGTGTGATCTACAAGACATTGGAGAGTAATCTAGGAAGACCGGAGTACAATCCTCTTTATCTTATGGTGGATTCGGGAGCCAGAGGGAATAGGCAACAAGTCAGACAACTTGCTGGAATGAGGGGACTCATGGCCAAGCCGTCTGGGGAAATTATAGAAAGACCCATCATTTCAAATTTCAGAGAAGGACTTTCTGTTTTGGAATATTTTATCAGTACTCATGGGGCAAGGAAAGGACTTGCTGACACAGCTTTAAAAACGGCTGATGCGGGCTATTTGACAAGAAAATTGCATGATGTTGCCCAAGACGTGGTGATTACTGCTGAAGATTGTGGGACGAATAAGGGAATAATCGTCAAAGCAATTTATGAGGGGGATGAAGAAATTGTGAAATTATCCGAAAGGATTTATGGAAGGGTCTGTTGTGATGAAATCTTCGATCCAATGACCGGGAAGAAAATCATCCAACCTGGAGAACTCATCGATGAAAGGAAAGCTAAAGAGATAGAAGAGGCTGGAGTAGAAAAAGTCAAGATTCGTTCTGTCTTGACCTGCGAAAACAAGTGGGGCGTTTGTGCTATGTGTTATGGGTTGAATCTGGCTACAAATAAAATGGCAAAGCTTGGTGAATCAGTTGGAGTGATTGCTGCTCAATCTATTGGAGAACCAGGCACACAGCTGACCATGCGCACCTTTCATATCGGAGGAACCGCCTCTCAGGTCTTCAAACAACCTCAGATTCGAGCTCGAAACGATGGCATCGTCCAGTACATTGATCTTCGGACAGTTAAAACAGCTGAAAACCATTTCATAGTGTTAAGTAAAAGCGGTTACCTTGCTGTTCTGGATCCCTCAGGGAGGGAATTGGAAAGACATACAGTCATTGTTGGATCGATTATTTTGATTCCAGATGGAGAGAAGGTGAAAAAAGGACAGGTTTTTGTTCAATGGGATCCTTATAATGTTCCAATTTTGACGGAGAAGGGGGGCATTGTTGAATTTAGGGATATCATTGAAGGAGTAACTGTGAAAAAGGAGTTGGATGAAACGACCAAACAGATTAGCACGATTGTCATTGAGCACAAACATGATCTTCATCCTCAGTTACTCATCCTGGACGAAAACACACGAGAAGTTATTGCTTTTTATGGTATTCCCGCAGGAGCAAGAATCGAAGTGAAGCCAGGAGATAAGGTAGTAGCTGGACAAAGAATAGCTAGAACACCTAGAAAGATGGTTCAAACAAAGGATATAACTGGAGGGTTACCTCGAGTTGCAGAGCTTTTTGAAGCAAGAAAACCCAAAGATTCTGCCGAGATTGCCAAAATAGATGGGATTGTGGAAGATGGAGGAATTATCCGTGGCAAAAGAAGGATATTGATTAGGGATGTAGAAACGGGGATAGAAGAAGAGCATCTGATTCCCCTTTCTAAACATTTGATTGTTTATAAGGGAGATGTTGTTAAAAAGGGCCAACAATTAACAGAAGGGCCGATTGTACCCCAAGAAATTCTCGAAGTATGCGGTATTCAGGAATTACAGGAATACCTACTAAATGAAGTGCAAGAAGTGTATAGACTACAAGGAGTCGAGATCAATGATAAGCATATTGAGATTATTATCAAACAAATGCTTAAAAAGGTAAAAATTCTTGATTCCGGGGATACTTCTTTCTTGTGGGAAGAACAAGTCGATCGATTAAGATTTGAAGAAGAAAATAGAATCGTTGAAGCTAAAGGAGGCAAGCCCGCTGTTGGGGTGCCAGTCCTTCTTGGAATTACTAAAGCTTCCTTGGACACGGACAGCTTCATAGCGGCTGCCAGCTTTCAGGATACGACAAGGGTTTTAACGGATGCGGCTACGCTTGGAAAAGTAGATCCTCTCAGAGGCTTTAAGGAAAACATCATTATGGGGAATTTAATCCCTTCAGGTACTGGATTCAGAGTGTATAGGAATATTCGGTTGGTGGAGCTCAGACCTGCTGAAAGCAAAGAAGAACAAAAGGAGCAGAAGGCTTCTGAAAATGGAGAAGGTAGTACTTTAGAAGAAAAATGGATTCCTCAAGCTGGAACATAAGGGGCCTCGAACTGAGATCTCATGGAAAAAGTGCAGGATATTGCAGAAGCAGAAAACGAGAAATTATGAAAAGAGAGAAAGTTCAGCGGCTTTAACGGTATTGGATAACAGCATTGCTATGGTCATGGGACCAACTCCTCCTGGATTTGGAGTAATCCAGGAGGCTATTTTTTTTATTTCATCAAAATCAACATCTCCAACAATCTTAAATCCCTTATGTGAGGAAGCATCAGCAACCCTGCTAACTCCAACATCAACAACCACTGCGCCAGCTTTGACAAAATCTTTTGTTACAAACCGAGCTTTACCCATTGCGGCTATCAGGATATCGGCTCTCTGACAATGTTCTTTGATGTTTTGACTGAAGGAATGGACAATAGTCACCGTTGCATTCGCATACTTCGATTTTTGGAGTAGTAGAGCTGCCATTGGTTTCCCAACAATATTGCTTCTTCCAAGGATAACCACTTCTTTTCCTTCGATCTCGATGTTGTAGCGCTTCAACAGTTCTTGAATACCCAATGGAGTGCACGGATAAAAGCAGTCTTTTTCTCCAAGGAGCATTTTCCCAAGGTTTATAGGATGAAATCCATCAATATCCTTTTTGGGATCAATAGCAAGAGCTATTTCTTTCTCAGATAGATGGCTGGGAAGTGGAAGTTGAACCAGTATACCGTGGATGGAAGGATCTTGATTTAATTGATAGAGTTTCTCTAAGACTTCGTTTTGTGATACATCCTCAGCAAAAGAAATGACTTGGGATTTGATCCCAAGTTCTTGAGCTTTCTTCTGTTTCATCCTAACATAAAGTTCAGATGGTGGGAACTGTCCAACTCTTATAAAAACGACAGAAGGTTGAACTCCATGTTGTCGCAACTTCTGAACAACTTCCATTGTTTCTCTATGGATCTGATGTGCCACAAGCCTACCGTCCAGCAAATTGGCTTCTTTCATTGCAGCTTATCCTAATTTAATCAATGGGTTTTAAAAAATTTAATGAGTTCAGAATATCCTTCCTTAAAGGTCGGGAAATCAAGCATAAAACCAAAAGTTTTAGCTTTTTTATTGGAGACCCTTTTATTGGAATATCCTCTCTTGGGATGAGGCGCTTTGGGTTCAATGGGGGGGAGGGGAAGGTTAAATCTTTGACATAGCCAGCGATAAAAGTCTTCCTCGAGAATGGGAAGGTCATCTGTGATATTAAATAGGCCAGGAATAGTTAAAAAATGCACAATAGCAGTTGCTAAATCCTGTCCATGGATCTGATTGATCCATTTTTTCCTGGGATCGATCCGAACGGTATTTTGTAGTAATCCAGTGATCCGGTAAACTCTTTGGGGTCCATAAATTCCGGATGCTCTTAAAACGGTACCCCCTCTGTCTAAAACTTTTTCTTCAGCTTTTTTTAAAATTTTTCCAGAGGAAGTTGCAGGAGTTGCCAGAGACTCTTCATCTACCCACTGGCCTTCTGTATGCGTATAGAGTGAAGTAGAAGAAACTAATAGGAAAGGACAATTTTTGGCTATTCTCAAGGCATTGTCGAGTCCAATTGAAAAGATTTTTTCAAATGCTAAAGGCTCTTCCCTATTTGAAGAAGCAGAAAAAATAACGGCTGAGAATTTGGGCAGAGAATTGAGAGAATTATGATCGGTAATATCTAACGCAAACGCAGGAATTCCAAGCTGTTGCAAACGGTTTTTACTCCCTTGGCTTTTTACCACACCGATAACCTCTTGATTCTTCTGTTGTAAGCTTTTAGCTACTAATTTTCCTATATAACCACAGCCAACGATTAATACTGGATAAGCCATTTGTTTTTTTAGTATAGTTTAACGACAAAATAGAGAGAGAAAATGACCGTTTTATTATTTTCTATTGTCATTTTTCTGCTATTCTAAATTATTTCATTGTTTAAAACATGAAATCAGAAAGATGGGTAATCAAGTTAGGAACAGGAGTGTTGAGCACCAGGGAGGGTTCTCTTGATTTGCCTCAAATGGAGAATCTTACAAAGCAGCTCGTAGAAATCAAAAAGAAAAATATTGATGTGATTATTGTCAGCTCTGGCGCTATAAGCTGTGGCATGGATATACTAGGTTATTCCAAAAGGCCGGAGAATATTGAGGAACTTCAGACATGTTCCACTTTAGGTCAACCTTATCTCATGCATTATTATAAGCAACTGTTTTCAGCTCATGGGTTTCATGTTGCCCAACTCCTTGTGACATATTTTGATCTAGACAGTCTCTCTTTACGTAAGAACATTAAGAAACTTTTAGAGAATTTATTGCTCAAGAAAACCATTATACCTATCATTAATGAAAATGATTGTGTTTCTTACGAAGAAATTCGGTTTGGGGACAACGATCGGCTTTCGTCTCATATTGCAGTTTTAGCTGAAGCGCAAAGGCTGATTATGCTGTCCAACGTTGCTGGATTGATGGATTGTAGCAATGGAAAAAACAAAATGATTTCCTATGTAGAAGAAATCGACAGCACGATTGAAAAGCTAGCAGAAGGAACCAGGAGTGAGAGATCGGTGGGAGGGATGATAACAAAAATTGAAGCTGCTAAAATAGCTCAAGCAAGTGGCATTCTAACACAGATTGCTGATGGAAGGGAAAAAAATGTTTTAGTGCGCATTTATAATGGAGAGCCATTGGGCACAATTTTTGAAACGAAAAAAAATGAAAGAACTGTCAGAACAAATTCAGGGTCTTTGCCGTAGGGCGAAAGAGGCAAGTCGCTTATTGTCTGAGCTTTCTACAGAAAAAATTAATCAAGCTTTGATTGCTATTGGAGAGGAACTTCAGACAAGAAAGACAGTCATTCTTTCTGCTAACGATAGGGATATTGATAGCGCAAAAATTATGGGTCTTTCCGAGGCGATCATAGATAGACTTTTTCTTGGGGAAAAAAGGTTTACAGCCCTTCTAAAATCCTTGGAAGACATAGTCTTGCTTCCTTGCCCAATTGGAGAAACTATCGAGCAATGGAAAAGACCTAATGGAATATTGATTAAAAAAGTGAGAGTTCCAATTGGAGTCATTGGAATCATTTATGAATCAAGACCTAATGTCACTGTTGATTCTGCAGCCTTATGTTTGAAATCAGGCAATGTAGCTATTCTTAGAGGAGGTACGGAAGCTTTTAACACAAATAAGGAGCTTGTTACTGCTATACGCGAAGGACTTAGGAAAACGAATATTGCAGAAGACGCTGTCATTCTTATTCCCACAACCGATCGGCAGTCTATCCCCATTCTCTGCGCACAAAGAGATTTCATCGATCTGCTAATACCAAGAGGAGGAAAAGGATTGATTGAAACGGTAATGAACAATGCAAAAGTACCGGTCATTAAGCATTATCAGGGGATTTGTCATGTTTATATCCACAGCGAAGCTTCCTTTGAAAAAGCCTTGGACATTGTCTTGAACGCTAAATGTCAAAGGCCGGCTGTCTGTAATGCTATGGAAACGCTTTTGGTGGATGAAAAAATTGCTTCGGATTTTCTTCCCTTGATTGTCAGTGAACTGCAAAATAGGGGAGTGGAAATTCGTGGTGATGAAAAATGTCTTCACATAATGGGAGATCGAATAAGTACCGCTACGGAAGAGGATTGGTCCACAGAGTATCTAGATCTTATTTTATCAATAAAGATTGTTAGCAATCTTGACGAAGCCATCAATCACATCCATCAATATGGGTCTAATCATTCCGATGCGATTGTAACGGAAGACCCTGCTGCAGCAGAGGCTTTTTTACACAAAATCGATTCCGCTGCCGTTTACTGGAATGCTTCCACACGTTTTACCGATGGATTTGAATTTGGATTTGGAGCCGAAATAGGTATCAGTACGGACAAAATCCACGCTCGTGGTCCCATGGGGCTGAAAGAGCTTACTTCTTATAAGTATCTTATTTATGGAAATGGTCAGGTTCGAAACTGAAAGACTAGTGAAATAAAAGCATTATAATATTAAAACAACAAATAACACGCATTAGCTTATACTCTCTTGATAGTTGAAAAACCATTGATTCTGTTCAAAGGCAAGTTTTTATACGAGATGTATTCTTAATTCAAAATCTTAACGGATTTCTTTTAAACTTAACCATGCTGTTTCCCATTGCCATTTTTCTTTTCTTGTTTGTTTTGCTTTTCTTGTTCTTTTGAGGAATCTTCTTCTTTTAATTTTTCTTTGTCTGCTTCTGCTTTCTCATCTATTTCTTCTTCCTCTTCTTCCCACTCTTCAATGAGAATTTCTTCAGTGTACAGACTTTCTTCGGATTCGTCTTCTTCGCCTTCTTCGTCTTCTTCGTCAGTCATTTCTAAAGCTTCATATTTTAAAACGCTTGTCATCATATCATCGAAATCCTTAAATTCGACTACTTCCTGAAGATCCTCCTCATCCAAAGCCAGATATTTGTTCGTAGGGAAATGATAGGCATACCAGAAAAGATTGGAATAGCCTAATATGAGATAATCCTTGTTTTGCTCGAAGGTACCAATAGCTAGATTTTCAGATATTAATCCTGGAATCACTTGAAATTCATCTCTTTCATGGTCTGTGGAAAAAAAGACAACCCCATTATGGGCAAAACCGTCTGCAACTTTTAAAAAATCAAGATAATCTTCTGGAATTTCTATACCATATTTTTCCTTAACCTGATCTCTATAAGCCAAAATTTTTTCTTCTGGTCTCCCTCTAAAGGGCTCAAAGCCTGCATCGGTTTCTTCTTTGTTGACCATTTCTAAATATTCGAGGTATTTCATAACATTGCCTTTGATTAGCGATATAACGCTTGGTTTTTTAGTTCATTGTCCTTTGTATAAAATTTTGACGATGCCACTGCCCAATTCATTTTATTTTCACTGTTAATGATTGGCAATATAAATTTTGGTTTATGGGTCGAAGGAAGCTTGATTCCATTGATAATGGCGCCCGCAGGTAGCCAGTCTTTTGCAAAACAACTTGCTTCTTTCGCAGCCTGATTTCTTACATAAATATTTTTCGATTGTTCCTTGTTTTCTTTGGAATGTATTTTTTGGAAAAGCTTTATAGCTTTTCTATATTTTTGATCAATCTGGTATGGCTGTTCTCCGATAAGACGAGAGAAGGCGACAATTTTATTTTCCCAAGAAAGTGGGAGACTTGCTTGTGGATCAAGAATTTTTAATTCTTTACGCAACTGTTCGACCGAATGGATCGGTTTTTGAATGGGAGGATAAATAGGAAAGAGAGGTCGTACTGCATAATATGGTTGTGGTGTTTGGGTGTTCCCATTTATTTGTGGATGAAGAAAAATGGCATGCCAGAAATGGTGCGGATTCATTTGGTTGTTGTTGCTTTTAAAAGTTTGAACAAGTACAAGATTGGCTGGATCATTTGGAGAAGGATGATTTTTGGACAGGACACTTTTCTGAATGACATGATGACAATTATAACTGTCTTTGATAGTTTCCATGCTGCTTTGACGCAGCCTTTTAACCTTATAAAAAGCTATGGCATTACGCCGAATACCATCTTCATCAAGGATGGTTCCTAAGTTTTTTTTGGGAACTTTCCCTTTTTTCATGAGTTCTAGACCCTCCTTACCAACGGCAAGGAGACTAAGTGATTTGCCTACTGGATGAGAAGCAAGGGCTGCTAAGAATTGAGGCCTTATTTTTTCATATTCTTTAACGATTTTTTTGTAATTTTTACTTTCTTTGTCCAGCGGTGTGACGATCGATTTTTCTAGAACTATTCCGGGGGCCTCTGGACAACCCTGAAGTATAGAAGAAGGGCTAGCAAGGCCATCAAGGTTTTTAAGCATTCGATCCACTTTTAAGACCATCTCTTTTGAGGGAATAATGTTCCCTTTAGAATCTCGTAATAGACTCCTTTTCTTTTTCATAAAAAAGGAGTGGGTTGATAAGAAGAGGGCACTAAAAAAAAGAGCTTTTTGTTTAAAAAACCCTGTTCGAAAACTCCATTGCAAGACCTTGGAATATGAATTTACTGATAGTTTCCTTTTACTAAAACATATTCGGGACATGCTAACCCCAGGCCCTGAGTTCGTTCTTTTCGCCTAGGTTTTGTGTCGGGATGATCCGAAATTGCCAAGACCATTTTATTCTCCGATGGATTGGTGTGGTGTTGATGGACCAGTGGCGGAAGATCCTCCGGTACTCTCACTAGCCGCGATGGCAATCGCTCCCGCTTCGCGTCCATCCGCTGCGGTTGGCCGGTGTCTGGAGTCGTTTGCCCTGAAATAATCTCCTTCATCGGGATGGCAATCGGGCGGTAGCCTGCTGTTACAGATACTCCTTTCCAAATGCATCGCAAGCAGCAGGTTCTGCTGAGTCCATAGAGAAATCTCCCGATCTTCGATCCTTTCTTTGAGGTTATATGCGCCAACCCCATCCGCATAGCTCGCATACCCACCAAGCAGGCATACAAACCTATCTCCCCTGCAATTCTTTGGATGGACATACCCGCTTCGCATCAAAGCCATAGAGCTATAGGCTGGGTTGGCCTTCTCTCGACGGAAACCTTCCGCCGACTCCAGAAAATCGATTCGCTCTTGAAGCAAACAGCTGCGCATTTGTAGGATGCGCCTAGAATGCTCTTTACTTGAAGCGTTCCCAACCCTAAGAAACAATTACTGAAGGTCTTTGTAATGTAAGAAGAGGGCTTAGGCTTATGTTTATTGGCCGCTCTATTTTTGTCTACCCCTTGCGCAAAAGAGGTAGTCACTTTTTATCCCCCAGGCTGTGCTTGCGGATGCGTCTTGGTTTAGTTGCCTTCCCTGTATTCTTACTAATTGCTTGGAGGTGGTACCGTTTCTTTCCTTCCTTTTTATGATATTAGAGAGCTTAGAAAATATTTCTTTTCGTGGCCATCTATGAAAACTTCAGAAAGTCCACCCTCTATTCCGACTGCTTCTCCATATAATCGCTTCGGAATTTGTCGTTGCGCTGCGTAAGGAATTCCCGCCTCTTTTTTTTTAAACAGGGCAAATCATGTCCTGAAGCTTTAAGTTAACTGATAAAGGAATGACAACCCTTTTGCCACCTTCATGACTCATGAGAAAGATGTACTGTCTTTCCTTCTCTTCAAAAGTCCGACCTTCTGTCACCAGCTTGTCCCGTTTCCCGCGTTTGCCTAAGCTTTCAGCGAAGCAGTTCAAGCCAGAGAAAGAGACAAGAAAACGATCCTTCTCGGCTGCGTAACGAAGGCAGTGATCCTTTGGCATCTGGGGCTTCTTCCGGTTGAGTTGTTGACTCTCCGCTCAATATCGTTCGCCTCAGTATCTTATCCGGCTTTATTGGTTTTCCCCATGGCCTTTAATCTTTTCTTTTGTATTGACGCAAACCAAAAAGAGGGCTTGGGAAAGCAGTGGAGGATCGAAAGGAAATCCTTAAGCATCTCTTCCTGCAGAGAGAGGGATTCGCCCGTTCATGGGGGTGAGTTTGGTCCTAAGAGAGGGGTAAAACTTCTAGGGGCCATTCGAAACCGAATCGGACCAGCCGGTCCTTGTGAGTCACCACGACCATCGAAGACATCGGCCCGTTCCCCCCAGCTCTATCAGACGTGAGAAAATTCTTTCTCTGGTAGTTTAGTCCGCTGCTTTCAATCCTCCAGCCGTTCGGTCACCGTCTTGCCTTCAGCCAGAGAAAACCTTACCAGAGCTTTCCGCTGATCCTCCTTTTGATCTGCGCTGGAGACTCTTGTGTAGGAGCTTACGGGGTGATCTCGTCACCTTTTGGCCAATCATCCGAAGATAGTCCTCATGGGGGGTAATACTACCTGTTTGTCGGAGTCCGCTTAGGGGCTAACACCCTTTCCCATCGCCTTTTGCTACCGTCTGTTTACGCTTCGACCGATCAGCGCACCAAACCTCGTCTGCGAATAAAAGTTCGCCATGCCTATTTATAACTAGATTGGCATGGCAATATCCATAACTATTATTTACTCTTTGCGGTCAAATAGGTCCTTGAAGAGCGCGCAGTTATTTCTGTCTTGACTGCAGAGGGAGTAAGAGCTTGGCTCTGTTGGATGGGACCTCTTTTGAGATAAAGAGTGGTTAATGGGATTTCCATTCAATTGCAAAGATCATCAAGAGGATAAGCCCAAGTCCAACTCGATACCAGACAAAGGGAATAAATGTGTGTGTTTGAATAAAAGAAAGGAGCCATTTGACAGCAATGAAAGCAACGATGGCTGAAACGAAAAATCCCAGAAAAAGGGTGAGAGGAGGGTCAGTAGGAGGTACTTTTAAAAAATTAGTCTGTTCTACCCAAGAAAAAAGGCTTGCGGCAAACATAGTTGGAATGCCTAGCAGAAAAGCAAATTCAGTAGCGGCAGGTCGTGACACTCCGAAGAGTACAGCCATAAGAATAGTAGCAGCTGATCTTGAAAATCCAGGTAGAACCCCTGCCACAACCTGACTTACCCCAACAGCTATGGCAGTTAACCAGCTTATATCTTCCACAAAAGATTGATTGCGACAAGACACTTTTTCGACAAAGTAGATCCAAAATGCTCCACCAAAAATGGCGATGATTACTGGTCCAAGATCTTTAGGAAGCTCCCATCCCATTTTTTTTACCCATAATCCAAGCAACGCAGTAATGAAGAAAGCTAAACCAAGTTTCAAAAAGTAGGGAATTTTTTCTTTATTCTTCCACAAGAAAAAAAAACTAGAAACCCGTTCTTTATAAATAAGACAAACGGCCAAGACAGCTCCAAGCTGGATAAAAATGTTGAAAGTTTCAGATTTTTCTCCCATCCAATGCTCTGCAATAAGGAGATGGCCAGTACTTGATATAGGAAGAAATTCACTAATCCCCTCGATAATCCCTAAAAGGATAGTCTGCCATATGTCATTCATAATGAAAGACAGCTAAAAAAAATCAGGGTCATTGCTTCTTTCAAAGCGTTAGAATTTCTCCTCGAGTGTATATTGTGGCTTAGTTTGAGAAAATCCATAATCGAATAGGATTCGAGCGTCATACCATTTATCGGGGCTATGCAGTAAGGTCAGATAAAGAGTATGGCCGTTTCTTTCACAGGAAGCTGCATAAGTATGTAAGGAAATTCTAGTCCATCCTGTCTTTGCTGGTCCCATGCCCATATAACTGCCCAGTAATCGGTTATGGTTATACATAACTCTGGAGATGCCTCCATTTTGAAAATGAATTTTTCTGGTTTGGCAGATTTGGTTAATAATCGGATTCTTTATGGCCGCTTGAAAGATTCGCATGAGATCTTGAGCTGTTGTATACTGTCCAGGTTCAAATAGCCCATGAGGATTAACAAAATGGGTATTCCGACAGCCTAAAGAGGCCGCTTTTTGATTCATCTCTTCAACAAATTTCTCAACGGAGCCACTACAATATCTAGCTAGGGCCAAAGCGGCATCATTACAAGAACCGATTAGAAGTTCTTCTATCAGTTGATTGACTGGAACAATTTCTCCTGCAATAAGAGGAACATGAGATGGTTGCACTAGTGTGTCTTCTCTTTTGATACGTACGCTACCTTTGAATGCTGTTTTATCGTAAGCGACCAAAGCAGTCATAAGCTTGGTGGTACTAGCAGGGGCATAGGGAACATCCTCATTTCTTGCAAAAAGTACTTTGTGAGAGGTAGCATCGTAGAGGAGGACTCCACTGGCCTGGACAAGAGAGTTGACTTGCTCGTAACTAAGATCTCTAATCCCTCCTTTATATGAATGATGCGATCTGCTCCTTGCCAAAAGTTGGTTAGGAGGGGCAATGATTGTAATAATTAAAAAGAGAAGGGATAAAAAAGAAAAAATGGATAACTGGGAAAAAGAAAGGTAATAGCAACCGTATATTTTTTTTAATCGTCTTCTGTAAGCTCTATAAAAACAACTCATGATGCTAAATTATAAGAACATGAATCGGCTGCTGTCCAGAATTTTTTAGTCTGGCACGAGGTCTACACCCTTTTATGAGCTAGCTTGCACAAAGAGACTTATGATACGCTAGATCAGTTTTTGTACCTTTTTTCTACAAGGCATCTCTTGAGAAGACTAGCTAGAATGGCTCCACTCCTTTTGCAGCATTCGATCCCAACGAATTGGAATCATTCCACTGCTATTTGCCAGTTGAGTCCGACTATTTGCTAGCAAATACCGGACACCATTCTCTTAGGAATGGAAAAGCCAATTTAAGCTTTGTATCGAAGCCTCTTTTTATGTCTATTGGCTCGCCTTCGTTTTCGGCGCTTATGTTTATTCATTTTTGCCTTGCGGCGTTTTTTAAGTGATCCCATGTCCAACAAATTTTTAGTAAATGATTTTGTTTAACGAATATTCTATTATTCCCTCTGCTCCCATTTCTTTTAGTCGTGGGGCAAGTTCCCTTACTGAGCTTTCATCCAGAATCGTTTCCACTGCTACCCATTGACAATCGGCCAAGGGAGATACAGTGGGATTTCGGAGAGCTGGTAAAATTTTTAATATCGCATTTAAATTTTCTTTGGGTACGTTCATCTTTAGACCAACTTTATTCCGCGCATTTAGAGCAGATTGCAAGAGAAGAGCCATTGAAGTAAGTTTTTTTCTTTTTTCTTTGTTTTCCCATACTGCATGAGAACAGATGAATTGAGGATAGCTTTCTAATATCGTATCCACTATCCGTAGATGGTTTGCTCTAAGGGAAGAGCCTGTTTCCGTTATGTCGACAATGGCATCGACCAATTCAGGCACTTTTACTTCTGTGGCTCCCCATGAAAATTCTACATGAGCTTCAACCCCAATTCTTTTTAAGTATTGCTTGACCATATTAACAGCTTCCGTGGCTATCCACTTACCTTGGAGATCTGTAGGCTTTTGAATAGGAGAGTTTTCGTGGACAGCAAGAACCCATTTTACCGGTGCAGATGTTGTTTTGTTATATCTGAGTTCACAAATAACATGGACGTCTGCATGGTTTTCTAATATCCAATCTCTGCCTGTAATGCCGCAATCCAAAAAACCTTGTTCTACATATCGGGCAATTTCTTGGGGTCTAACCAGTCTGACTTCTAGCTCCTCGTCATCTATAGCAGGCCGATAATCACGACTGTTCCGAGCGACAACATAACCAGCTTTTGCAAACAGATCGATTGTCGCCTCTTCCAAGCTTCCTTTTGGTAGTCCAAATCTTAATTTCAAAACATTCATGGGAAAAGCTTCAACTCTATCCAATCTTTTGGTTTTGTAAAGATCTTTTTGTTCCTTTTGATAAGTAAGACCAAAATGGAGAAGGAAAAAAAAGAGAATAGGGACTCATAGGGCTATTTAATTTCTTCTTGAGCGATGAAATCTTTGGAAAGATCTTCCCTAAGGAGTCTGTATACGGTAGGAAGATCGTCTGGATGGACACGGGTATTACCGATGGTGGTAATGAAATTCGTGTCATTTTTCCAGCGCGGGACAAGATGCCAATGAAGATGACTTTCGATACCTGCCCCAGCAGCTGCACCAACATTTAAGCCCACATTAAAACCATGAGGAGAAAAAAGCTTCTGAATACTTTTACAAAGTCTATTTAAAGTATGAAAGCATTCTAGCATTTCTGTGTCAGTCAATTCCGTGATACTTTTAATTATTCTATAAGGAACGACCATACAATGGGCAGTATTGTATGGATAACGATTGAGCAGTGAAAAGGTTGTTTTTCCTCTTGTTAAAACAAAATTCTTTTCGTCATCGCTACTCTGAGCGATGATTTCAAAAAGATGATCAATTGCCGAAGAGTCTCGTTCAAAATAAGCTTTTCTCCAAGGAGCCCAAAGATGTTCCATTTTTTTTAAATGTATCTATTGATTTATGAAAAGTAAAGCAGACGCTAAAAGTCGAGTTTTTATTTTTGGTGGCGAGGATTTCTATGAAGCCCAAAAAAAGGCAAGGGCTCTCATTGAATCCTTTAGAGCTAAAGATCCTAATCTAGAGATTATTCATATTGCAGAAGAAGGAGAGAGCCAGAGTGAAATATTAGCCCTGCTTGAGCGATTGCGTGAGGAAATAGCAACTCCTTCTTTGTTTGCTACAACGAAACTTATTTTTTGGAAAGGGGCTAGTTTTTTATCCGCCAATGGTTTGGCAGATAAAAGAATAGAGGAGGATATTCGTCAATTTTTTAACTTACTACAAGAAAACCTCCTTGATGAACTCATTGTGGTCGTTCTTGCTGAGTCGATCGACAAAAGAAAGAAGCTTTTTCAAGAGCTAAAGGCTCAATTTCATGTCGAACTAACTGATAAGCTGGATCCTTTAGATCCTTCCTCTTTATTGGAAGTGATGGAGAAGTTGGAAGAAAGAGGAATCGAAGCAGATCAAAGTTTAGGCCAGCAACTATTAATGGAATCTGGAGCTCAGCGTTCGTTACTTGATATGGAAATTGAAAAGTTATCTCTTTTCCTTGGAGCAAAGGGAAAGATTCAACCTGAAGAGATTTCCAATTTGCTTTGTGGAAAAAGAGAAACAGTTATCTGGAGACTTTGTGATCTTGTGATTTCCGCAAAATTCGATTTGGCTCTTGTGGAATTGCAAATTTTGATGCAAGAGGGAGGTTCAGAAATGGGAATACTCCTTGCTTTAGCACAAAGGATTTTCTGGGCGTGTCTTGGATTGGTTTTATTGAAGATCGGTTGGCTTGATGTTCAAAGCAAAGGAAAATATTTGAAGCTTATTTTAAAAGAAGAGGGCTATTTTTTATATCCCAAAAAAAAATCTGGGGAGCTTGTGAATCAATGGGCTTTTGGGCAGAATTTGCAACTAGCTCAAAACATAGACTTACATTTTTGGTTATGGGCCCTTCGACACACCTATGAGACAAATAAAATACTTATTTCTGGAAATATTTCTCCAGATCTTAGGGGTAGGATGCTTGAAAGGCTACTTATTAAACTGAAAATATATTATGAAAAAGTAATAGAAAAGTCTAAAGACTCCGTTTAAAACAGCTTGTACTTTTAATATTAGAAAGCAAAATTGTAGCCATGGATATCATGGACAAGATCCAAGAGCGGCCATAGAAAATGATGACGACATCCAATGAGAGATCGGAACCGGTAGATCTATCGGTAATTATTCCATTTCATAATGAAGCGGAAAATATTCCAGCTTTGCTCACCGAGCTTGACCAATGCCTTCCAGCTTTGGGTCTTCATGTCGAAATTATCATGGTGAACGATGCTAGTACGGATTGCTATGAGCGTCCAGCGGCAACACCCAGATTTCCTGTAATTTGGCTAGATTTAACAGAAAGAAGTGGTCAGAGTGCGGCTATGTATTTTGGAATCAGTCAAGCTGCCGGTCGATATGTAGCTTTTATGGATGCGGACCTTCAAAACGATCCAAGGGATCTGGAAAAATTGTATTATAAGCTGAATGAGGAGGGATTAGATTTAATAACCGGTTTAAGGATCCACAGAAAAGATAGTTGGTTTAGAAAAATCTCTTCCAAAATAGCCAACAAAATTCGGTCCTCTCTTTTAGGTGATAACACGCGTGATACAGGCTGTTCGCTGAAAGTTATGAGGTCTGAATTAGCCAAAAGACTTCCAGGATGGAATGGCATGCATAGGTTTATCCCGGCTCTTGCTCAAGCAATGGGATATAGGGTAGGTGAATGTCCCGTAAACCATCGTCCAAGAAGAGCAGGCAAAAGCAAAGTAATTTCATGGAAAAGAGCCATTCAAGCTACCGTCGATTTGATAGGGATGGTCTGGTTTTGTAAAAGACAATTTAAAGGCCGGCTTGCCTCCCATCCAGCCATCAATCCAGCTAAAAAGATACCCAATTAAGTCAGGGTAAGGGTTCTAGGATCCGACGTAAAACCTGGTAGGGTAGAGCAGAACAGTCGATTTCTTTGAGTTGAGTCGCAGAAAAAAGATTCAGGAGGGGTTTTGTTTCTCTTTCATAGATCTCGAAACGTTTTCTGATGACTTCTTCTGTATCGTCCACTCGATGATCCTGAACAGCTCGACCTTTAAGTCTAGAAACAAGGATACTACGATCCGAGCAGTACAGGTGATAGACAAAAAGAATTTCTACTTTTTCGGACAGAATATGCCATTGACGAACATTTCTTGGCAGGCCATCTAATACCAAATAGTCCACTTTCGGTCGAAATCTGCCTTCCGATATCATTTGATCAATATAAGAGTTAAAAAGCTGGATAGTAATATCATCTGGGACAAGTAATCCTTTTGAAGAATATTCCAAGAACGTTTTGCCGATAACACTGTTTGAATCCACGGATCGAAAAAGCTCTCCAGATGAAAAATGAAAGAACCCAGGAATCGTTCCTAAGATTTTTCCTTGGGTTCCTTTTCCAGAACCTGGAGCACCAATAAGTAATAGAGATTTGTACTTCACGTTGATTTTCAATTTATTTAAAAGCCAATATAAAAAAAACTAGCTTTTTTCAATATTCAATCAAGATTGCCAAAGGAATCTTATTTGATAAACTAAAAATGAAAGAATTCATGACTTTTCTTTGTAATTTCTTTTTAATTATCTAAAAGCCTATGCGAGTATAAATAGTTGTTATCTATGAAAATTACCTATCTGTTGGATTTTGTTTTTCCCTTTTTAGGTGTCTTGGCGGAAGAGGGAGCGTCGAAACCCATTACTGTATTGGATCTCCTAAAATCGGGGGGGTGGGTTATACTGCCTCTTTTTTTTATTTCTTTTTTGGTTGTTGCCTTAATTTTCTACTATTTTGCTTCTCTACGCCTATCAGCTGTTTGGACAAAAGATCTTGACAGACGGATAGAAAATGCCCTTAAGAAACAGGATCTTTTTTTAGTTGCAGAAGTAATAAAAAACCGATCTGAAGGCTGTGCCCGTCTGTTAAAAGAAGTATTGAATTTTTTATCTAAGCATAAAGATGCAGATCTAGAATCAGTGACTTCCGTAGCTGAAGCTTTTGGAAGCGGATTTTCCTCTCTACTCAACCAAAGAATACTTTATTTACTTGATGCGGGAGTGATTGCTCCAATGTTAGGTCTTTTTGGAACGGTCGTTGGGATATTAAGATCTTTTGGCTCGATCGCTGCCGAACCTTCGCCAATGCGGACACTCTTGCTTGCTGGAGGCGTATCTCAAGCTCTTGTCTCTACTGCTATTGGACTGATTGTTGGCATTTCGGCCATGTTTTTCTATTCTTTTTTTAGGGGAAGGGTTCAATATCTAATCTCTGTGTTTGAAGAGCGGTCAGTCATTTGGGTTCAAGAAGTTTACCTTTTGAACAAGAAAATCCAGGACAAGCCTGCACCAGAAGTCAAAGCTTTTGCTTCTGGATCTTATGATGTGGATGAATCGAGTGAAGAAAATAAGGAAGCATAAGGAAGGTGGAGGAAAAGTTTAACGTATGAATTTCAGAAAAAGAGTAGGGGTTGAACAGATCGGCTTACAGCTTGCACCCATGATTGATGTAATTTTGTTTTTGCTTTCCTTCTTCCTTTTGACTTGGAATTTAGCCCGATATGAAGCTGATCTAGAAGTGAAAATACCCAAAGCGAAAAATGGGGAGTTACCCAAGAGGTTACCAGGTGAAGTAATCATCAATATTACCAAAGATGGGCAAGTCAATTTAAATCATAGGGTTGTCTCAGCCAAAGAACTAGAAGAAATTATCAGAGGAGTGATTCAGCAATATCCTGATCAGGCAATAATTATTCGTGCGGATGAAGAAACAAGTTACAAAGAAGTGATAAAAGTATTAGATGTTTGTCGAGCAGTTAATGCCTGGAATATTGCTTTTGCGACAAACCGACCCGATATGACTTCTTCACAATGAAAGAAAGATGGTTAAAATTTTATAAAAGTTCCGAAGATGTAAAGGAATGAAATGTAGTAAAAGATCTTGGAACAAACCGCTTCTTATCAGCTTGTATTTCTTTGTTATCCTCTTTCTTTTTTGGATGTCGAATGCAAAGCTTTTAGCTCGGACTGAGAAACAGGCTCAGGGTGTGGAAATCATTCCTACGGCAGATGTTGATTTAGATAGAGCGATAGCCCTTTATAGGCAAGGTGAGTATGAAGAGGCAATAAAAATATTTTATAGAATACTGCCGTTATTATCTCCAGGGAAAAAAACTGAAGCACTTTATTCAATGGCTGATTGCTATCGGCTGATCGGAAGAAAAGAGGATGCAATTAAAATTTATCAACTGCTTGTTCAAAGCGATCCATCGAGTGCTTTTGCACCCACAGCCTATTTTTGGGAAGGCAAGTTATTATCAGAATTAGGTAATTTTGCCCAAGCGGCTGGAGCGCTCAAAATAGCTCTGGAAAAAGCCGATCCTCAGACGGCCAATGCTGCTAGTTTTCTTCTTGCATTATGTCAACTTCGAATAGGTGAAGAAGAAAAAGGAGTGTGCAGACTCAGAGAATTGGTTGAGAAATCCGCAGATCTAAGGGTTGATGCTGCTGCGGTATTGGCAACGTATTATGAATCTATTTTCGATTGGGGGCATGCTTTAGAATTTTGGTCCATTGTTTTACATGAAAGTAAAGATCCTCAAACAAAATCAAAAGCTTTGACACGATGTGGTTGGGCAGCTTGGAAATCTGGACAGGCAAAAGAAGCCGAACATTATTTAACACAAGCTTCAGGAGGGCCTCCCTATACGGAATGGAATAGAATAGCTAACAGCGGTCTTTTTGAATTTTACCTATCTCAAAACAGATATAAGGAAGCGATTCAATTTTATGAAAAACATAAGGATGGATTTATAGAAAACCAGAAAGAAAATATTCTCTTAGATTTATCAACTGCCTATATAGAGATTAAAGACTATTCGAAAGCTCTTTCGGTTATTGATTTATTTCTTGCCAATTATCCAAAATCCTCGTTGGTTGATTTGGCTGTATACAGAAAAATAGTAGCTAATTATTATCTGGAGCAAGGTTCGTTGGAAAAAAATGCCCAGCAATTTTTCTCACAATATCCCTCCTCTCCCTATACCTATCCTCTACTTTATTTGGAAGCAGAAGACTTTAACAGAACCGGAAAATTTACTTTGGCTCTTCCGATATGGGAAAAATTGGAATCCGCTCATTCGAGCTTAGTCCCCAAAGAGGCTATTCTGCTTGGGCGAGCTAATGCTATGTATGGTCTTGAAAAGTGGAGTGAAGCAGCCGAGCTTTTTAAAAAGTTCTTAACCGAATACCCCAAATCGAGGGAAATCGTTCATGTGAAGATGCATCTTGCGAGTGTCCTCGAGAAAGGTGGGGAAAAGAAAGAAGCATTGAAATACTGGCAGGAAGCTCTTGGATCCGTTAAAAGAACTGATCCAGAAAGGCAAAGTTGCCTTGAGCAAATTGGTATTTTAGCATACGATCTAAAAGAAAATAGCTTGGCAGCGGAGACTATGCAGAAAGTTTTGAGCGAATATCCACATTCTTCTTATCGTGGGGTTGCAGCGTGGATTGTTGGACAATCAAAATATGATAATAAAGAGTATGAAGCGGCAAAAGAGTATTTTTCTTTAGCTAGAGAAGCCGAACCTGAAAAACTCTACTTGGCAGCTACATTGATGCTTGCCTGGATTGCTTATCACCAAGATGATGTTGAAAAAGTCTGCTCCTATGTCCAATCTTACGAAGACAATTATAAAAAAGGAGCTGAATCGATTCCAACAGAACTTTACTATTGGATAGCTTCTCGACTTTTACAAAAGGGGAAACTCGATTTAGCCGTTTTCTATTTTAAAAAAGTCATTCAAACTGCTCAATCTAAAGAAAAGTACTATATTTCAAGCCTTTGGCAGCTGGCTGAAACAGAACGCAAGCTAATGAATTGGAAAGAGGCTAATACTTATTATCTTGAATTTCAGAAGGCAGATCCTCAAAACGCTTCCAATTCGCCTGTCCTTTTAGGCTTAGCTGAGACACAAATTGCTCTAGGGCAGTTTGCCGATGCACAGAAAAACTTAGAAGAGGTATTGTTAAAGGAACCTGAAGGAGAGAATAATGCCAAAGCCAGGATGCTTATCGGAGATAACTATTTGGCTCAAAAAAATTATCGGGAAGCAGCAAAAGCCTACACGACTTTGAGTTTGATTTATCAAGACGATACTATTACCCCCAAAGCCATGCAAAAAGCTGCTTTTTCTTTTTCTAAGGCTGGAGATAATGATCAGGCCGCTTTTTGGGAAAAAAAACTAAAAGAAAAATACCCGAAGTTCAAACCGGACGCCTAATGAAAACAGAACCATTCCATTCCATTTCCCTAATCTTAGATAGGAAAACGGTTACCTTAGCTGTTATTCTTTCTCTAATCGTGCATTTAGGTCTAATTTTAACAGTTGGTCCTTTGCGGATTAAAAATTTCTCTTTGCCTTATGCAGCGAAGAAATTTAATAGGAGGATAGATCTAAAAAGAGCTGAGTTACCGGCTTCCATTTTTCAAGCTAGAGCCGAAACTAAAAGCCCATCGGTTACTCCTATTCCTGCTTTGGAAGCTCCGAAACAGATCAAGGCTATTAATCCTCTAGTTCAAGACATCACACAAGCCAATCCGATTAGGATCCCAATGCCATCGGTTGTTCCTGGGGGAGCTCCTGAAGTCGCTGTATTATCTCCGACACCTCCCACGGCCATAAGCCCCTATGAAGAGGATGCTAAATCCCAGCTTCAATCCATGATCTCTCATCTAATAATCGGACCTTCCTCCTCGGGGGTACCAAATACAAATAATATTCTACCTTCAGGTCTTGGACACGATCCAATTCCAGGAGCTAGTGCAGCTGGTCAAGCGGGGACGCATCCAACAGGGACAAGCGGAGGAGAAGGAATACCAGGGGTGGATGACATTCAAACACAGTTCAAAGCAGCTGCTAATTTTGATCCAAGGATTCCACAACCAGTAGTTTTGCGTTTGCCAAGCGATATCCTCTTTGATTTCGATTCGGCTAACATAAAAGCTGATGCAGAACCACTTCTTTTCCAAGTGCTAGAAATCTTGAAAAAATACCATCGGGCCGATGTGGAAATCGGCGGTCATACGGACACATTCGGTGATAATATGTATAATTTACAGTTAAGCGAACAAAGAGCGTTTGCTGTCCAACAATGGCTAGAAGCTCATTTGCCAGCAGGAATGTATAATTTTCATTCTACTGGGTATGGGAAAAGTCATCCCATTGTTAATCCAAGAGGATCGATTGAAGAACAGGCAAAAAATCGCAGAGTAGAAATAGTCATCCGAGCGCTAGTTGAAGAATAAGCGAGTCTCTTGCCCAGCATTCCCAATCCAATTTGTCCTTTATGGCTAACCACACCTATTGCTTTTTTAGCAATTAAAGAGATCTATCTCTGGAGGAAGAATCCTCCATTGAGGTTGTTTTTCTAAAAAAAAGTGGCTAATTTAATAGGTGCGAGTAAAGGCTCAAACCAGTTTTTTGCTGTTATTCTTTTTTGTTTTTCTCTTTGATGTTTTCTCCAAGAGCATAGGAAAATCCTCAACGAACGCAAACGACAAAGCCGTATATATTTTAGTTATTCATGAAGCATGGTTTAATAGGCCGCCGGAGTTTGTTTTATCGAGGTATGATTATCTTTCACAGAGGGATATTCTTTATCAAGAAACGATTAATGCCTTTAAAAAAGCTTATCCTTCTTTGGAGGTAAAAAGGATCGATAAACTTAGTCAAGCTAAGGAAGGCATACCAATTCTAAGGGTTGATTTAGGCCGCTGGCGATACTCTTTTATAGGTACAAATGCTGCTACTGATATCGTCGTTCGACTTTTTGCTGACTATTATCCTTCAAAAGAATCCAAAGCGATTCACCTAGGATCCTTTGGGAACGTTCAAAGAGCTCACGTTTGGCTTTATGATGGGTATCGAGACTTTAATGAAGATTATATCAATGCTTTACGACCTGCCCTTGAAAAGATTGTTCATGCTGTTGGGCCTTTATTGGATTCACATCGAAAGGGATAGTAGCTTGCTCTAAGCACTTTTGTAAGATTTTTGCAGTAAATGAGAAGATTCTTGATGCTTTTCTTTTGTCCGATATGTGAGGATTGGATAAGACTGTTTTGGTAGGTGAGCAGCACCAGAGAAGTATTAAACGCCATCTTCTTCTCCTATAAGGAGGTATTTGCACAATTTCTAGTTGGATGGAAAACCAAAAACAGTTCGGAAAACCAAAAACAGTTCGGAAAACCAAAAACAGTTCGATTTATTCTTTTAATTTTAATAATAAGTTTTTCTTTATTTTTAGATTGGCTTTGTTTATATGGGTATAAATTTTCATCTCCTCATAGTGTGTTGTGAAACTATCCTGTTTTCGTATTTATGATTGGTCCTATTTTTTTTCTTTTTATCTCGTTCTGAGCTTTTTATCTTTTTCAACCCTTAAGTCAGAAGAAGAATCATCTTTTGATTCCGATTTTTGGACATCAAGAATTGTTGATTTCTTTCTATCCGATTCAAATGGAATGACCCATTGGATCAGAGGCATAGTTCTATCCGCGGATGGTAAAGTGCTGACCTTATCTGATGTTTTTAATGGGGAAAGGAAGATTAAAGAGGTAAAGAGATGGGACTTTCGACCTGTGCAATATATTGGATGGATTGTGAAGGACCCAGAAAAAAATTTTCTCTTGCTTCAAGTCGAAGGCAAATCCCTTTCGGCACTAAGAATTGTTTCGAGAGAAAGTTGGCCTGCGAATGGAGGAAATGAATTTTACATTCCTGTTCCTACCCCTGAGGAACCTAGAAGGATTGCAAAATATGTTCCAAAAGAAATGCCAGAAAAAGATAACGAGCATCTTTTTTTTACAGGTCCGACCGCTAGCGTGTTGCTTGGTAGCCCCATCATTAATGAAAAAGGACAAACTATTGGAATTGTTGATTGGATCGACATTCAAAATAGCTTAGTTAGGGTAAGAGTGCTTGATGGACCTTTGGAAATCTTAGATAAAGCAGATCGGCTTGTTGAGTTTGCTTTTTGGCAAGAGAACTTAGAAGCGATTAGGAAAAAAGGAGAGCAGAATTCCTTACTCTCCTCTTCTACCCAGTGGAGAAATTTATGGCAGGGAACTCAAAAAAATGAAATCGAAAAGAGCGCTGATATTTTGATTCAACTCTACCCAAAATTAGATGTTGCCTGGGCTGCTGCCTCAGCAAATTATTTAAGGTTATCTTTATGGGATAAGGCAGATTTTGCTGCCAGAAAAGCTATTGCCATGAATTCCTCTGATTATCATTATCCTGTTTTATTTGCCCAAATATTAATTGGGAGGAAGGAGTGGAATCCCGCTATTGATGCATTGCTTCAGGCTCGTGAAGAAGGGGCCCTTTCAAAGGAAATTGCTTATCCCTTAGGGATCTGTTTGTATAAAATTGGTCAATACGAAAAAGCGGTAGAAGAGCTGAAAAGTTATGTGGAAAATCGGCCCAGACATGTAAGCGCCTGGATTTTAATGGGTGAAATCTATCAAAAAATGCATCATTGGGAACAAGCTATCAGTGCCTTTACCAAAGCAGCAAGATTAAATCCACAGTCTATACGAGCATGGGTAGGGATGGCTGATTCTTATAGAGAACTTTCCAAATGGGAGCAGGCCTCTGAAGCCTATACGGAACTGAGTCTTTTGGAGCCTACGAATGGGGCCGTGTGGTATAACCTTGGTCTAGTGCTGTTGAAAATGGAGCAAGAAAAGTTTGCTCGAGCTTGTTTTATGCGCGTCATAGAGTTAAATCCAAAAGATCGAGATGGATGGTTTAATTTTGGTGTCCTCAGTCAGAGAGCAGGAGAAAGATTGGTTGCGATGGATGCTTACAAAAAAGCTGTAAATCTAGATCCAGATTTTGGCATTGGATGGTTTAACTTGGGGTGTCTGTATCAAGAACTCCACCTTTATCCTGAAGCAATTGAAGCGTGGCGGAAAGCTGAGAAATCCCTCCCTGGTGATATTCGACCGTTAATCAATCTCGTTTTTCTTGAAAATCATCTCCATGATTATAGCCAGAGGGATAAGGATTTGTTAAAATTAGAAGGCATGGATCCTCGTCTTGCCCAGCAAATAAGATTTAAGATGGCTACAATGAACCGGTAGTGTGTAAACTAATAGCGATTCATTGATTGGTTTTGTGACTTTTTAATGCCTGTTTTTAAAGATGAAAGTGGAGTGCGCTAAATCTGTGGCTGCGATCCATTTTTATATTGGAATTATTCTCTTGGCTTTTTCCTGGATTATGAATGGGATCCTTGAAGGAGCTCGAACTCATTATTTCTTTTTCTTTTTGTGGGTTGGATACATTTTAACGATCGATGGCATGCTAGTCATGAAAAGAGGAGCATCTCCTCTGACAAGGGCTGGATTTTCTTATCTTTTTTTCTTTTTGTTGTCTATTCCTTTCTGGTGGCTATTCGAAGGGGTAAATCTCAGAATGCAAAATTGGGAGTATGTAGGCTCCCACAAGTTTGGACCTATTAGTTATTTTTTGTTTGCCTCTTTGAATTTTTCTACCGTTATACCCGCTGTTTTGACCACTTCTGAATGGGTTAGGCATTGGAAATGGATTGAAAATTTAAAAAAAGGGCCTGCTATTTCCGTCCCTTCCAAAGAATTAATTTTTGTTTTGGGGTTATGCTTTCTTCTGCTTCTTTTATGTTTTCCTCATATATTTTATCCTTTATGCTGGATTTTTCTCTTCTTTTTAACAGAACCACTCAATGCGAAGTTTAAAAAAAGATCGATTCTTTTTAGCGATTTAAGTGAAGGTGAATGGAAAGCAGTTATTTCTTTGGCTATTGGCGTCTTAATTTGTGGATTATGTTGGGAAACATGGAATTGGAATTCAGATCCCAGATGGGTCTATCATATTCCCTTTTTGGGGTTTTTCCCAATATTTGAAATGCCTATTTTAGGATATCTCGGTTATTTGCCTTTTGCCCTGGAACTTTTTTCTGTTACTGTCTTGTGCTGGAAAGGCAAATTACCCGTAGATTTGTAACTACAATTGGCTTTTCCATTTTTCTTTACTCTGGAGTATATTTTTAGAATTCCTTTTGTTAATTCCAATTATGAAATCAGAGGTTTCCATTCTTATTCCTTTTGATTTAGGCTTGGAACTTGAGTTTGGAGGAGAGGAAGCTAATAGAATAGTTAAAGAAATTTCAGCAAGAACCACTCAACTTATTGCCTTTAAAGACAAAATGACGGCAAAAGCTCAAGTGGTTACCCAAATCTATAAGTTTGGCGTTGGTCTCATCGAAGTCTCTTTTCCACTGGAAGCAGAAATGGGTTTTCTCACATACTTTGCAACGGAAGTAAAATCGATTCGTGTTGGTTCAATGGGTATATTGTCTTGGGTTAAAACTTTTGTCAACAGTTTGATTGAACAAGCTAAGGTATTTGCCAGTTATCAGTATGTCTATCGGCTGGAGGAATTAGATCTATTTCCTGTGTTTTCTTTAGAGCCAGGGAGTGTAAAAGACGCAGAAAAATTTCTAGAAGAGCATTACAAGAGGCTTTATGGCATAGTATCTGGTGAAGCCAATTACGATAGCTTATCCCAATTTGTTATGGATAATGAAAAGCTAATCAATTTTGGCTATTATGAAAATGAACTGATTTTGATTAAACGGTTCGGAGCTGTCATTTCTTCTTACGAATCTCAAGTAATCTTGAACATTATACGGCTGGTGTATGCTCTTTATTGGAATTTACTTTCTTATAATTTTTTATTGGATAGAGAACTGGACAAAGTTCAATCTATTCTAGCTCATCTGCCTCCTTGGTATAAATTTTGGATGATGCCTCAAAGATATCAGAAATTTTCTGAAGAAGGCATGAATTTTGTGCAGGACAAGCTTTCAATTGTTGAATCAATCTATTCGGTTTTTGCTAATGTAAACCAGATAGCATCCGATTGGCATCTTCGAACGATTTATAAATATGTAGAAAAGGAATTTGATATCGATGATATTGCTTCAGCAGTAAAAGTAAAGTTGGATAGAGTCGAACAATCTTATAATTCTGCTAGGGAGTTTATTGCGACGAATTTCTTTATTGCTGTGGAAATTGTTCTTATCTTATCTCTTCTCTGGATGATTTTGGATACGGCCTTACTTTATATCATTTCCAAAAAGTAAAGCAGAATGTTGAATCATCGATAGAGAGGCTTTATTGAGTAATTTTTCTTAGACTCTATCTAGTGATTTAGTGTTATTCTCATAAGCTGGCAAATAGCTTTGAGAGTTGTTGGAATAGACATCTAGGGTTAGGATTGGAGAGATTGCATTGAAAAATGAGCGGGTGACGGGATTTGAACCCGCGACGTCAACCTTGGCAAGGTTGCGCTCTGCCAACTGAGCTACACCCGCAGTTTCTATTTTAAAAAAAGATAGGTAGTCTAAAAATGAGGCGGAAGCATTAAAAAATCAAGTTTTAAGTCTATTACTTTGTTTGATTTTTCCTAGAGATCTTTTCACTGGTAATCGCAACAGCAAATAGTTAAAATGAAAAAATGGATTTTGAATGCCATTTCCTTGGTTGGCAGGATCCTTTCCCTCTTCTTGTTGCTGAATGGATTACTTCTCAAAGTAGTAAAAATTCTTTTGGATTTTTCGACCTTTCAGACAGTCTTGTGATCGTTCCTACTACGCTATCTGGAAAAATGCTTCATCGGGCCCTTAAGATGCGTCTTGGTGACAGTTTTCTTCCTCCCATTATTATCACCCCCATGAGTCTTTTTGAGATTCATCCGGATTATCAGCTTGATCATAAAGTCGAACCTACTCCTTTACAAAAGAAAATTTTTTGGATCAATGCATTGGTTGAATCTATCGAAAGAGGGAGCTGTGGGCAATGGTTAAAAGAAAATAGGGATTTCGAAAGTCTTTTTTCTTTTGCAACAATTCTTAGCAGAACACAAGAAGAACTAGCAGAGAAGTCTTTGGTTTTGAAAGATCTAGCGGCTTTTGTGGAAGATAATTTTTTCGAAGAGATTGGAGTGCTTGAATCGATATATTTCGAAACAATGGATCGATTAGGTTTTATCGATCCCTTTTGGCGCAAACAGGAGTTATTAAAAAATCCAAAACTTCCTCCAAAGATTGAAAAAGTAGTCATTGCGGGCTGTCTTGATCCTCATCCTTTGGCATTGCAGTTTCTTGAAAAGTTGAAAGAACCATCAACGGTTGATGTTCTGCTTCCCGTAACAGAAAAATATTCTCACTATTTTGATGCCAAAGGCAGGCCACTGGAAAGCCTTTGGCAAGAGACAGTGTTAGCTCTACCAGAGCAATTTATTCATTTGTATGCGGATGAAACGGCAATGGTTGAGGAAATCATTGAGCTTGTTGCTAATGTGAACAGCAATGAAGCTACAACAGTTGGAATATGTAGAAATCATTTGACTGAGCTGCTTACTTTCCAACTGAAGCAAAAATGCATTCCATTTTTTAATTTTTCTGGACTTTCTTATGTCGATAGCCCTTTTTTCGATTTTTTTTTCCTTTTGAAAGAAATACTCAAAGAGCCCTCTCTAGCAACCATAACAAAGTTTGTCCGCAATCCGTTGTTTTATGCATGGCTTCAAATGAAACAACAGGATCAAGCCGATGCGTTTTTGGGAAATCTCGATGCTTTTGTCAATGCCTATATTCCATCCACTCTAAGTGATTTTATCGAAAGGAATCCTTCTGAGGATTCGTTCAAAGAAGCCTTTTTGCTTTTGAATGACTTTCTTGTCAAACTAAAATCGAAACATTGGCCCAAAGCTCTTTTAGGTTTTTTCTCTGAAGCCCTAGAAAATTTCTCTTCGCTTTTAGAAGAACAATTGGAAAAATTTAGTGCTTTTCTTGTAGGGTCTCTTAATCAGTTTAATCGTTTGGCCCCTTTTAATATTTTTTCTAGCTGTGAGGCTTTTTTATCCTTGTTTCTAGAGGCAATGAAGGAAGCAAGGCTGTTTTTAACCGAAGAAGGCGAGAAATTAGAACTTAAAGGATGGTTAGAATTGCTCTATGACGATGCCTCTTATTTAATTTTAGCTGGATTTCAAGAAGGGGATATTCCAAAGGCTTTGGAGTCTAATTGTATTTTGACCGAAAAGGTCAGAAAGCAATTGGGGCTGACAACCATAGAAAGTCGTCTTTCTAGAGACATGGTGATACTTCACAGTCTTGTGGAACGGCTCAGCAAAAGGGGCAGAATAGATATTTTTTTATCAAAAACAAGTCATGAAGGAGAAAATTTGTTGCCTTCAAGACTTCTTTTCAAAGTTGACAAAAAGGAACTGGCTGCTCGAACGGCTTTGCTTTTTACGACTCTTCCTTCTAAAACAGGTCCCAAGCCTAAAACAAAAGGTTGTTTTCAGTTACAAATTCCCTTTGAGGAGCCCTTTTCTCCAGAAAGTCTTTCTGTCAGTGCCTTAAATGATTATTTAAACTGTCCCTTTTATTTTTATTTAAAGCATAAAATGCATTGGCAACCAGTCACGCTCCCCAAAGGAGAAATGAACGAATCTGTTTTTGGAAGTCTAATACATAAAGTTTTGGGGGATTTCGGGAAGAATACTGAGGCAAGAGGATGGAATGATCCAGATCAAATTTATTCATTTCTAGAATCACAACTGGAAGCAGAGTTCACTGAGCGATTCGGGAAAAAACGTACTATTGGCTTTCAACTTCAACAAAAGGCATTAGCTGAACGGTTAAAGGCCTTCTCATTCTTTCAAGCTGATTGGAGGAATCAAGGAGCAGAGATTATTGATGTAGAGAAGGAATTTGAACTTCAGATTGAAGGACTCACCATTCGAGGGCGGATCGATCGTATAGATTATCTAGGGGACGATAAAGTGATGATCATTGATTACAAGACTCTTAGCACGGGCATAAAGAAGAATCCTTTTAACAGTCATCTATGTATCTCAAGAGAAGGAAAAGAAGAGCAACCTCCCGCGGAGGCCTATTTTTTTTCAGGAGGAAAACGATGGCGTTGGGTAAATTTCCAACTGCCTATTTATTATTATGGCGTCCAATCAATGGGATTAGGAAAAAATATCGGTGCTGCTTTTTATTTTCTGTCTAGAGTAAAAGAAAACAGCCGATTAAAGGTTTGGGAAGAGGATAATTCTAATTTTTTAGAAGAAAGCATTGTGGCTATCCGTCGAATCATTCGAGCAATAAAAGAGAATAAATTCTGGCCTCCCAACCCAAAAGCAGTTGTCTGGCAGTATGCTCCATGGGATTTCTGGTTTGAGAAGAATCCGGAAGAAGTTTTTGCTGCTTCTTCTTTTGCTGGCTCGACTAAAACAGACTTTTAAAAATGGAAAAACTAGGGCATTTGATTGTGATTGCTTCAGCTGGAGTGGGTAAAACCCATAAGCTTGTGAAGCGAGCCATTGACCTCTTGTCTAGAGGCATTGCTCCCACTACAGTCGTTATTATCACTTTTACAAGAAAAGCAGCGCAAGAAATAGTTGATCGGCTATTCTCGAATCTAGCTCAGAGTATTCTTTTTGAAACCTGTGAAGAAAAGCTGGCTTCTTCTCAAGATTTAAAAACAGTTCTTACCTTAAAAACATTACTTGATCATTTACCTTATCTTCATTTTGAAACCATTGATTCCTTTTTCTATAAGCTCCTTAATCATATTCCACCAGAGAAAAGAGGCGCCTTTTCTAACTTCTCTTTATTGGATGATTTCCGACAATTAAAACTTCGAGAAGAAATTCTTTGGAACGTACTAAATTCAAAAACATTAGATAATTCTATTGTAGAAGCATTCCAACAAATATTTGTAGGAGAAGATTTTAAAAACGTATTTTCTAAATATTGGACGTTAGTGGAAAAATATTATCCTTTTTTTCAAGATCTTCCACAGGTGGAATACTGGGGAGCCCCAAATCTCTTCGATGATATCAAAGACATAACGCTAAATCAGGAATTTCTTTCTTTAGTCGCTCATATCGAGAATTTATTAACAAACGAGGGAATTCCTACGAAGCTTTGGGATGAGCAGAAAAAAAATATCCTTTCTTTTCCTAAACTGTACCAAAATCTTTTAAAGGCTTACGACCCTAATACCCGTCAATGCTTCCAGTTGATTTTAGAGCGCAAAAAATATAACCTCAGCCCTCCCTTAGCTCTCTCATTGGGGAAGCTTGCTGAGCTAACCCTTACTTTTTTTCTTAAAAAATCTCATGATCGAACTCGAGGCATTGCTCAACTGCTGCAGCTCTATGATATTCATTATCGCAAGAAGATAAAGACAGAAGGAGTACTTTCTTTTGAGGATATGCCAAGGGTTATATTAGAAGCCTTTGGATTAGATCTACCTACCTCATCATTTTTTAATCTGGCCAAAAAATGGGACCATTTTTTGATCGATGAATTTCAGGATACAAGCCTGTTACAATGGAAGGTGATCAAACATTTTGTTGATGAACTCTTACAAAACGAGGATGGATCTCGATCTTTTTTCTGTGTAGGTGACCCCAAACAATCCATTTATGGTTGGAGAGGGGCCTGTGGGGAGCTACTTGATTCGATCGTTTCTCTTTTTCATATGGAGAAGCAGGAGTTGAGTGGTTCAAGAAGATCCGCATGGGCTATTCTGGATATGGTCAATAGGCTTTTTGGAAACTTTGAAGTGATTGGAAAGCTGTTCCCAGAATGTGCGGAAATCTGGAAAAAAAGGTGGTCAATTCAAGATTGTGTTGAGAGGAAGCTTGAGGGTTATGGCTGTTTTTTGTGTGTCATAGAACCGTCGAAAGGAAAGGACTTTAGCCTAGAAAATACTTCCAATGATGAAATTGAGGAAAAACAAGAAGAGCAAGTAGTCAATAACAGCTCTATGCTTCGGTTCGAAGCAATAAAAAGGCTATTGATTGATGAAATCAAACCACAAGAAAAAAAGTTGAGTTGCGCCATACTTGTCCAAACCAATAAGGAAGCAGCAGATATTTTTCACTATCTATCTTCAAGCTCTAACCTTAAGGTCTCCTTAGAAGGAAAGATATATCCAGGAAAAGATAACAGATTAGCAAAATTTTTTTCTGCTTTGGTTCAATCCATTGCTCATCCAAGCGATTCTTTGGCCTTAGGCTGGTTACAGGCTACTCCTGTGGGAGACATTTTTAGAGAAGAATCGTGGAGGAAAAATATTTGGGAAAAACTTTTTATGGGGGGATTTTTGGAGGTGGCTTCTTGGCTATTTGCTGTTTTAGAAAAAAAAATACAATTGGATGACTTTCATAAAGAGAGAATGGCAATGATTTTTCGAATTTGCCAGTCTTTCGATAAAACCGGAAGCAGGGATTGTGATTTGTTTTTAGACTATTTGAAAAACTATTCCATACCTATTTGTGAAGATCCCTCTTCCATTCAAATAAGAACAGTCCATAGCGCCAAAGGACTTGAATTTGATGTTGTCTTTGTTACTGAACTCAAAGGTTCATATAGAACAGCGATGAATCAGCCTAGAGACCAACCCATTATGTATCAGTCGCCAGAAAAGGAAAGGAGAATTTTTTTCCTTCCCAAAAGAGAAGTTATCGAAAAGATTCCAAGCTTAAAGGCTGTATATAAAAAGCTGATAGGAGAAGAAGCATTAGAAAAAATCTCCCTCCTATACGTCGCTATGACTCGGGCTAGGCAAGGATTGTATATTGTTGGAGAAATGAAAGAAGAGGAATGGAAAAAATCTTCTAAAAAAAGTTTAATTTATTGGCAAGATTTTCTCATAGAAGGATTGGATAGCAAAGAGGAAGAAGAAAAATATTTTTTTGATGATTTCCCTTTGCTTACCATTTTTGAAACGGGTAAGAGAAATTGGATTCCCCATGGAAAAAAAGGAAATCAAATCCAGAAAGACTCCATCGGTTGTTCAAGCCAGGATCTTCTCTTTTTGCCAAGACCAATTAAAAGAGACAATTTTATTTCTCCTTCATCACTTGTAGAGCAAACTCAAAATAAAGATCTTTCTTTCCTTTTTAATTTGGAAAGAGAAAAGAATAAAGAGTATGGCCGAAAAATTCACGAGTTGTTCGCACGCCTAGAGAGACTAACCGATCCGTTTGTACAATCTTTACAAAAGTTAGCCTTAGAATATAAAGGGGAAGAGACAGAAAGAAATCCATTTCAAGATGTTTTGGAGTGTTTGCAGGCTCCAGAGATTCAAAAAATATTTACTCCGAGCCAGGATACAGAGATTTGGATAGAAAGAAACTTTTGCCTCGAAGTCGAGGGTCTTTGGATAAAAGGCTCATTTGATAGAGTTCATATGAAAATAGAGTCAGGTAAAGGAATCAACTGTGAAATTTATGATTTTAAGACTGATTTTGTTATTTCTCTTGAGGGTCTGCATGAGCTTGCAAAAAAATACCACTGTCAACTTCTGCTTTATCGAAAAGCCCTCTGTAAACTTTTGCAAGTAGAACCTACTCAGGTGAGAGTATTTCTTGTTTCGGTATATCTTAAGAAAATGATTGAATTATTTCAAAATGCTTGATATTTGGTGGTGTCCTGGGCCAGGCCAAGAAGGCCATTTTATTGGATTGATATACGCGGCATGACTGAGAGCTGTTGCTTCTGAGGAGATATCAAAGATGCTGGAAGGAAAACTTCTAGATACAGCTTTTTTGGTGGCGGAACAGACTAGTCTGGATAGGAAATTAGATTTGGTAGCTTAGAGAGAGCATTTACTAAAGGTGACTAATAGATCTAAATATGACAATTCAAGAAAGATAAGAATGCTCTTAGGATCTTTAGTTTTTAATGTGAATGTGGAAAATTATCCTATTTTCCCGTGTAGGAAGAGGGGTGGTATTACTCCATTTTATGTTCCCACAGATTCTAGCCAGAAGGGGAGATCACTTATATTTTGTTATTGGACTAGATCCTGCGAGCTTTTTTGGAAGGACCGAGTCATTCGCTGGTTTAGTAAGGAATACTTCTTCATTAGGCTGCTGGATAGGGTAGAAGGACTCATCCAATATGCCATCTGTAAACTAAATTTAGGATTCAAACCTGAAACTTACAGGGTGGTTCCGGCAGATCTCACTTACCTAACATTGCTACCGAAGGGGATTACAGAAGGAGAAAGATCTTGTCAACTATCCATCCCATAAATGGGATGGGCTTGTAGACAACTGCAAGCCGGGTTGACCAGGGTAAGTTATGGAGCAGATGACAATGCAAAGAAGTAACTACGTGAGCGCTAGGTGGCAGCAGACCCACTCCGGGATGCTTCCTCAGTCCCGTACACTGGAAGAAGGGGATCATGCTGGCAAAAGGCAAAGCGCCAAAGGTTCTCTTCTCCCGCGTAGGTGGGCAGCCGGTCGTGCACATTCTCGAGGGGAGCGAGCCAGGAACGCCAACCAGGCTCCGTCACCGGAAATAACCGGGAAAGGGAGCGTAAGCTCCCATGTGTTCGTATTAGATAAGCGAAAGCGGCCTTTGATGCCTTGCTTGCCCGTTAGGGCAAAGAGGCTCTTGAGTCTAGGGAGAGCCGGCGTGCACCGGGTGTATCCATTCACGATCCGGCTCAAGTTCAGGACCAGCGGCAATACGCAACCGGTCCAGCTTAAACTAGACCCGGGTAGTAGAACGACGGGCTTGGCGCTCCTTCGTGAGGATGGAATCAGGCAGCATGTTTTCTGGATGGTGGAACTAGAGTATCGAGGAGAGGCGATCCGGGCCTCTCTTACGCAACGCCGAGCTTTTCGCCGCCACAGGAGCAGCGCTAACTTACAGTATCAACCGCCCAGATTCAATAACCGTGCTAGGCCGGAAGGGTGGATTGCGCCTAGCTCAAGGCTCCGAGTCGATACCACAATGTCCTGGGTCAACCGGCTAGGGAGATTGGCTCCGATCACAGGCCTTAGCGTCGAGCTGGTGCGGTTCGATACCCTGGCAATGCAGAATCCTGAAATTAGCGGTGTAGAGTATCAGCAAGGGACGCTGGCTGGATATGAGCTTCGAGAATACCTACTGGAGAAGTGGGGGCGTGAAGGTGTGTATTGTGGAGCCAGGAACGTGCCGCTTGAGATCGACTATATTCATCCAAAGAGCCTTGAGGGCAGCGACCGGGTAAGTAACCTAACTCTTGCTTGCCAGGAGTGTAACCAAGCTAAGGGCAATCAGCCAGTGGAGAAATTCCTTTCTGGGCAGCCGGAGCGGCTGGATCGGATCCTGGCGAAGGCAAGGGCGACTTTGTGGGATGCTGTGGTGGTTAACAGCACCCGCTGGGCTCTCTTCCATCGCGTGAAAGAGACGGGTCTTTCAGTTAATGCTGGAACGAGCGGGAGGACAAAGTGGAATCGCAGTAGGCTCTCCATTCCGAAGGCTTACTGCTTGGATGCTGTTTGTGTGGGTGGGCTCGAGTCTGCTGAAGGATGGAACCGGACGTTTTTGAAAATCAAGGCGTCAGGACGTGGCAGTTATCAACGGACTTGGCTCAATCAGCATGGGTTTTCCAGAGGCTATCTCATGCGGCGTAAGGTATCTTTCGGTTTCCAGACTGGAGAAATCGCGCGGGTCGTCGTGCCGATGGGAAAGAAGGCGGGGACTTACGTCGGCCGCATTGCAATCCGCGCTAGCGGTAGCTTTAAGGTGCAAACGGCGGATGGCGTCGTGCAAGGCGTACCGCATCGCTTTTACCGACTACTCCATCGTAACGATGGTTATGGATACTCACATTGGACGCTAACCCTCCCCTCCCTAAAGGGAAGGGGTATCTCGCGAGGAGTTTTATGAATAAAAGACTTTTCCAAGGTGCTTACCTCTGCTTATGCCTTTATTTTTTTAGCCTATCTGTTTCTCTTTTTGCTTTTGAGGATCCTCTGTTACCCGATCCCAAGTTGACACCGGGCGATACTTTTGATGTTACAAAGGAGGACATTTGTGTTCCTGGTTATGCAAAGCTTGTCAGGGATGTTCCCTATGCCCTCAAAAGAAAGGTATATTTAAGATATGGCATTATTCATCCGGATAAGCATCATTATGAGATAGATCATTTGATTCCTTTGGGACTTGGTGGTTCCAATTCAATAAAAAATCTATGGCCTCAATCTTATAGGACCTTTCCCTGGAACGCTTATCTTAAAGACAAGCTGGAATATAAGTTGCACCAATTAGTTTGTGCTGGAGTGGTTGATTTAAAGGAAGCTCAAAGGGAAATTGCTACTAATTGGATAGAAGCATATAAAAAATATATGGCAGAAGGGAAGGCTAAATGAACCGATGGCTTTCTTCTTTTCTTGCTTTCTAGAAAGAATGAATCAAGTTATTAATTCATATGGGACTAAATAAAAAGCTCTCTCAACTTATTGCGGGCAGGAAAGTAGCCAAAACGGAGCTTAAAGAAGGCCTTTTGACCATTGATTTTAGTGATGGTTCTTCGTTACAAATAAAGATTAGAGGAGCTATTACTGGTGAAATTCAGTCAGGACAATGTCTCCAAAAAGTTTTAGAAAATGAGGAGCAGTTGATTTTGGAGTTTGATGACAAGAAGAGAGTAGAAGCCATTCTTTTGAACCCTGGAGGATCGGTGATTCTACGGAATAAAAATAATGCTCTTGAATATTTGGGATAAGGAACTAAGAAAACAGCTCTTCTTTTCTATTTTCTATCGTCCGATTTTTGGAAATTCCCCTTTTTGATTCTATGCTTTTGACAACCAAAAGGGAAGCTTCGTAAAGCAGATACATGGGGACAGAAAGAAAGAGAAGGCTTAAAGGATCTGAGCTAGGAGTAATGCAGGCAGCAGCGATGACAATCACTACGATTGCATGCCTTCTATAATGGATTAATGTCGAAGTATTTAATATACCGAGAAGTCCCAATAGGACAATAATCAGAGGTAGTTCAAAAGCAAGTCCAAAAGACACTAACATTTGCACAACAAAATTTGCGTAGTTTTGAAGCGTCCAATCGGTTTGTATTCCCATCCATTGATTGTAGGTGGAAAAAAAGCGCAGAGTTTGGGGTAGGAGTATAAAGTAAGAAAAGAGAATGCCTCCGACAAAGAGAAGGGCACCAGCACTGAAAATGGGGAAAAGCAGTTTTAATTCTGAAGGAGTAAGTCCAGGGATGATGAATTCGGCGATAAAATAAAGAATAAAGGGTAGACTCAATACTAATCCACCAAGTAAACTAATTTGGAGCTGGACGCTTAATGGATCTACTACTCCTAAGACTCTTAAAACTTTTTGAGGATCCTCTCCAGCGGCTTTAAGGGGTCTCAATAGAATAGCCATCAAGGGTTTTGTTTCAACAAAGCAAACAATCGCTCCTCCCACCAAGGCCATTAGGGATTTGATGATGACCCATCTTAGATCTTCTAAATGCTCAAGAAAAGGTTTCTCCTCATGGTCTTTCATGGAAACAGATTTTAGGAAGGTGGATGGATACTAGTAGAAGAATTAGAATCTTCTGAATCAAAGCCATAAAAGGTTTTCCCGAAAGTGATTTTTGGTTTGCCTTTGGACAATCGCCACTGATTGGTATCTCTGAGAGAATAGATACATCCACAATAGAGTTGTTGATAAAAATTTTCTTCTTTTGAAATTAAAATCATCCGTTCTGATCCCCCTTTTTTTCTCCAGTTATAGCTCCAATATTCCAAACCATAGCGAGATGCCGCTCTTTTGCCAGCCGAAGTCACTTGATCGAAATCTTTCCATCTGGAAATCCCAAGGCTAGAGCTAAAAACCTTAAATCCATGTTCATAGGCATAGAGTGCCGTGCGTTCCATTCTTATGTCGAAGCAGACTGTGCATCGCTTTCCTCTTTCAGGTTCCCATTCAAGGCCTTTTACTCTTTCAAACCATCGATCCTTATCGTAATCTGCATCAACAAACTCAATTCCTCTTTTCTTTGCAAACCGTATGTTTTCATTTTTACGGATTTCGTATTCTACGTGTGGGTGAATGTTGGGGTTATAAAAAAACACCGTTAAATGAATCCCAGAGGCAATAATTGCATCCATTATTTCGGCTGAGCAAGGAGCACAACAAGAATGGAGTAAAACTTTGTCCACTCCTCCAGGTGGTATAAGTTTTTCTCTAATAAATGAGTTTTTCATATTCTAAGTAACAAATCTTATATTATAGAAAGGGAGATTGCAACCGTTCCGTCAGACTTACTCATCTCTGCGCCTCAGTCAAAACAAAGCTGACTTCCTGCTTCATCGAGACCGGTTTTACTACCGTCTTGCGACGACGGCCAGAGCCTTCCTCTCCACAGGTTTCATATTCGGCGAAACTCGCCGTAGAGCAGCCTAGTACTGCCGAGCCATACGCCAAGAGATTCCTGGACGTCTTCACGTCCCGGCCCTGGAGTGTTCCACAGTCCGGGCAGGTCCACTGGTAAACAGCCAGCGATATTTTTTCCCAAACCCTCCCGCGAGCAGAGCTGGTATTGCTGGGCGAAAACCAGCGATCAGCTACCTCTCTACACTACCACGCCATTCCGCTTTATATTCTAGTTGTCTCCGGAATTTAGAAATACTCCTCTCAACAATGGATCTGGCCAGGGGATGGCTTTCCAGCTTCCTGCACCCATTCAAGTCTTTGATAACAATGGAATGAAACCGTCGGGTAAGGTTGGACATGAACTAGTGCCAACCATCCTGCCGGATATTGGCGATGCGGGCGTGGAACCTGGATAGCTTGGCTTTTGCTTTTTTTCGCATTCTCTGATACCGGCAACCGTGTGCTTTTGTAAACCAGAGCATTGCCCGCCTACTCAAGCTTTCTCTTGACAGCTTGGTGCTTGCTTGAGAGACTCTAAAACAGTCGCTGCAATCGCTTGAGTAAGACCTTGGGTGGCTTGGAACCGGTGACCTTTTCTCATCTAGAGAGCGTTGCCAGGGCCGATACCTCCAAATCCACCCCAATCACGCCTTGATTTTCGTAGGGACGCCGGACAATAGCGTCCGTATCTGCGGTGATGCTGACAAACCACCGGTCCGTTACCTGAAAGACGGTAGCGGACAGGATCTTGTCTATGAAAGGCAACGGCTCCAGCCTCCGTAGATAACTCAGTTTGGGTATGCGGATGCGGCACCAATCGAGGGAAAACTGGGCATTGGTTTGGGGAAAAACAGTCAGGTACGCCTATCTTGCGGTACTTCAGGTATTATGCGCGTACTTCCCAGAAGTTCTTGCAGGCGGCTCCCAACTGCCTAATCGCCATCTGTGGTGCGTTTTTGGTGACTTCAAGCATACAGGGGAATTCCTCGTGTTTCATGGCGTTGAGCTGACGATAGAAGGAGGGCTGCGAGCGCTTGGGCAGGCAGGTTCTCGGCTTCCCACCCCGTATATAGTCTCTGCCACTCGATAAGCGCCTAGAAGTAGGCGAACCGCGTAGTCCTCGCAGCCTTGGCAAAGTAGGTGGCCTGAATATTGTTTGAGTCCAGCGCGATTGTGTGGACGACGATCCTGCCTGGAATTCCTCCACGGCTTTTTTGACACCATCCAATAGCTTCTGGTTCTTGCACAAGCGACTCCCGTATAGCCGAACGCTGAACCCCGTGATGATTTCCAGAATATCCTTGGTCCAATCTTCCTCGAAGGTCGTCTCTTTGTCTTGGTTGAGAAGGACCACTTCCACGTTTTTTGCCTTGGAGGTGGCGAACATCAGTTCTGCACCAAAGCGCAACAGTCGGCCCTTGTGGGGGATCACCAGCTAATCAATCTCGCCACCGATGATGGCATCGAGCAGTCGCTTGAGGCCCTTTGTGTGAGAGTGCATGCCGGACTCTACCCCCGCGACGGCGTCAAACGTCCAGCCCTAGCAGGCACAGAACAGCTCAAGCATCAGTTTCTGTCCTTCCAGCTCGTCCCTCTAATCGTGTCTGGAAACACGGGCATAGGGCAATGGTTCGCCGGTTGGCTTCGGCTGCGGCACGGAATAGCTCTAGCCGCAATCGCATAAGACCGTAGCGCCGGCGTCCGCCTGCCGTGCGAGCAAGAAGCAAAAGCGTGCTCTCGCCTTTCCATCACTGCAGCTTTTGGGCAGTTACTCCAGGAATTCAGGCGGCATCATGAATGCGGGCCATCTTGCGCGACAGGTTCAAGCTATACATTACTGCGCAACAAAGTGCCAGTGTTATGGAAACTGTTCCAACCCTTTTGATTCAGGTATTTGGTCTGAAAGGTATATCGAGCCTTTTATTCAGGCTGTAGTTCTTCTCTTTCTAGTTGGTCTCTTAAAGAGATAAGAGGCTGAGAAAATTCGACAGGATAAGTCGTTTTTGCAGGCTCTAAAGTTTTAATTTCGAAAGGCAGCCTGGCAAGATTATCTTTTGTTCGCTTTTGGATTTCAATGAGAGATTCCTTCGGATAAATTCTTTTTCCATTGCGCATCACAGGATGTAACAAAGTAACGGCTGGATAACTTTCGGTTGCTAGACCGATTAGGTCTTTTTGCATTGAACCGTTTTTGTTAAAATATCGAAAAACTTGCTTGGTCCCAGGCCAAGTGGCTTTACCTGTCGATCTCTTTCTTCTAGGTTTTCCTTCATATTCCTGAAGCTTATAGACACAATCAAGATAGGGAGCATCACTGGAGGTATCTAAAGAAGTTCCAATGCCAAAGCCATTAATTGGAGCACCAGATTTGACAAGAGCCTCTAGTTTATACTCATCAAGATTGCCGCTGGCAAAAATCTTCGTTTCCTTGAGCCCTCCAGTGTCTAAAATCGACCGGACACGTTTTGACAGTAACTCTAGATCCCCACTATCCAAACGGACTGCTTCTATCGAAATGCCTTTTTCTTTTAATTTAGGAGCAAGCTTTACGACTAGTTTTGCAGCTCTTTCTGTATCATAAGTATCAATAAGTAATGTGACGTTTTGAGGATTAGCAATTGCATAATCAAAAAAGGATTGTTCTTCTACATCATGCGCTTGGATAAAGGAATGCGCCATTGTTCCTAGTATCGGGATTTCGAACAATTTGCCAGCTAGGACATTAGAAGTGCCGCTAAATCCTGCAATGAAACTTGCTCGGGCAGAAAAAATGGTTGCCTCCGCGCCATGAGCCCTGCGTAGGCCAAACTCTACAAGATTTTTCTCAGGCGCAACCAATGCAAAGCGAATCGCTTTGGAAGCTATGAGTGTTTGATAATGGATAATGTTCATTAGCCTCGATTCTAATAATTGGGCTTGAGCAATGGGAGCGGTGACTCTTAGAACAGGTTCAAAAGGAAAAAAAATGGTTCCTTCTTGCATTGCATAGATATCCCCGCTGAATCTAAAATTCTCGAGGTAATTGAGAAAATCTATCCGAAAGTTTTGTTGGGCTAACCACTCAATTTCTTCTTTTTCAAAATGGGCAGATTCTACAAAATTTAACAATTGTTCTAAACCAGCAAATACTAAAAAATTCCTGTTTTTTGGCAGTTTTCTGACGAAAAATTCAAAGGAAGCCATTCCTTCCATTTTATGATAATAGTAGCCTTGCATCATTGTTAGTTCGTACAGATCAGTCAAAAGAAGACTATTTTCTATTTTCATAGTTTTGTATGTTTAATTGTTTATTGTATGGATATAATTTAAATCGAACCCTATTTTTTGACAGTGTGTTTCATTTATTGACTAAATTTTTATGATGACTCCTCAGCCCGATTTGGCTCAAAGGGATAGGGAAAGTTCACAACCAGAACAAGAGTCTAAGAAGTCTGGAGGGCCTTTTTCAGAAAAACTTATCGGCAAAGTGGTCGAAGTACATGGTCCGGTAGTTGATATAGAATGCCAGATTTTACCGCCTCTTCACCGCTGTTTAAAAACCTATCTCGATCACGAAAGTTATGTGTTTGAGGTACATCAGCATCTCGATGAGCATCATCTGCGGGCGATAACGCTACATTCAACAGCTGGATTACGTCGGGGAATGGATGTGTATGATACGGGATGTGCCGTTTCGATTCCCGTATCAAAAAAATATCTAGGAAGGCTGGTTAATATCTTTGGAAAGCCTCTTGATGGGTTGGAGCCAATCGAACCAGATGGCTACCGGAATATTTTCTCTTATCCTCCTCCCTTGGATAATACCTTAGGACCAAAATCGATTCTTGAGATTGGAATAAAAGTAATCGATCTGCTCTGTCCGTTTGTAAAAGGAGGAAAAACTGGACTCTTTGGAGGGGCTGGCGTTGGAAAAACTGTTCTGATGATGGAATTCATGAAGGCAGTGAGTTTGATTCATCATGGAGTTTCGGTTTTTGCAGGGGTAGGCGAACGGATTCGGGAAGGCCATGAGCTCTGGAAGGAGATGCAGAAAGCTGGTGTGATGCCTCAAACCCTTATGGCTTTTGGTCAGATGGATGAGTCTCCAGGGGTCAGGTTTAGGATAGGGTTGACGGCTTTAAGCTATGCAGAATATTTTAGAGATACGCTACAAACGGAGATTCTTTTTTTGATGGATAATCTATTCCGTTTTGTTCAGGCAGGAAGTGAAGTTTCTGGGCTTCTGGGAAGGATGCCTGCGATGGTAGGTTATCAACCAACCTTACTCTCTGAAGTGGCTGAACTTCAAGATAGGATCGTGTCAACAAAAAGTGGGAATATAACTGCTGTTCAGGCTGTTTATGTCCCAGCCGATGACATGACGGATCCAGCAGTGATGGCTATCTTATCTCATCTAGATACGGTAGTCATTCTTTCAAGATCTCAAGCAGCCAAAGGGTTTTATCCAGCCATTGATCCTCTGGTTTCGACTAGTCGCATTATGGATAAACAGTTCCTTGGCCAAAGGCATTATACTATTGCTTCGGAAGTCAGAAAATATCTTTCCCGTTATAAGGAACTAGAAGATATCATCAATCTTCTTGGCATGGAAGAGTTATCCAAAGAAGACAAACAGATTGTCCTAAGAGCGAGAAAAATTCAGCGATATTTGACTCAACCTTTTTTTACGACAGCCGAACACACAGGCATTCCAGGGGTCAGTGTTACTCTATCTGATACCCTTGATGACTGTGAAGCTTTTCTTAATGGGGATTATGATCATCTTTCTGAAGATCAATGCTATATGAAAGGCACTTTAAAAGAAGAGTTTAAGAAAAAATAGCGTAGGATCTTTGATGCAAACTTTCGAACTAGTTATGATTGATTCCACTAAAGAACTAAGATGCAAAAACATCACCCTTTTCCATGGTTCTGATCGAAGTGGCCAATTTGGGATCATGGCCAGACATCAAACCTTTATGACTTCCCTACTGCTTGGTCTCTGCTGGTTTTTTACTATAGATGATCCCCTACCTACTTATGTTGCTTTGTCTGGAGGTATCCTGCATTTTAGCAGGAATATCCTTTCGATAGTCACGCCTCACTTTTTTGTGGATAAGGATATGCAGAAGATCTCCATAGATCTTGAACAGGAATTAAAAATGGAAGAACAACAGAGAAAAGAGATGAGAGAAAGGGCTAAAAATCTTGAAAAGGAGATGCTCAAAAGAATGTGGGAAATGCAAAAAGAAGCTCCTAAATAGTTTTTGGTTATAGAGTCTACATGGAAAAGGATCAAAAAAAACTCGTTGAAAAAATACAACAAGATGTCGAAAAAAAAGAGAAAGCTCAAAAGTTCAAGCCAACTCTTTTGTCGCAAACGGCTTTTTTAGGAACTCTTGGAGTGCTATTTATAATCCCGGTGATCATTGGTGCTTATCTGGGAAAATGGCTTGATGAAAAGCTTCCAGGTTATGCGATACACTGGACAATATCGTTCATTATTCTAGGAGTGATTCTAGGGTCTTTGAATGTGTATGTTTTTATACGCAACAAGATTTAATTTAAAAAGAGGCCATGATGCAGTCGGATCCTTTGAACATAAAATTCTTAAGCGAGTCTACCCTGACTTCAGTCAGTATCATGACCGTTGTAGTGGTCATTTTATTTGTTTCTATCCGTCGTTTTAAATTGGAGTCTCCGGGATATTTCCAAGTAGTGATAGAAGAGCTTATTTCCTTTATTGAGAAAACTGTAACTGATACTATTCCCAAAAATCCTCAAGAAGTGCTTCCTCTGATAGGGACCCTTTGGATTTACATCTTTCTTTGCAATCTTATCGGACTTATTCCGGGAATGCATTCTCCTACGGCAGATCTTTCTGTAACATCGGCCTTAGCCTGTATTGTTTTTTTTTCTGTTCCATACTATGGTATACGTGCTGAAGGGCTTTGGGCATACTTAAAGGCATATTTTGTCCCTTTTTTTTGGTTTTTCCCTTTTCATATAATCAGTGAAATTACCCGTACCATCACGCTAGCTGTTAGATTGTATGGGAATATGTCGAGCATGGAAATTGGCATTGGCATTCTTTTGCTTCTTGCAGGGTTTCTTTCTCCAGTGGCCTTTATGTTGTTACATTTGATCGAAGCGATTCTCCAGGCCTACATCTTTGGTATTCTGGCTTTGATTTATATTGCTAGTGGTATGGAGGCACTGGCAAAAGAAAAATGATTAAACTTCGAACCAAAAAGGAGGAAAAATGAATAATATTGGGTTATTTTCAACTTTAGTCACTGCAATGGCCGTCTTGGCTATAGGATTAGGAGTCGTAGGTCCGGGACTTGGCATGGGGATCGCTATTGCTAAGGCATTAGAAGCCATAGCAAGACAACCAGAACTTGAGAAATCAATTACTCGCTGGTTGCTCATTGGCCTTGCTATGATTGAATCTCTGGCGATTTACGTGTTGGTTGTAGTTTTAATTGTTCTTTTCCGGAGTCCGATGCTTGAATATCTGACCAAGTAATCCGTTTTAAGTTAAAGAATGAACTGGAATACGACGACTTTCATTCTTCAGATTTTTGACTTTCTTGTTTTTGTCTGGCTACTCAAGAGATTCCTGTTTAAGCCAGTCTTAAATTTCATCAAGCAAAGAAAGGAAGTTGTTGCGTCCATGTGGAATGAAGCTCAAAAGGCCAAAGAGGCTGCAGAAAAACTGAAGGCCGATTATGAAAATAGACTAAAATTATGGGAAGAGGAAAAAAAGAAAGCAAAAGAAGAGCTTCAGGAGGAATTAAGAATACAAAGAGCTAAATTAATAGCGGAAAATCAAAAAGCGTTGGAGCTTGAGAAAGAAAGGAACAGAGTGCTAGAAGAGAAGAGAAAATTGGACATGCAAATTGAAGCTGAAAAGAGGGCTCTTCAGATCGGAGCACAGTTTGTTGCTCATTTTCTATCAAAACTAGCTTCTGAAGCAGTTGAAAAGAAGCTTATTGAGCTCTGCCTGGATAGACTCCGTTCCTTACCAGAACAAACCCTTGAATTGATACGGCAGACAATCCAAAGAGAAGAGATCCATTCAGTCTGCATTAAGAGTGTTTATCCAGTGGAAGAAGTAACGAAAAGAAAACTTAGAGAGCTTTTAGAGCAGATTGCAAAAAAAGAGCTTTCCTTTGAATTTGTCCAAGATCAAAAAATCATGGCTGGAATAAGAATTATCATAGGTAGTTGGATAGCTCGAGCAAGCATTGAAGATGAACTTGAATTTTTTATCCAGAAGGAAAATAGATGAATCAAAGCTCAGGAGATTCCCTTAGCCCTATTGAAAAAGTGGCGCATTGGGTAGAACAATACAAATTCGAACCGAAGGTGGAAGAATTTGGTAGGGTTGTGGCAATTGGTGATGGGACAGCTTGGATTGATGGATTATCTTTGGCTGCAATCGACGATCTGCTGGAATGTGAAGATGGCAGTGTGGCTCTTGTTTATAGTCTGAGTGAAAAACTGGTAGGAGCCATGATGCTTATTCAAACCGAAAAAATCATGTCTGGAACCCTTGTCCACAAGACAGGCCGTCGGCTAAGTGTCCCTGTTGGAGATTCACTCCTTGGTAGAGTGATTGACCCGTTAGGTAATCCTCTAGATGGAGGAAGACCACCGGCAACTTCCAAACAACGGCTTCTAGAAGTGAAAGCTCCTGCAATCATTGATAGAGAATTTGTTAATGAACCACTTTATACAGGAAATAAAATTGTGGATGCAATGATTCCTATTGGAAAGGGCCAAAGGGAGTTGCTAATTGGAGATAATGGACTGGGAAAAACAACATTTGCTTTAGATACCATTGCCAATCAAAAGGATAAAAACGTTCTTTGTGTCTATTGTCTTATTGGCCAAAAAAGATCAACCGTTGTCCATGTGATTGATACGCTAAAAGAATGCTCTGCTTTAGATTATACCACGGTGGTTGTAGCTGAAGCGACTTCACTTCCAGGACTTCAATACATTGCTCCGTTTGCTGCCTGCACTATAGCTGAAGAATGGATGGAAAAAGGAAGGGATACCCTTGTGATTTATGATGACTTAAGCCTTCATGCCCAAACTTACAGAGAATTATCCTTGCTTTTACGCAGACCCCCTGGCAGAGAAGCTTATCCAGGTGATGTTTTCTACCTGCACTCTAGACTTCTGGAACGTTCTACCCATCTTTCTCCATTAAAAGGAGGAGGGAGCATGACGGCTTTACCAATTGTAGAAACTCAACAGGGAGAACTTGCTGCCTATATTCCTACTAATCTCATATCCATAACCGATGGGCAGATTTATTTTGAACAGTTTCTTTTTTCCTCCGGATTTCTTCCTGCCATTGATGTGACCCGATCTGTTTCTAGAATAGGAGGGGCTGCACAGCATCCTCATTTAAGAAAAGAAGCGGGGAGGATGAAACTAGATTATTTGCAGTTTTTAGAACTTGAAGTTTTTACTCGATTTGGAACAAAACTTGAAGCCTCTCTAGAAAAAAAGATTAAAAAAGGCAGGATTTTAAGAGAGCTTCTTAAGCAGGAGAGACTTTCTCCTATATCTCCCGAACAAGAATATTGTTGGTTGATCGCCTTTAACGAAGGATTGTTCGATGATGTTCCCTTTGAGAGTTTGAGGGTTTTTCAAGAAGAGCTCTTAAAGAAATTTAAAGCAACTTCTTTGGTTCTAGACGATCCAAGAGAAAAATGGCTAAAGGAAATAGAGGAAGCTTTTCATTCTATCAGTTCAACCATTCAGCAAACAGAACAAAAAGTGGCATGAGCAAGCGTAGAGATTTAATTAAATATCGTGGAGCACTTCTAGAGATAGGCGAAATCATGAAGGCCATGAAGAACATGGCTCTTGTGGAACAAAGGAAAATAGCCAAATATTTTGAAAGCCAAAAACAAGCAGTCGATGCCTTGCAGAATATTGCCGATGATTTTTTCCCTTCTTTTCCCGAACTTCTTAATCGGCCACTTAAGATAGATAGACCTCTGTATATTTTAATTGGATCGGAAAGGGGATTTTGTGGAGACTTCAACTCTTCTCTGACAAGCTACTGGGAAAATATGGAGAGATCTTCTATGTTGCCTGATCAGTATGGGTTGATTTTAGTAGGAAGCAAACTGGAAAGTCGTGCAAGCGGTCTCCACAAAATTATTAAAGCGGTTTCAGGACCAAGCGTGGCAGAAGATGTCTCTCCCTTTATTTTTGAATTTTTAGAACTCGTACGAAAATCTTTGATTCAAGAGGAACCTCCCACTTCAGTCACAGTATTTTTCCATCTTCCAGACAATTACGAAATTACAAGAAAAATTCTGCTCCCTATACCTGTTTCTGAAGAAAAAATCAAAGCTGCTAGAAAAAAAGTGCCTCCAACACCCTTACTTTATATAGATCCAAGAGAGTTCTTTATGGATCTTGTAGATAATTTTCTTCTGGTTGGGTTATTTTTTGCTTTTTACTCTTCGCTGTTGGCCGAAAGTAAAATAAGAATGGAACATATGCAGTCGGCATTAGACCAGCTTGATAAGAAAGTAGAAGAATTGAATAAGAAAGCTAATAGGCTTAGACAAGAGGAAATCACAGAAGAAATTGAAGTTATCCTTTTGGGCAGTGAGGCATTGAGGAAGAAGATAGAAAAGAAAAATTTGCTCTAAGCGATAGTTCAACGATTCTCTTAAAAGAGCTATGAGCCGATGTCTTTGGTAACAGTGGCTCTTTTAGAAAGCCTCTTTCAAAGGGTGAGAATAGTGAGATTTTATAAAAAATGTAGGACTACTGGGTAAGTAACCTTTATGATACATTTCTGTTCTATAAGAAGAAAAAGAGGCAGTGGAGTCGAGTATAGGCACTTGGAAATGCCTGCAAGAAAAGACACAATTAAAGATGCAGGGGTTTGGAAATCATATAATGTTAATTAAAAAATACGTGCTTATAGTAGTCAGTAGCTTCCATATCTTCTCTCAACTATGGAGAGGATATATCACTCTAATAGAATAAACAGATTAAGCAAGGGCATGGTAATTTTGTGCAAAGAGCGCTTGTAGTTCCCTTGATTTTTTTTCGTATTGGGATAAATCTTTCCAGGATTTACTTGGATGAAGAATTTCAGTTGGTACATCCGGACAACTTTGGGGAATGGAAAAATGGAAGTATTCCTCTTGTACAAAATCAGCCTTTGCTAGTTCTCCACTTAAAATAGCTCTAACAAGTCGACGAGAAGTTTCAAGAGCTATTCTTTTGCCAATGCCATATGGCCCTCCAGTCCATCCTGTATTTAACAACCAGATATTGGGCTTGTGTTTTTCAATTTTCTCTTTAAACATTCTTGCATATGCTTTTGGGGAGAGGGGAAGGAAGGGAGAACCAAAACACGGACTGAAAACAGCTGTTGGCTCTTGTATTCCTGCTTCTGTTCCCGCAATTTTAGCTGTATAACCAAGAAGAAAATAATAGATCGCTTGTTCTGGATTGAGTTTTGCTACCGGAGGAAGAACCCCAAACGCATCGCAACAAAGCATGATGATATTTTTAGGATGCCCGCCAGCAAGTTGAGCTGAAGTATTTGGAATATATTCAATTGGGAAAGCGGCCCGGCTGTTTTCTGTGAGGGAATCATCATTAAAATCTATTTCTCTGGTTTGTGGGTTGATAATGACATTTTCGAGGATAGTTCCAAAACGTAAGGCAGCTTGGTAGATTTCTGGTTCTCCTTCTTTACTTATTCTAATGACCTTTGCATAACAACCGCCTTCAAAATTAAATACTCCGCTATCATCCCACCCATGTTCGTCATCCCCAATCAAGTTTCTGGTAGAATCAATAGAAAGAGTTGTTTTGCCAGTCCCTGAAAGACCAAAAAAAATCGCTGAGTCCTCAGGATCCTTTCCGAAATTGGCAGAACAGTGCATTGGAAATACACCTTTCTGCGGTAATAAAAAATTTAATACAGTAAAAACAGCTTTCTTAATTTCTCCAGCATAACCGGTACCACCAATAAGAATCATTTTTTCAGCGAAATTAAGAATAATAAAAGCGCCAGACTGTGTTTTATCTGTTTCTGGATCGGCCCTAAAGCCTGGAGCGTGGATAAGGATAAAGTCAGGGACTAGATGCATTCTTTTTTCTGGATCTTTCTCAACTATGAATAAATTTCGTGAAAACAGAGAATAAATAGGCCGTTCGGATAATATCCAAAGATTGATGCGATGGTTTGGATTGGAGCAAGCATAGCACTGTTGAATAAAAAGCTCTCTATCTTGAAGATAGGAAAGTATCTTGCTCTTAAGCCGTTTATAGGAAAGCGGATCAAAAGGTTGATTTATCTTTCCCCAATTGACCTGTTCTGTTGTCTGTTGATCTTTGACGATAAATTTGTCTTTAGGCGTTCTTCCTTTATATTGACCAGTATGAAAGACAAGAGAGCCTGAAGCTGAAAGCAAAGCTTCATGCCGTTTTATCGCCTGTTCATAGAGTTCAGCTACAGAAAGATCCCAATAAATTTGGGTAACGTTTTTTAATTGAATCATTTCGAGCATACTGTCTTTGTTCATGAATGAGCTCTAGCTAAAATGATTATGATTTGAAATAAAATCTATTTTTTATATTTTTTTATTGTTCTTAATAAAAGCTCATTTCTTTTAAAACGCCTCTTTTTTTAAATTTTGAACTTTTTTCTGAATTTGAAAAAGGAGGATTTCTTTTGAGAATTGCTCAGGTTTCTCCTTTGTATGAAAGGGTGCCTCCAAAGCTTTATGGAGGAACCGAACGAGTTATTCACTATTTAACCGAGGAATTGATTACTCTAGGACATGAAACAACCCTTTTTGCTAGTGGGGATTCGATAACAAAAGGAAAGCTTGTATCTGTTATTCCCGAATCTTTGCGGCTTCAAAAACACAAAAAAGATCCCATGGTTTATCACATTTTGATGTTGGAAAAAGTGTTTCAAATGGCTGAATCTTTTGACATCATTCATTATCATATTGATTTTTTCCATTTTCCTTTTTCAAAACGCAGCAAAACCAAGCACCTTACCACTCTCCATGGAAGACTTGATCTTCCAGATTTAACCCTTCTTTATAGAGAATTTGATCGGATTCCTGTGGTCTCTATTTCCAAAGCTCAGCGCTCGTTTCTTCCTTGGATTCATTGGGTAGGTACTGTTTACCACGGCATTCCAACAGATCTTTATCCCTTTTATCCTGGAAAAGGAAATTATCTGGCTTTTGTTGGTAGAATTTCTCCTGAAAAGGGAATCGAAAGAGCCATTGAAATAGCAAAGAGGGTAGGAATGGATTTAAAAATAGCTGCAAAAGTTGACGAGGTGGACAAACAATATTTTTTGGAAGTTATTCTTCCTCTTTTTAAAAAAGCCCCTGTTGAATTTATTGGAGAAATCGGAGAAGAAGAAAAGAAGGTATTTTTTGGCAATGCCTACGCGCTCCTTTTTCCTATCAATTGGCCTGAGCCTTTTGGACTGGTTATGATTGAGGCGATGGCGTGTGGAACTCCTGTTATTGGATGGAGAAATGGATCAGTTCCAGAAATTGTCATTGATGGTCAAACAGGCTACATTATCCATTCGGTGGAAGAGGGAGTAAAAAAAATTATGGATATCGATCGAATTGATCGAAAGGAATGTCGCAAACATGTGTTAAATCATTTTACAGCAAGAAAAATGGCACAATCTTACTTATCGATATATAACAATCTGCTTTATGGAGAGTAAAATTATAGGTTTAAAAAATGGAAAAGATTTTATTCAGATTGGTGATACGTACTATGTTAGGGTGTGTTCTCCTTTTGCAGATGATCGTACGCGAGTTTTGAAACACAAAGAAACTTTTGGAGTTTTTGATCGGCGAGGAGATATCCAACCCTTGGGGTTAGGAGATCAGGGACTTTATTATCGGGGCACAAGACACCTTAATGAAAGTGTTCTATTCATTGAAAAAAGCTATCCTCTTTTTCTCAGTTCGACGATTCGAGAAGATAATGCGATGTTTACTATTGATTTGTCTAATCCGGAGATAGAAAAAGAGGGAAAGATTATACGACAGCAAACCTTGCTCATTACTCGTTCGAAGTTTATTTGGGAGTCATGCCTTTATGAAGAAATTTGTGTCTGTAATTATGGAGAAGTTCCAGTTCAAGTCATACTTTTGTTTAAATTTAATGCTGATTTTGTCGATCTGTTTGAAGTACGAGGAACGAAAAGAAAAAAAAGAGGAAACTTATTGGATCCAGTGCTTACTGAGCAAAGCGTTCTTTTTCAATATCTTGGCTTAGATAATATTTTGCGTCAGACCCTACTTTTTTTCGATCCCAAACCTATAAATCTTTGTGCTACGTCAGCAGCTGTATCTTTAGAACTTATCCCAAGAAAAGAAGTGCTCATTCATTTATCCGTTGAATGTTTTCAAAGCCATGAAAAGAGAGCTTTCCCTTCTTTTTTGAGCTATAAAGAAGCTTCCAATAAATCGATTGAGGCTTACAAAGAATCAGAGAAAAAGTGGTGCAAAATATGGACCTCTAACAGCCAATTCAATGGGTGGATTAATCGATCTCTGTCGGATCTTTTGATGTTAATAACAGAAACTCCACAAGGTCCATTTCCGTACGCTGGGGTACCTTGGTTTTGTACACCATTTGGCAGAGATGGGATTATTACAACCCTTGAATGCCTTTGGTTGGCTCCTGAACTTGGAAAAGGGGTCTTGTCATTTCTTGCGGCCAATCAAGCAAAAGACTTTGATATTGAAGCGGATGCAGAGCCAGGAAAAATTTTGCATGAAACAAGAGAAGGAGAAATGGCCAATCTGGGCGAGATTCCTTTTCGTAAATATTACGGAAGCATTGATGCAACCTGTCTCTTTCTTCTTCTTGCTGCTGAATATTATCAGCGGACCGCGGACAGAAAATTTATAGAAGAAATCTGGCCAAGTATAGAACTGGCTCTTCTCTGGATTGATCGCTATGGTGATGTCGATGGCGATGGTTTTGTGGAATATCGAAGAAGAAGTTCAAGAGGGCTAACAAATCAAGGCTGGAAAGATTCTTTTGATTCTGTATTCCAGAAGGATGGTTCATTTCCTGTAGGTCCAATTGCATTATGTGAAGTGCAGGGGTTCGTTTTTGCCGCAAAGAAAAAAATTGCTTATCTTGCTTCTGTTTTAGGTCAGATCTCGCTGCATGACAGGCTACTAAAGGAAGCTGAAATATTGAAAGAAAAATTCGAAAAGGAATTTTGGGTCGAAGAACTTTCTTCTTATGCACTGGCCTTAGACGGACGAAAAGAAAAATGTAAGGTTCTTGCTTCAAATGCTGGCCTCTGCCTGTATACAGGGATTGCCAAACAAGATAAAGCTGAGCTAATTGGCAAGCTTCTTATGAGCGATAAGTTTTTTACAGGTTGGGGCATCCGTACTGTGGCTTCTACAGAAATACGCTACAATCCTATTTCCTATCACAATGGTTCGGTATGGCCTTTTGATACTGCTTTTATTGCTGCCGGAATGATGTCCTACGGAATGAAAGAGATGGCTATAAACCTTTTTAAAGGACTTTTTGAAGCTACCCTTTTTTTCGACCTTCAACGGTTACCTGAACTTTTTGGAGGGATAGCTAAGAGAGGCCAAGAAGGACCAACACTTTATCCTGTTGCCTGTGCACCCCATGCGTGGTCCAGTGGGGCTGTCTTTTTGCTTTTACAATCAGCCATTGGATTGAAAATTGACGCCACCAAAAATTTAGTGATTTTTGAGGAACCAAGACTACCTGACTTTCTGGATAAAGTCATTATTCTAAACTTAAAGGTGGGTGATTGGAGAATCGATGTTGAACTGTCACGTTATCCACATAATGTAGGGGTGAGACTTCTCAAAAAAGAAGGTGAGGTGAAACTCATTGTTATCGATTGAGGTTTCCTGAAACTTTTCCTATGCCTTCCCTAGTTGAAAAAATATCGGAAGAATGGGCTTGTTCAGATCGATGGAAAGGGATCAAAAGAGCCTATACAGCAGCAGATGTTGTAAGACTTTCAGGATCGCTTTCTATTGAATATACTCTTGCTAGGCATGGAGCAACACTACTTTGGGAACTTCTCCATGACAAAGAACCAGTTATTGCTCTTGGAGCTGTAACAGGCATGCAAGCTGTTCAGATGGTCAAAGCAGGACTTAAAGCTATTTATTGCTCGGGCTGGCAGATCGCTGCTGATGCTAATTTGGCTCAAGAGACATATCCCGATTTTTCTCTTTATCCTTCTAATTCCATGCCTTTACTTGTAAAAAGGATCAATGCTTCATTGAGAAGAGCCGATGCGATTGACTTTGCCGAAAACAAAAAAGACATCAATTATTTTGTGCCGATTGTTGTTGATGGGGAAGCTGGATTTGGAGGGGCATTGAATGCTTTCGAGTTGACAAAATGGTTAATTGAAGCAGGAGTGGCTGCGGTGCATTTTGAAGATCAGCTTCCTTCGGCTAAGAAGTGCGGACACATGCGTTCTAAGGTATTGGTTCCGACTCGAGAGGCTTTACAAAAACTGATAGCTGCACGGCTTGCCTCAGATATATTGGGAGTGAGCACCATTATTATAGCACGGACGGATGCCGATGGGGCTTCTTTTTTGTCTTCGGATGTGGATGAAAGGGATCGAGAATTTATAAAGCGGAGAACCGAAGAAGGATTTTTTGAAATTCAAGGAGGATTGGACTTAGCAATAGCTCGCGCACTGGTTTTTGCTCCTTATGTGGACATATTATGGTTTGAGAGCTCAAAGCCCGATTTATTGTCTGCCCAACGATTTGCTGAAGCTATCCATAGAACCTTTCCAGGGAAGTTACTTGCTTATAATTGTTCTCCATCTTTTTATTGGAAAGAATACATGAAAGAAGAACAGATAGCATCTTTTCACAATAGGTTGGCTTCCTGGGGCTATAAATTACAAGTGATTTCTTTGGCCGGTTTTCATTCGCTCAGTTATGGAATGTTTACAATGGCCAAGGAAATTAAAGAAAAAGGCTTGGTAGCTTATTCTTTATTTCAAGAAAAGGAAAAAGAAGCGCAACAGGAGGGATATACTGCTCTCAGTCACCAACATGAAGTCGGAGCAAGCTATTTTGAACTGATTTATAATACCATTGTGGATAAGATATAAAACATGAGTATTTATTCAGCACCTTCAGGAGTAACGATTGTAGGTTCCTATCATAAGGAATGGGAAAAAATCCTTAGTTATGAAGCGCTCCGTTTTGTTGCTTCTCTTCATAGGCAGTTTGATGCCTTGCGCTTGGAACTACTGGAAAGAAGAAAAAAAATACAGAAAGCCTTAGATAATAATAGCCTTTCTTTAAACTTTCTTTCAGAAACTCGTCTAATTCGTGAAGGTAAATGGGAAATAGCTGCGTTGCCTCAAAACTTGCAAGAGAGAAAAGTTGAGATTCTGGGAACGGCTTCTTTAGACTTTCTGAAAGATGCTGTGCAGTCAGGTGCTAATGGAATCATTATTGATTTAGAAGATTCTTTATCGCCAACCTGGGAAAATATCATCGAAAGCCAGATCTCCTTGTTCGACTTCTTAAGGCAAAAAAATGATAGCCATACAAGCTATCAGCCTCTTCTTCACGTCAGACCTAGAGGAATGCATCTTTTAGAAAAACATGTTCATGTAGATGGCAAACCCCTTGCGGCGAGTCTTTTTGATTTTGGTCTCTATGTATTTCACAATGCCAAACTGCTTGTAGAAAGACAAAGTGGGCCTTTTTTTTATGTTCCGAAAATAGAAAATTTTTATGAGGCCGAATTTTGGTCCTCTCTTTTTTCGTTTACTGAAAACGCTCTTTCTCTTCCTTCTGGGAGTATACGGGCAACTGTCATCATAGAGACTATTACGGCTGTTTTTGAAATGGAAGAAATCCTTCATTCAATGAAAAACCATGCCTGGGCTTTGAGCGTAGACCCACGAGATTATGTTTTCAGTGTCATAAAGAAATTTCGGAGGAGTAGAGAAGCACTTATGCCCGACAGGTCGGAAATTACAATGGATGCAAACTTCCTGCAAGCCTATAGGATGCTTCTTGTGAAGACCTGTCGTAAAAGAAGAGCTCTTGCCATTGGAGGAGTCTCTCTGTTAGAACCATCAGTAATGTATGAGGATGCAGAGCTCTTCGAAAAAATAAAGTTCGAAAAAGAAAGAGATATTGCTCTTGGAATGGATGGTTGTATTGTTAATCATCCAAAGCTTGTTCCTGTGGTAAGAGACGCTTTTAAAAATGTTTCAAGAAAAGCTACTACGGACGCAAAGGTACTTTCAGAAAGCATCATAGTGCAACCGGAGGCTTTGCTTAATTTTAAGATCCCTGAGGCAATTACTGAATCTGGTGTTAGAAACAATATTAGCCTTCTTTTCATGTATCTTTCTTCCTGGCTTTCTGGTCATGGAGCCGTAGATATTTTTAATCTTAAGGAAGATATTTCTTCTGCTGAAATTGCTCGCAGTCAGTTGTGGCAATGGGTTCATTTGGAAGCTGAGATGGATAGCGAAATTCCTTTAGACAATGAACTTTTTCTATGCTGGAAAACAGAAGAAAAAGAGCTACTCAAGCATCTTCCTTTTTTAGATCAAGTGGATCGAGTGATTGAAGAAGTTGTGTTAACAAAAGATTTCGTAGAGTTTTTGACACTCATTACTTACGAGTATTTATAAAAGAAGTTCAATCTTCTCTTTGCCTGCCAGGAATGTCCATTCTTTTGGAACGTAGGATGAAAAGCTGCGGAAGAAAAGCTGGCTTTAAATTGTTTTTGATTTCAAAAGAAGAGATATTTTAGTTTTTAAGTTCCTTGACCACACCTAAGGCAAACAAAGTAACAAAGAAGACAATTAAGAATTCAATTTTTTCGTGAACTAAGTAATGGAGAGAAACAATTCCTAAAGGAATGAGCACAGAAGGCAGGATTTTGGGATGAATGGTTCTTGGAGAGAATCTTTTGATTAGTAATAACAATAGAGATAATCCAAGCAAAATTCCAATCCATCTATAGTCTTCAGGGATTGGTTTCCAAAATAACATTCCCAAAAAGCTGAATAAAGCAAAAATAGAAAATAAAACGAGGGTCAAAGTATCTGGTTTTGCTTTTAATTTTCTCACATTCAATATTTGAATGGCAAAATAGGAAGCAATGGAGGAGCCAAGTAATAATAAAGAAATGCTAATATAGCCTTGAAAAGAATTCCTATAGGAAATAGCATCAGTAGTTGGTGTAATGGCTAAAAAATAACAAGTAAAGCAATCCATAAATATTATAAATTACAAAAAAACAGACATTTCTCAAGATCACTGAATAAGGAATAACTCCTTCTTTTTTTCTTTTTCGCTGCTTTCCAAAGCAAAATAAAATTATTAGGATCGGTGTGTAGGGCTACTACAAAGCTATCACGAAATGCAATTTTATCTTTTTCGAATCTCAACGTTTATCTTGAAGCAATAGCAATTAATGTATTAATAGGATAGATTTTATATATATAATGTTTAAGCAGAGAAAAACAAAAAATTCCAAAAACCACTCTGAGTTGATCAAAACCCTCTTACACTCTTTACCTAAAGAGGAAATAATCTATGAACCTGAAGAACTCTCCGTTTATGAATGCGATGGACTGACCGCTTTTAAGGTCTTGCCTTTAGCTGTGGTGATTCCACAAAAAATTGAAGAGATCCTTGTGATCTTGTCTGCTTGCAAGCGATTTGGAGTGCCCATAGTGGTGCGAGGAGGGGGTACAGGGCTTTCGGGAGGTGCAACGCCTGTGGAGGGAGGGATTGTTCTTAGCCTGTCTAAATTCAACCAGATTCTTGAAATCGATCCTGTAAATCGGATTGCTAGAGTAGAGCCTGGGGTCACTAATATGCAAGTAAGTCAATCTGCTGCATCGTATGGGCTTTATTTTGCCCCAGATCCTTCCTCTCAGATTGCTTGTACGATTGGAGGAAACATTGCTGAGAATGCCGGAGGAATCCATTGTTTGAAATATGGCCTTACGGTCAATAATGTGCTTGCGATAAAGATGATGACTGTAGAGGGGGAGATTGTATCAATAGGGAATGTGGGGGGCGAAAGCCCTGGTTGTGATCTTCTTTCTTTAATCGTAGGATCCGAAGGAATGCTTGGAATAGTTATAGAAGCTACATTGCGTCTTGTGCCAAAGCCGGAATGTGCAAAGCTTGTTGTAGGTTGTTTTGATGATGTCACTAAGGCTAGTAAAACAGTAAGCCAGATTATTGCTTCAGGCATAGTGCCTGCAGGACTTGAAATTATGGACAAGCTGGTTATTGAAGCAGTCCAATCCTATATTCAAGTAGGCTTTCCAACTTCGGCTGCAGCCGTTCTACTGTGTGAGCTCGATGGAATGCTTGAAGAGGTGGAGGAAGAGTATAGACTGGTTGAACAAATGATGATTCAGATGGGAGCAAAGGAGATCATTATATCTAAGAATGAGGAAGAGAGGTTGCTCCTTTGGAAAGCAAGAAAATCAGCCTTCCCGGCCGCAGGGAGAATTTCTCCTGATTATTATTGTATGGATGGAACAATTCCAAGAAAAAGCCTTGCTTTTGTGCTCAAAAGGATTGCCGAACTAGCCGCTCAATATAATCTTAGAGTTGGAAATGTTTTTCATGCAGGCGATGGGAATATACATCCCCTTATTCTCTATGATAATAGTATTGCCGGGGAGATGGAAAGAGTCGAAAGCCTAGGGGAAAAGATTCTCGAACTCTGTGTTGAAGTTGGAGGATCGATTACTGGAGAACATGGGGTAGGACTTGAAAAGCTTGGGCCAATGTGTTTCCAATTTTCCTTGGAGGAAATTCAGCAGTTCCATCGGCTAAAAAGAGCTTTAGATCCAAACGCATTGCTTAATCCGGGGAAAGCTATTCCCACGCTTCATAGATGTGCAGAATTTGGAAAGATGCATGTGCATCAAGGACAGATTGCTTTTGCAGGTATAGAAAGATTTTGATTTTTAAATAATTGAAAATGATAGACTGTCCTTCTTCAGCTACTGACTCAATTACAAACGAGCTTATAGAAAAAATAAGAAGGTTTATTAGTCTTAAAGAGAAGATAAAAATCATTGGCGGTGGAACGAAAGAAAGATTAGGTAGAAAAGTTATTGGTAACCCTATTAACGTTTCTGAAAATAGAGGAATCATTACATATGATCCTGCTGAACTCTTTGTAACAGTAAAGAGTGGAACTCCTATCGTCTACCTTGAAGCAGTCTTGAAGCAGCATGGTCAATATCTACCTTTTGAACCTCCTCATCTGGGAGAACACGCTACTGTAGGTGGAGTGGTTGCGTGTGGACTTTCAGGTCCATCAAGACCCTACAAAGGAGCTTTGAAAGATTATCTTTTAAAAGTGAGGCTCATCAATGGAAAGGGAGAGGTTCTAACCTTTGGCAGTCAAGTCATCAAAAATGTGGCTGGTTTTGATCTATTCAGACTTATGGCTGGAGCCCAGGGAACTCTTGGAGTAATTCTAGAAGTGACTTTTAAAGTACTTCCCCTACCACCATTTTCAACTACAGTAGTTATAGAAAAAAATGCCACCGAGGCGCTTCGTTTCCTTTCAATAATTGCAGCCAAATATTTTCCGCTTACTGCCAGTTGTTATTATAATAATAGACTTTATGTGAGAGTTTCTGGTTATGAAAAATCCGTAAGGAGAGCAGCAAAAGAAATTGGAGGAGACATTTTAGCAAACGATCATCAATTTTGGGACTCCGTTAAAGAAAGAACACATCCTTTTTTTATAAATAGCAAAAGACTGTGGCGATTTGTCCTTCCCCAGTCTGCTCCTTTAACGCCGATTGAAGGGGAATGGTTTTTCGACTGGGGTGGAAGTCAGAGATGGTGGAAAGGGGAAGGAGACAATAGGGAGTCCCTTTTTCGTTGGGCACGTGATCAAGGAGGATATGCTTGGTGCCATGATAAAGAAGAGACTTTGGCTTCTCCTTTGGATACTGCCCTTATGCGTATTCATAAAAGGCTTAAAGAGGCTTTTGATCCTTTTGGGCTTTTAAATCCAGGTAGAATTTATGAGGAGTTTTAAATTATCTCATGGATACACAACTACACGTAAAGTATAGCAAGCTTCCAGTCGGGAAGGAAGCCAAGGAAATTATCAAAGCATGTGTGCATTGTGGTTTTTGTAATGCCACCTGTCCAACATATCAATTAATCAGCGACGAGCTAGATGGACCGCGAGGAAGAATATATTTAATAAAGGCTTTTTTAGAAGGCAAGGCCTCTGGAGAGAAGACCAGAATGCATCTTGATCGTTGTCTATTATGCCAAGGGTGTGAAACGACTTGTCCTTCCAATGTGCAATTTGGAAGACTTGCAGATATTGGCAAAGAACTCGTTGAGCAGGTAGAAGAACGACCTTTTTTGGATAAAGCCTTTCGTTGGCTTCTTCTCTATTTTGTGCCAGAAAGGAAAAGATTTTTTTATCTGTTTAAAATTGGAAATCTTTTGAGAGCTTTTTTACCTAAATATTTGCGCAGCAAATTACCTAATCTTTCTAATATTCGGAAAGGATGTTTTGAACAGCCTCAATGGATTAGGGAAAAGCGAATTCAAATGATTCTTTTTAAAGGATGTGTTGAGCCTGTGTTGTATCCTTCTGTTTTTGAAGCGACTAGAAGCCTATTTAGTAGTTTAGGTATTCAACTGATTGATGTTCAAAACGAAGGTTGTTGTGGGGCATTGGCTTATCATTTATCCTACAAAAAAAAGGCAAAGGAACAGATGAAGAACAATATCGACTTATGGACTCGCTACCTAGAAAAGGGGATAAATGGGATTGTTGTCTGTTCTTCGGCTTGCTGTCAGATGATTAAAGACTACGGAGTTATTTTTAATGATGATCCAGTTTATAAAAATAGAGCTTTGAAGATAGCTACCTTGACTTTTGATCCTGTCGAAATTTTAGAAAAAGAGGAGCTTCCTTTAAAACTTGCTACAGAACTATTTCCTTCTGTGGCCTTTCACAGTCCTTGTACTTTACAACATGGAATGAAGATGAGGGGAAGGGTAGAAGCCCTTTTAAAAAAATTAGGTATTCACCTAATAGATATTCCAGATAATCACATTTGCTGCGGTGCAGCAGGTGCTTACGCCTTGTTCCAAAAAGATTATTCTCAAAGACTTCTTGATATAAAAATAAAAAATATACTTTCTAAAAAACCAGGAGTGATTCTTACCGCTAATGTTGGCTGTCGGCTGCAGTTGCAATCGGCTACCACTCTTCCCGTTCTTCATTGGATAGAATACTTAGATAGCTTACGGTTGGATAAGTCTGAATAAGAATAAGGGGTAGTCGCTGCTTTACCAGAAAACATATTTGACACCAGCGACACCAATATATTGGAAAAAGTTACCTAAAGCAAAAGAGGCTTGTGCAGGCGTATTTGTCATTATATTAAAGTGAGCCACATTTTTGAAGATTGAAATTGAACTATCAAAGTAAATGAATTTCCCTTCAATAAAAACACTCAGATGATCAGTGATGTAATATTCTGCTCCCATAATTTCAGCAAGAACAAAGGCTCCGGTTGTACTGGAATGGGAAGTATCGAATCCACCAACTGGAGCAAGTCCAGTAATATTAGAAGCTGTAACGATTCCTCCTCCAATTCCAAATCCAATATATGGGGCAAAACGATAGGGAGTGATTAATTTGGTTAAAGAATTAATTGTCATAATCCCCACATTCAATTGCATGTCAGGAGTCACGCTGCTACCATGGAATACTGGCCCAGAAAAAGTCCCTATGTTGCCATTCATTGGATTGGAATAGCCAGCATAGAACCCATCGAATTCTACTGCTTCGGTTACTCTATAAGGGGAATGACCGATCTGCCAACCTTTATATTGGTAACCGACTTTTAGCCCTCCAATTCCTCCCCAAGAGCCACCATAATTTCCCATCCCTATGTTTCCTTTTGTGTCTGTATAGGTCCATCGGTCGGAATCTAGGTATCCTCCACCACCATACAGAGCCGCATAAACTCCTGGATGATAGTGAAAGGTATCGATTTTAGATAAATTCTTTAAATTTTTTGATAATTCTTCTTTTGCTTTAGGATCTGAATTTTCCACAGATACACTATTGTCATCCCGAAAGTCAGCCCCCACAAGAGGCAAAGTAAGAATGCTGGAAAAATTAAGGATTAAAAAAAGGGAAAGGAAGGTTAAAAGGTTAATTTTAGGACGCATATAAAAACCATATTATCAAAGATATTTTTTTTCTTTTTTGACAAAAATAGAAACAACAGTCAAAGAAAATTATTAAATTCATTAATCTTTTTCTTTATTATCTGGATGGATAGGTTTTGGTAAACGATGCTTGTAAAGATTTGATTCGATGACTTTCTGGATAAGCTGGTCGGCCCCATCCAGTTCTCTTTCATAAATATGTGCCTCATATTTTTCCTTTGGGAACTTTACTAAAGAACTTAAAATAGGTTCTCCTTTTTTGTCTACATGGGTCAGTGCTATGACTGAAAGACCAGGTCGTAAGGGATGTCTTTTTAGTTCTTCGGGAGAAAGACGTATTCTAACAGGCACTCTTTCGACTATATGAATATAGTTTCCGGTTGCATTTTCAGGAGGCAGCAAAGCAAAGGCGCTTCCTGTACCGGGATGTAATCCTTCTACCTGACCGTGATAAATGAGTCTTCTTCCGTAATAATCCACTGTAATAGTAACGGGTTGGCCTGGACGAATTTTTTTCATTTCTCTTTCTCTGTAGTTAGCTTCTACCCATAGGTAGTCCAGAGGTACAATTGACAAAAGATAAGTATCGGGATGGACTTCATCCCCTGGCTGAACTTTTCGATTGGCAATATAACCAGTAACAGGTGCATAAACTTCCCTTCGGACATAATCCAAATAGGCATTTTTCAGTTCGGTGGCGGCTTGTTTGACTAGAGGATGATCCTCTATTTTTGTGTTGAAGATTTGTGATTCGGCATCATAGAGAGAAGCTTCATCCTGCTTGACTTGTGCCTCAAGTTCTTTGACCTGCTGCTCAGTATCATCCACAAGTTGTTCGGATACGGCTCCATAAGAGACAACACTTTTATAGCGTGCTAAATCGTGTTTGAGCCGATCTAATCTAGCAATTTCTGCTAACAGTCGACTCCTGCTGACCTGGACTTGGTAGAAGAGATCTTCAACCCTCCTGACCGTTTCTCCTAGATTAGCTTCTGCCCGTTCCAGAGCGACTCTTGAATCAAGCCTATCCAACCTGACTAAGACCTCTCCTTGATGCACCAGCTGGGTATTTTCATAGAGTACTTCTGTGACTACACCACTGACTTGTGATTTCAAGGGGACAAGATTGCCTATAACATAGGCATCATTGGTGATCACTACACGACTAAAAATAAAAAACCAAAGAATGAAATAGAGAAGTCCTATAAAGAGAATACCCAAGGTTACGAGGACAAGCCGTCTGTTGCGTATGACTTTTCTTCGGTATTTAGGTGGAGTAGAAGCGATTATTGACCTATTTAAATACCGCAAAATCTTCTTCCATGGATCCTTGAGATTGGTTGTTTTTTTTTCCGCTTCATTCGATGGACTCATATCCACCCCCTAATGCTAAAAAAAGGCCGACAGCTGCTTCCAGATGTTCAGCAGTTCTATTACTTAATGTTATTTGAGATTGAATCAGTGTATACTGTAAGTCTAAAAGATCAGTCTTGGTGTTAATACCAGCAGAAAAGAGTCTTGCCGATAGTTCAGCATTAGATTTAGCTGAACTTGTAGATTGTTCCTGAGAAATCAGATTTTTATCCGTTTCTTTCCATACGGCCAAAGCATCGGCTACTTGTTGGAAAGCCGAAAGCAGCGTGCTGTTGTAACTTTCAACAGCAATATTGTATTCTTCCTGAGCTACGACAAGTTCCGAACTGAGTCTGCCAGCAGTGAAAATAGGTAAATTCCAGGCAGGCCCAGCAATATATAATAAAGGTAAAGCGGGATTGAGAAAAAGGGTTGCAAAATTCAAAGTTTCAAAGCCGACGAGAGCAACGAGATCAAGATTTGGATAAAATGCCGTTTTTGTAACTTTGACTTGATGGGCAAGAGCTTCCGCTCTCCATCGGCTCACAGCTACATCAGGTCTTCTTCCTAAAAGATCGAGAGGAAGAGACTTTGGCAAGGGAAATCGTTTTGGGAAGGTCGATTCTTTTACTAAAATAGTTCTACCCCAATCGGGACTTTGTCCAGCCAGCCTGGCAATTTCATCTCTTAAGATTTTCGTTTCTCTTTCAAGGCTGTTAACTAGTTGGTTTATTGTTTCCAGCCTCTGTTCAATGGTATGCACGGGGAGTAGGTTTTCTATGCCACTCTTTTTTCTCATCTGAACAAGATGAAGCAGTTCATTGATGATTTGTTGTCCACTCCTTGCTAGTCCTAATTCTTCTTCAGCGGAAGCCAATCTGATGTATCTGCTAGCGAGGGTTGTGCTCAAAAAAAGTCGGGCGAGAGCATATTCTGCTTCAGAAGCCCTTGCCATGCCAATGGCTGCTCTTACCCGAGCTTTATCTTCTCCCCAAAGATCTAGGTGATAGTTTGAGAGGGCAGGAATGACACTCCAAAAAAAGAAGCTGTTGTCTCCGAACGGACCAAAAAAACTGCTTCCAGGAAGTTGCAAAACTCCCAGGGGAACCGGGAAAAGAAATTGCGTGGAACTAAAGGAAGGGAGGTAGCGGCTACGGGCACCAGCTGCAATGGCCCATGCTTGATGAATCCTTGAAAGTGAGGCTTTTAAATCAGGATTTTTTCCCAATGCTATAGTTATAATCCGATTCATTTCTGGATTGTGAAACTCCTCCCACCAGCGAAGAGAAGGCCATTTTTTTACTATTTTTTCAGAAGAATTGTCAAATTGGGCATCAAGCGTTTCTTTAATCTGTGGAGTATCAAGGGGAGCTGCAACACGTGTGTCTTTTGGCAAGGTAGCACAGCCAGTAATCATTATGCCAATTAACATTGACATAAATAGGAGAACATGAGCATTACAAAACCTGTCTTTTTTCAAGGGCTCCATAAATAAACAACGCTGCATGATAATATTTTGCTAAGACTAGTATAATTTTTGGGTCATTCTTCTCTTTTCGACAAACATCCTAGAAAATTTTAAGAAAATTATATTCCTTTTCTTTTCATGGCTGGAATCCAGACTAAAATAGCCATCAGAAAAAAAATCCAGCTACAAAGCCTGTAGGTGTCATCCAGAGCTAAAATAATGGAATGGCTAGCCGCTTGTTCTACCATCTTCGATTGGATCTGTAAACTATTCAGGCCCAAATGTTGGAGTGAGGCTATAAAGCTTAGACTTTCTGAATTCTGACCTGTAAATGTTTCAACAAGTCGTGTCTGCTGGAAATCACGCCTATGCTCCATCAGCATGGTTCCAAGAAGTCCTCCACCCCAAGTAAGAAAATAAGTGCGTAAGAGAATACTTGTATTCACTGCAGATTCTTGGTTTTTTTTTGATAATCCATTAATGGCTATAGCATTGAGTGCTGGAACAAGACCAACATAGGCACCATTGAGGATTTGAGTAAAAAGAATGTATTGATTGAAAAATTGATCAAAAAAGGCTCTTTTGTTGAAAAAATCGTAATAACCAGTCCAGTAGCAGAAGATGCCTAAGAGAGTTAAGAGAAGGGAAGCGATCAGTTTGGGATTGATTCTCGGAGATAAAAAAACGGATAGGGGATAAATAATCGGTAGAAAAAACAATAAGGGGGCCATGGCTAGTCCGGCTTGAAAAGAGGAGAAGTTCGTATGGTTTTTCAATACCTGAAGTGTAAAAACCAGAGTCGAGAAAAGCCCATAGACAATGGCAAAGGAAATAGGGGTTATGATAGAGGAGATGAGAAAGGTTGGTTTTAAAAAAAGTTTGAGGTTGATGAAAGGGTTTTTCTCACCCATTTCCCAAACAACAAAATAGATAATTGAGATCACACCAAAGAGAAAAAGAAGGTCAATAAAGGTGGAATTATACCAATCTTCATCCTGTCCCCGCGTGACTAAGGTTTGAAAACACAGAGCAGCAAAGAGCAAAAGCATAAATCCAATCCAATCAAAAGGAAGGGGAACGGGCTTATCTTCCTGTCTTTTCTCGGTAAGAACAATAAGAATCCAGCTTATAATTAGCCCACAGATGATATGAAGAGTGCAACTTGTCAAAAAATAGGCTCTCCAGCCAAATGATTCATTGATAAACCCTCCGACTACTGGACCAAACCCAAAGACAGAAACCTGAAGAAAGCCGAAATAGGTGGTCACAAAAGGCCATCGACTAATTGGATAGTAATCGAGGAGATTAAGTTGGCAGAGTGTCATTGTACTACCCCCAGAAATACCGAGAAGGAGTCTAAAGAACAAGGAAAGATAGTAGTCTGAACTGATGGCAACAAGAAAATCAAATAGAGCAAAAAACCCGATTGATAAAAGTAAAGATTGCACTCGACCAAAAGCTCGATCAAACCAAGGACCTATAAATAGCCCGAATGCCTGACCAGCGAAATAAATCGTCGAAATCCAGGAAGCATGACTTGGGCTCACCCCCAAATCTCCTGCCGGATAGAGATTAAAGGTGGCATAAGCAGGAGGACTATAGGTACCTAAAAGAAATTCGATACTAAAAAGCCCCTGTAATAAAACAAGCAAAGCCGGCTTAAGTTCTTTTTTAGTTTCAAAAGCCATTGTCTAAAATTTTTTTCTTCGATTTCTATATTTTCTAAAGAATCAAAACTTAAATTCAATACTATTGATTTTTTTTTCGAAATGAAAATTTTTAAAAGAATAAAAATTCATTAGCCTCTAGAAAACTATTAATATAAATAATATTGTTTTATTTTTGCTTATTGTCTTTTTTTGTTTCTAGAGAAAATCCTTTTGTAATGATAGAATCATAAATATATCTAATATCTATGAGAAATAATAAAATATGAAATATATTTATACTTTAAAACATTTTTCGAGTTTAACTTTTTAATTGTATTAATAATATTTTTTTATAGGTATGGTTAGGATTCCTTCTATGCGGCAGCAAATGGATAAAGTTTCTTTTTTTTTTCTGCATCTTGTGCTAAGCACAGAATTTTTGCTGGCCGTTTATAGCTCATCAGCCTATGCGGTGCTTAACAGGCATGCTGTAGGAGAATTAGGCCAAAGCCCAAGTCATGCGATGTGGACTTCGACCATTTTTTTTATTGGTAGGGCTTTGGGAATGTTTCTCAGTCCATGGTTATCAACAGCTTATGGTAAAGCGCGTTCGCTTTTAGGAGCCATTATCATTCTTATTTTGAGTAATTTTATCTTGGCTTTAACAACTGACTTCTATCTTTTTCTTTTTTTTAGGCTTCCTTTAGGCTTAGCAGCTGGAGCTGTGATGATGCTTTGTCAATATGTTTTGATGGATTTTTATCCGATCAGTAAATGGCCATTTGTTACAACTCTTTTTGGATTTCTTCTGTTGACGACATTTGGCTTTGGACCACCCTTTGGGGGGGTACTGCAAGAATACCGATGGAATTGGAGAGATTATTTTTTAATTAACCTTCTTTTGCATATGATCCTTTTTTGGATACTCTTTGTTTTTCTAAGAAAAAAGAATGACATAACTCGTAGCGTTCCTTTGGATTGGATCGGTCTTTCATTGCTTACTGTTTGTTTTTTTTCCTTCCAGATAGTCGTCTCAAGAGGACAGGATGAAGATTGGTATAATTCATTTTTTATTAATTGTTTCTTTTTTTTAGGGATGAGTTCTCTCGTTTATTTTATTGTCTGGGAATTGGGAGAAAAAGAACCATTCTTTGATGTTCGACATTTTCTAAAACTTAACTTTTCCATTGCTAACGTGCTTGGACCAATTTCTTTCGGCGTTCTATATGGTGCCTTTTCTGTGCTTATTGGAGCACTCCAGCAATTAGGTTATACATCATTTCTTTCTAGTCTGCCTCTTCCGCCTATGCTTTTCTGTCTTCCTTTTCTTTATCCTCTGTCTGTGTTTCTTTCTAATCGTTCTGATCCAAGGCCCGTGGCAAGCCTCTGCTTTGCCTTGCTATCTCTCTTTTGCTACATGACAAGTAATTATGACTTTTTCAATCGTCGATCCTTTTTTATTCAGACAGTTCTGCTCTCTCAAATCTTGTTGGGAGGTATGGTTGGGTTACTGCCAGCAATCAATCGGATAAGTATTGAAGACCTTTCAAAGCGCAATCAGCAAAAGGCGATAAACGAGGGTATTTTGCTAAGGACTTTTTCTTTTTCTATTGGTGGAGGACTTTTAGGCACGCTCTTAGAGCATCGAACTGCTTTCCAGCAAGTTCGTCTTGTTGAAACCCGTAGCTTGTTTGATCCTCAGGTGGTTGAATTTCTCCAAAGACTCAGAGATTGGGGACTTGATTCCATGCAGGCATTAAAAGTCTATGGGAACTTAGTCAGCCAAAGAAGCTATATTTTAGCGGTTGATGACACCTTCCGGTTTTGTGCGATCCTTTATTTGTTTATCACCTTTTTCATATGGTTTGCCAGGATTAAAAAAACTTAAGCCTAACACAAATTGATCTTTAACTAGCTGAAGGATTGCTCCAGGTCCAATTTTTAATTTCTGGCATATCATCCAGGTGGGCTCGAACATAAGTAGTGTGTTCAGCTATTTTTCTTTCAAAAAAGACGATCAAATTTTCTCCTTTTGTTCGGAGATGAGGGACACCTTTTAAAGCGTATTTGATTGCATCAATGGCCAGGTGGTACCGGCTCATCTTATTGAGAACGACCATGTCAAAAGAGGTTGTGGTTGTTCCCTCTTCCTGGTAACCACGGACGTGGAACCTGGCCGGATTAGGTCGTCCATGAATGAGGTCGTGGACCATTCTAGGGTATCCATGAAAAGCAAAAAGGACAGGTTGAGTGGCACTAAAAAGATGAATAAATCTCTGTTCATCCATTCCATGAGGATGATAGGCTGGGGGGGAAAGGGTCATCAGATCGACAACATTCACTACTTTGACTTTAAGCTCAGGAAAATGTTTTTGTAGAAGCCAAGAAGCAGCCACTGTTTCCAATGTTGGGACATCCCCCGCACAACCGAGAATGATATTAGGGTTTCCTTCATCATTACTAGCCCAGGTCCAAATAGAAGCCCCTCGGGCACAATGAGCACGAGCTTCCTCCATATTAAGCCAATTTAGAGCTGGTTGCTTTTCAGCGATGATCAGATTAACATAGTTTCTGCTTCTTAAACAATGATCCATGACCGAAAGCAATGTATTTGTATCTGGTGGCAGATAGATTCTGATGACGTTTCCCTTTTTATTAATCAGTGTATCGATAAATCCAGGGCCTTGATGGGTATATCCATCGTATTCCTGGCGCCATACATGGGAAGACAATAGATAATTAAGAGAAGCTATAGGTTTTCTCCACGGTATTTCCCTGTACAGTTTTAGCCACTTGGCATGTTGACTTGCCATTGAATCAAGAATCATGGCGAAAGCTTCGTAAGAAACCAACAGTCCATGTCTGCCGCTAAGAAGGTAGCCTTCAAGCCAACCTTGGCAGCAGTGTTCGCTCAAAATTTCCATGATCCTTCCATCAGCAGATAGATGATCGTCATCTGGATTTGTCCTGGCTACAAAACAGCGATTTGTAACCTCGAAAACAGCTGAAAGCCGATTCGAATCCGTTTCATCAGGACAAAAGATACGAAAGTTTGTTGGATTTCTTCGAAGCACATCTCGAAGATACTTTCCTAGAACATGTGTGGGTTCTGATACGGTATTTCCAGGTTGTTTGACACCAACTTGGTATTCAGTGTAATCAGGCAAAACCAAATCGACTAAAAGACTTCCCCCATTCGCATAAGGACTTGCACCCATTCGAAGGCTTCCTTTTGGGGCAAGATTTGAAAGATCTTTTCGTAGTTTTCCAGATTCATCAAACAGTTTTTCAGGATGGTAACTCTTAAGCCAAGATTCTAAAAGTTTCAAATGTTCAGGATTTTCTCGTGCATCCATCAGCGGACTTCTATGAGAGCGATAAGTGCCTTCTATTTTTACACCGTCCACTTCTTTGGGGCCAGTCCACCCATCTGGAGTTCTCAACACGATCATGGGCCATCGAGGCTTGGAATGCACCCCTTTTTCTTTTGCCTCTTGTTGAATCTGCCGAATCGTTGCGTAGGCTTTTTCTAAAGCAACACCTAGTTCCGTATGGACCTGCCTTGGGTCGTTTCCACAAACAAAGAGAGGCTCATAACCCATGCCAGAAAAAAACATAGCTATGTCTTTATCTTCCATCCTTCCGAAGATAGTGGGGCCAGAAAGTTTTCCATCATTTACATGGAAAATCGGTAAGACAGCTCCATCCCTAGCGGGATTGAGAAAATTTATTGATTGCCAGCTAGCAGCCAACGGTCCAGTTTCTGCTTCGCCATCACTCACAACAGCTGCTGCAATAAGCTCAGGATGATCGAATACGGCACCAAATGCATGCAAAAGAGAGTAGCCCAGTTCACCACCTTCGTGGATAGATCCTGGCGTCATGGCGCTTACATGGCTGGGAACTCCGCCAGGAGAAGAAAATTGCCTGCAGAAAAGAGTGAGACCATCTAGATCTTGAGAAATTTCAGGATAAAATTCTGAATACGTCCCCTCCAAATACAGGTTTGCCAGAATCGCCGAGGAACAATGTCCGGGTCCAGTGATAAAAAGGAATTGAGCATTGGTTTTTTGAATTAACCTATTGAGCTGAACATAAACGAGATTTAATCCTGGTGCTGATCCCCAATGACCTCGAATGCGTGGCTTCAGGTGTTCGGGTCTTAATGGAACTAGGAGGAGGGGATTTTCTTTTAAATAAAATTGGGCAGCTGCCAGATAATTTGCAGCGTTCCAATAATCAATGTGAAGATCGATGTTTTCGATATCAGGTGCCATAAGTAAATCTCCTGTAGAAAAAGACTTTTTAGGGTTTAGGGAGTGAAGTTTGCTTAAATTCTATATCAATAAAAGTTAAGAAGGAAAATAAGTTTCTAAAAGAATACTTTCCTTCGGATTCCATTCAAGGGTTGTTAAGCCATCATACTCTCTAATTAATAAGCTTGCTATAGCTAATGAATTCTCTGATCTAGAGCTGTCGACCATGGAACATTGCCTAATTAGAGCAAAAGTGAGACTTTCGCTTTTCTAAAACCTATTTTAACAATAGCTCTTAGTGTGGTTCAACTACACAGCACAAACGGTTTTCAGATAACCTAAGAGGGTTATGGGTGAATGGATGGTCATTAATTCTTGCTTTTTGGAGATGGCTTCTTTTTAGTTTCGGAGGTTTTTTTTGAGGATTTTCTTTTTTTAGAAGTTTCTCCTTTTTTGGATCGGCTAATAGCTCCATTCTTCTTGCTCTCCTTAGCAGGAAATTCGAAGCTGATCTTTCCTTCTTCGTTCAAAACAAGATGGGCTGAAAAGTTTTTCTTTCTCTTTTTAGATCGAAATTGGGTAAGAAGAGAGGTCTTTTTCTCTTTCAGAAGCTTTTGCATTTCCTCTCTGGATAATTCTTGACCAAGAATTTCTTTATTTATTCTAAATGTACACTTGCGGCTTCCATTTTGCGAGGATTGAAAAAAATTAGCACAGGCATAGTATCCTTTAGTTTCCACTACCGATGCTTGATCCAGAGGGCAACTTCCAAGAGATTCTTCAGAAAGAATTTCTTCAATGTTTTCTTGTGGTTCCTTTTTTTCATAACCAAAACTGACATGACCACTTTCGTCATCTAATTTTAAAGAGGCGCTAAAAGGATCCCCGCTTTTATTATAAAAGCCTTTAAGAGGGCCAATTTCTTTGTTGGTAAGCAGACCTTCCAGTTCGTTGGGAAATAGCGGCCGTCCAGCGATATACTTTGTCAATCGAAAGGAGTTATCAAGGGATCTGTATTCGTACAAGGTTTCTTCGATGGCATGGCCTTGAGGACTAGAAATGGGAAGAGGTTTTCTAAAATTATCGATTGAACCGAAAGCTTTGACTTTTTCGACAATCGATTCGGTCAGCTGGTAGATTTCCTTCATGAATTTTTCTTGAGGATAGTTCCCTTTTTCCATCTGCTGTAGTTTAAATTCCCATTCTCCAGTAAGTTCAGCGGATCTTAAGGTGTGGATATTGATAGCTTCCAACAGTTCAATGAGAGAAAATGCCTTTGGGGTAGCCAAAAGTTCTTTCCCCTTTTGCCTTCGAATGTAACCATCTTCTATCAATCCTTCAATAATTGCAGCTCTGGTTGCCGGGGTTCCCAACCCTTTTTTCGACATGGCTTCACGAAGCGTTTCATCTTCAACAAGATTGCCTGCACTTTCCATGGCTGAAAGAAGGGTTGCTTCTGTAAAATGAGCTGGGGGTTTTGTTTCTTTAGTAATGGTTTCCAATGCAATAGCTAAAACTCTTTCTCCTTGTTCGATTGGGCAGAGCGATTGTTCCTTTTCCTCTTTGTTTTCTGTAGATTGTACGGCTCCATAAACTTTTAACCAGCCAGCGGATCTAAGGCTTTTGCCTTCGGTTTTAAAAGCTTCCTCTTCAATAATTGTAATCCGTTTTGTTACATCCCATTCGGCTGGAGGGTAAAAGGAAGCCAAAAATCTTCTTACAATAAGTTGATAAATTTTTTCCTCACTAGCATTGAGGGATTTAGGGGTATTAGTTGTTGGAATAATGGCAAAATGATCGGAAACCTTCTGGTTATTAAAGATCCTATTCTTTGGATTCACCCATCCATGAGCTAAGATTTCTCTAGCAAAAGCTAGAAATGATTCAGTAGAAAGACTTTTCAGCACTTCTTTGACTCTGTCGACATAATCTTCAGGAAGAAATTTAGAATCCGTCCGTGGATAAGTAATCAGTTTGTGATTTTCATATAAGGATTGCGCAATCTGTAAGGTTTTCTGGGCGCTGTAGCCTAAACGATAATTAGCTTCTCTTTGAAGTGTTGTAAGGTCAAAGAGTAAGGGAGGGGACTGTAAGGAAAGTCTTTTTTCTTCAGTGGCATTCCCCCATTTGTTCAAGCATTTTTCCACAATTTTCTGACATTGTTCCTGATTCCATAGCCGTTCAGGGTGATTGTCTTCTTTGTCTGATTGAGAGCTTTTTTCTAAAAACCATTTCCCTTTATATTCTCCTTGACGGGATCGAAATGTTCCCACGATTTCCCAATAAGTCTGTGGTTTGAATTGAAGGATTTCTTTATCCCTCGCTACAACCATTGCCAAGGTCGGAGTCTGCACTCTACCGACGGAAGTTAGCCTAAATCCATTGGATTTGGAATGGATAGCGGTAAGGGCCCTTGTTCCATTTATGCCAATAAGCCAATCGCTTTCTGATCTTGATACTGCTGCACAGGCCAAGCCCTCTACTTCGTTTAATGTTCTTAGATTTCTAAAGGCTTCGATAATGGCTTCTTTGGTCATCGACTGAAGCCAAAGCCTTTGTATGGGTTTATTGACATTCGCATAGCGAATGAGATACCTGAAAACAAGCTCTCCTTCTCTTCCAGCATCACAAGCATTGATAATCAGATCAATGTCCTCTCTATGGAGCAAAGAAACCAGGAGATCGAGTCTTTCTTTCGATTTTTCTATCGGTTTTAAGGAAAAGGAAGCTGGGAGAATGGGGAGGTTGGCTAAAGACCATTTTTTGTGTCGAACATCCATTTCCGCAGGCAGGCAGAGTTCAACGACATGTCCGACTGCTGAACTAATCACCATCTTTTCATTTTCATAAACCGCATGCCGTCCTTTAGGAAATCCTCCCAAAGCTTCGGCAATATCTTGAGCCACACTAGGCTTCTCTGCAATAACCAATTTTTTACCCATCTCGTTCTTTTGTTTGTTTTGCTTATTCAATGATATTTATTAAAATATTTTACACAAGAAATCTAAAAGCATCTAAATGAGCCATTCTAGTTTTTCCCTTTATAACGTCCGGAAATAACACCTTCCAGAAAGTAGACAAGCGATTTTTTTTCATCTCTAATCGATTTAATACAGAAAACAAGGTAGCGAAAACTAACCCTGCTTTTCTGATCAATTCTGCTACAGAATTTTCTTCAGCATCCATCGCTAGATATATTTGTTATTCATCCTTAGACAGTTTAATTTTCGAGGCTCTCGCTTTATCCCCTGTCTTTGAATAGACCAAAGGGGATAAATAACTAATCTCTTCAAGAATATCCTCTAAGGCACATACAAGCTTTGCTCCCTCTTTGATAAGCTGATTGGGGCCAAAAGCATAGGGATTGTCTATTCGACCAGGAATAGCAAAAAGTTGTCTATCCTGTTCCAGAGCTATGCGAGCAATTAAAAGGGAGGCACATCCCTGAGCAGCTTCCACAACCACCACCCCAATAGATAAGCCACTAATAATCCTATTTTTGAGAAAAACTGTGGATCGGCTAGGTGCTGTTCCAGGAGGAAATTCACTAAGGATCAATCCTTTTTTCATGACCTTTCCTAACAATTCAAGATTCTGAGGAGGATAACACCTATCCAGTCCTGAACCCATTACGGCCCATGTAATTCCCTCTGCAGCTAGAGCTCCAAGATGAGCGTGGGTATCTATACCCAAAGCACAATCTGAAATGACAGCAAATCCAACCCTAGCAATTTGATAGGCGAGTCTTCTAGCTATTTTTATGCCATAAGGGGTTGGATTTCTGCTTCCCACGATGGCAATACCATAGTTCCATTTTTTAGGAATCTGTCCTTTGCAATAAAGCAGTAAGGGCGGAGAATCAATAGCTTTGAGTACCGAAGGATACGTAGGGTCCTCGTAACAAATTGCCTCTATGCCAAGGTTCCTACACTGGTTGATTTTCTCATTAATCTTATATTCATCAATGGGCAGGAAAATTTTCTGAGTGATTTTTTGGCTTAAACCACATTTTTCAGCAATCTCTTTTGATGTAGCATTGAAGACATTTTCAATGCCACCACAACCGGTCATGATTTTTGCTCCCGTTGCCGATCCTATTTCCGGAATTTGTAAAAATCGAAGATAAAGTCTTACTTTGTAATCATTGTTCATGCCAACAGTTCGATTAGCGGCCTTGTACGATTTCTTTTAGTACTCGATCAATATCGGCTTTTTTTACCTCTTTGCTAACAACAGGAAAACCGATTGACTGAAGGAGAATCCAAGAATTAACACCTTGAACTCTTTTTTTGTCTAAATCAAGGGCATGGAAGATTGCTTGTTTAGAAAACCCTGTAGCGGTCAGAGGTAATGAGTATAATTGCAAAATGTGTTTTAATCTTTCAATCGCAGATAGTGGAAAAGCCAATAACCAATTGGAGAGCAAACAGGCAGCATGCATTCCGATAGCAACGGCTTCCCCATGCAAAAGATCTTTATACTTGTTGGCTGCTTCTAGGGCATGTCCTAGAGTATGGCCAAAATTGAGAATAGCTCTTTTCCCAGTTTTTTCTTGTTCGTCTTCACTTACTATTTTTGCTTTGATTTCAACACTTCTTTTTATCAGATCAAGGAGATTGGCTTCCTCTTTTTTTTCAATCTCCTCCAGCAACTTTTCCTCAGCAATCATTCCGTATTTGATGACTTCAGCCATACCTGCACTGAGGAGCCTTGGTGAGAGCGTATGCAAAACTTCTGGATCGATCCATACTTCAAGTGGCTGATAGAAAGAGCCAATTAAATTTTTTCCTTGGGGAAGATTAATGCCTGTTTTTCCTCCAATAGAACTATCAACCATTGCTAAAAGGGTTGTAGGAATGAGAATGAAAGATATTCCTCTAAGGAATATAGAAGCAGCAAATCCAACGAGATCGCCTGTAACACCCCCGCCCAAAGCTAGTAGCGTACTTTTGCGATCCAACTTCATATCTGCAAGCCTTTTGACAATTGCTTCAAGAGTCCTAAAACTTTTTGATTTTTCTCCCGAAGCAATAGAAATAATCTCAGGTTTGAAGCCATAGCCTTTCAGTGAATCAACTATTTGAAGGGCATAAGTTTTGACTGCTTCGTCATGTAAAAGAACGACTCGGTCTTTCAAACCTAATTGGGAGGCAAGCAAACCACTTGACTGTAAGAGGCCTCTGCCTATCCGAACCAAATAGTTTCTACTTGGGGTTGATACCCTTATAATAAGATTTTCGTTATTCATGAGTAGTGAAGTGATCTTTGCTTAGAATGGTCGTGGGGAGATTTATTAAATTTCAGTTTTAAGGAGTCTTGAGGGAGCAGAGCAGTTAACTCCTGCAAAAGGGAAGGCAGATGAGAAGGAAAAACATTTACCTTAAAGGTTTCGCCGGTGGTGATTTCGCATACGAGTTCTTTTGTTAGATACCTTAATACAACAGGAGCATTGCCTGGATGCTTTAAAAGAATATCGTGCAGCTTCTTCCAGTGGTTTGGGGTCCAGTTTTCTTCAGTAATGGTCAAATAAAGCATGGGTTTTAAGTGCTCAATAGCTTCTTCTATGGTAAAAAGATGTGAAGATCGAATCGAAACAATTTCTTCTTTTTTATTTATCTGACCATCTACAATAAAAGCCTTTGCTCCCCATTCACTGGAAGGAGTCGATTGAAATGTGTCGGAAAAAAGAATGACTTCGATATGTCCAGTCTGATCTTCGAGCATAAGCTTCACGTAGGGTTTTTTGGATTTTTGGGAAGTCTTTCTCTCAATTTGAGTGATAATTCCAGGGATGTAAAGCCGAGTATTATCAGCCAGCTCTTGAAGCTGGGAAATTGGGATTTGTTGGAATAACTTGATCAGAGGAATCCATTCATCAATTGGATGACCACTTAAATAGATTCCTAATAGTTCCTTTTCCCATTGGAGCCGAAGGTTCAGTGGATACTCTTCGGCTATTCCAGAAGCATTAGGATTATTCTCTTTGGTTTCTTCAAAAAGACTCTGTTGGCCACTTAACCTTTCTTTGGAAGTTTTGTTTCCCGCAGCCATTGCCTCTCCAAGACTCTCAAGCAATTCTTTTCTACTTTTTCTAAGGCTATCACAAGCACCCGATTTAATCAGACTTTCTAAGAACTTTTTATTTAATGGACAGTCAAGATGCGCACACAGGTCATACAGGGAAGTAAAATCGCCATGTTTTTTCCTTGCTCGTACTATTGCTTCAGCAACAGACTCTCCTACGTTTTTAATTGCTGAAAGTCCCCAGCGGATCGCTCCATTTTCTACTGAAAAGCGTACCTCGCTTTTGAGAATATCGGGGGGTAAAACGGCTATACCCATTCGTCTGCATTCGGAAACAAGTTGGGAGATTTTTTCGGTGTCTCCTAACTCGTTAGATAAAAGCGTGCAAAGGTAAAATACAGGGAAGTTTGCTTTGAGATAAGCAGTAACATAAGCCAAATAACCATAACAGGCGCTATGAGCTTTATTAAAACCATAACCAGCAAACTTTTCCAGCGTTTCGAAAATCTGGTTCGCCTTTTCTTCAGGAATGTTGTTTTTTTCCTTACATCCTTTTACAAATAGGCTTCGGTGCTTTCGCATTTCTTCAGGCTTTTTTTTACCCATGGCTCTTCTCAGAAGATCTGATTCTCCTAGAGAATAACCGGCCAACACGCTAGCCGCTTGCATGACTTGTTCCTGATAGATCATAACCCCGTACGTATCCTTTAGAATCGGTTCTAAAAGAGGATGATCATAGGTTATAGGCACCTTGCCTAACTTTCTCTCAGCATACGCAGGAATATTTTCCATTGGTCCTGGTCTATAAAGGGCTACTAGAGCTATGATATCTTCGATATTTCCTGGTTTAAGTTTTTTAGCTAGCTCAACCATACCTGGTGATTCCAGCTGAAATACACCTATGGTCCATCCAAGGCCCAAAAGCTCGTATGTTTTCTTGTCATCAAGGGGAAAACGATTTGGGTCAAGAGTTTGATTTTCCCCGCATTTTTTTATAAGCTCCAAACATTCAGAAATGACAGTTAGCGTTTTTAGCCCTAAGAAATCCATTTTCAGCAGTCCGATTTCTGAAATAGGTTCCATGGACCATTGAGTCACTATTTCCTCATGATCTCCGCGAGAAAGAGGGACAAAATCGAGCAAATCTCCATCAGAAATAACAACCCCAGCTGCATGCACTCCGGCCTGTCTAGTTAATCCTTCCAGTTTGGAGGCGATATTAAGAACTTCTTGGCATTGTGGATCATGAGCATAGAGTTGTTGAAGGAGCGGATTAAGTTCTTTGGCTTTCTCTATGGTCATTGACGAGTCAGTTGGGATCATCTTGGCAATACGATCCGCTTCTTGATAGCTTAGGCCCAGCACTCTAGCAACATCTCTTACCGCCATCTTTGCTCCCATCGTCCCAAAAGTAATAATTTGGGCGACAGATCTCTCCCCATATTTTTTCCTGACATAATCAATAACCTCTGAACGGCGGTTATAACAAAAATCGATGTCAATATCAGGAGGCGAAACCCTTTGTGGATTGAGAAATCTTTCAAAGACCAATCCATACTTTAAAGGGTCAATATCAGTGATTTCTAGGACATAGGCTGTTAGGCTACCTGCTGCACTGCCTCTCCCTGGACCTACAGGAATGCCTTCTTTTTTGGCATAATGGATAAAATCCCATACTATTAAAAAATAACTCGAAAAACCTGTCTTTTCTATTACGGACAGTTCATAATCCAATCTTTCTTTTATTTTCTCCTTTTCCTCTAAGTTCCTGTCGCCAAATCTTTTTTCTAAGCCTTCATAACAGAGCTTTTTTAAATATTCTTTTTGACTATAGGGAGCAGGAGGATGATAGGCAGGAAACCGGTTTTTACCTAACTCAATGGTAACATCACATTGATTGGCTATGGTCAAAGTGTTTTCTAGTGCTTGAGGATATTCCTTAAAAAGCTCTTCCATTTGTTGAAGGGATTTGAAGTAAAATTCAGCGCAAGGGTATTTCTTTCTTTTACTATCATTGATCTGGCTGGCTGTTCCAATACAGAGTAAAACATCATGGAATTGTGAGTCTTCTTGCTCGATGTAGTGGACATCATTAGTAGCAACCAAAGGCAGTCCCAAACTCTTAGAAAAATCAGCGAGCACTTCTCTTATTGTAGCTTCTTCTTTTAAGCCATGGTTTTGTATTTCTAAATAAAAACAATCGGGCTCAAATAGACGGCTATACTCTTCGACAAGGTTTTTAGCTGCTTTGATATCTTCTTCCAAAATCTTTTGTGGAATCTCCCCATTCATGCAGCCACTCGTACCAATAATCCCTTGGCCACATTCTTTAAGCAGAGCCCGATCGATTCTGGGTTTGTAATAGAATCCTTCTAGATGAGATAAGGAAATAAGTCTTAAAAGATTCTTATATCCTTGTTGATTCTTAGCTAAAAGAGTAATATGGTAGATTTTCTCTCTGCTGCCTTTGCGGTCAAATCGGCTTCCAGCAGTTATATAAGCTTCACAGCCGATGATGGGTTTGATGTTTTCTTGAATGCAAGCTTTGTAAAATTCGATCGTCCCGTAAAGATTTCCATGATCAGTGAGCGCTACCGCTGGCATGCCCAACTGTTTAGCTTTGTTGACGATGTCTTTGATTCGAGCGGATGCATCAAGAAGACTGTATTCTGAATGGAGATGGAGATGAACAAAGCCATCACTCATAATAGCTATAGATTAAGGCAGTTTTGCTTCGACCAAAAGATTTTTTGGGATTTCTTCAACAAAACGTGAGGGGAGATAAAGAGTTTCTCTATAATTAAAAGATCTGCTGCGGGGATAACATAGAAAAAGTTGATCTTTTGCCCGGGTTGCAGCGACATAAAAAAGTCTTCTTTCTTCTTCAAGGAGGGCTGCATGCTTTAACGAATAATTGGAAGGGAATAGTCCATCGCATAGCATAATTAAAAAAACTATTTTCCATTCCAATCCTTTGGCTTGATGGATCGTACTTAAGCGCACCCCATTTTTTTCTTCCTGGGATGTATCCACTCCCGTTAGCAAGGAAACCTGAGAAAGAAAGTCTTCGGTGGAATCGTAATTGGAAGCAAAACTAATAAGCCCTTCGATATCTTCGAGTCTTTTCTGATAGCTTTCATAAAGGACTTTTAAATACTCCATATACACTCCATTAAGAACAGCTTCGAGTTGTTTTGAAGGATTATTTTCATACTCTTTAGAAGCTAACATTTTTTGGAGCTCTAACCAATTTTTCCATGCCCTAGATGCGACTTTGGGGGGGCTGAGTTTTTCTATTGAACCGGTGATAGTTATATATTCTTCCCAAAGCTTTGACACCGTTTTTTGTCCAACTCCAGGAAACATTTTTACAATTCGTTTGAAAGCAGTTTCATCGTATGGATTGATGTAAAATCGTAAAAAGGCACAAATGTCTTTTATATGAGCTTGTTCAAAAAAACGGATGCCACTAGTTATTTCAAAAGGAATCTTTCTGCGAGTCAATTCAAGTTGGATTTCTAATGCGTGAAAATGGGCTCTATAGAGAATAGCGATTTCGTTATAATCGATACCCTGAGCTTTAAATTTTTCGATATAATTTGCAATCTCCATTGATTGAGTGGCAGCCGTTGAACAGCAAAGCAGAAGTGGCTTGCTTTCTTTGAGACTTTTCCTAATGGCTTTTAATTCTTTTGGAAATTGGAACTGATTGCCTTCTATGGCTGCATTGGCTAAAGCTAAAATTTCGGGCGTGCTTCGATAGTTTGTCTTTATGTTAATGACTAAAGCTGAAGGGTATTTTTTGGGGAATGTAAGGATATTTTCAATTTCTGCACCGCGCCAGGAATAAATGCTTTGAGCATCATCTCCTACCACCATGACTTGATGAGAGTGTTGAGCGATCATATCGATGAAATCTGCTTGAATCCGACTAGTATCTTGATATTCATCGACAAGAATGTACTCAAAATAAGATTGATAAAAGCGGCAGATCTTTTCATTTTCTTGAAAAAGTTTTACCGTATAGGATAGGAGATCGTCATAATCTACAAGCTGAGACTTTTTTTTCCGTTCGTTGAAGAGTTTCTGAAGCTTTGAAATGTCTTCAGTATAAGCAGAAAAATGAGGGAAAGACTCATCGATGATTTTCCAAAGAGGCTTTACTTTATTGACTGATAAAGAGAAAATTTCAAGGAGAGCTTCTGCAGAAGGAAAAAGTCTGCCGCTATGCTGTATATTCAATTCTTGAATACATTCAGACAATAGACTTAGGGAATCTTCCCTGTCTATGATCGTAAAGTTTTGCTCGAAACCTATGGCTGTAGCGTGATTTCTTAAAAACCTATTGCAAAGATGATGAAAAGTCCCTCCCCATATTTTGGAGGTATCAGTTCTTACAAGCCGATCAACTCGGTGGAGCATTTCTCTAGCAGCCTTATTGGTAAAAGTGGCTAGAAGGATGTGGTCGGGTTTGATTTGTTTTTCGATCAAATAGGAAACCCGATAGGTTAAAGTACGAGTTTTTCCGCTTCCAGCTCCTGCAATAACTAGGATTGGACCAAGTGGAGCGGTTGCCGCTTTTCTCTGTTCTTCGTTGAGTTCAGATTCGTAATCGATCACAGGCTTCTTTTCTTTATCTTTTTTTGTAGTTTTGTATGGAAAAATACTAGTTACGGTTTTTTAAAAACCTTTTCTCGGCACATCTCTACCTATTGAAAATGAAGAAATATAAGAATGAAAACAATATAGTACAATTCGACTTTTTTGTTGGTAAAAAATAGCAAAGGAAGAGATTTTACATGCTAAATCGTGGACCAAGATAGAGTTCTCTTGTGATGGGATCGTTAATTAAAAATTCACTTGTGCCGTGGCTCATGACTTTTCCTTCATATATAAGATAAGCACGATCAACGATGGATAGAGTTTCTCTGACATTGTGGTCTGTTATGAGCACACTAACGCCCCGTTCTTTTAAACTTAAGACAAGCTGTTGCAGATCATAAACAGCCAGTGGATCGACTCCACTAAAAGGCTCATCAAGCAGTAAAATCGAAGGGGAGGTTGTTAATGCTCTTGCTATAGAAAGCCTCCTTTTTTCACCACCACTCAAAGACATCGCAATGGTTTTTTTTACTTTCTCCAACCCAAAATCACGAATAAGTTCTTCGAGCCGATGCATTCTCTCTTCCTTGGATATATCCAGAAATTCAAGAATAGCCATGAGATTTTCTTCTACCGTTAGCTTTCTAAATACCGACTCTTCTTGGGGAAGGTATCCTAATCCTTTTCTAGCTCTCTTATACATCGGCATTTTTGTTACATCCTCATTTTCAATAAATACCTTTCCTTTTGTCGGCGTCACTAAGCCTACAAGCATATAAAAGGTGGTTGTTTTTCCTGCCCCATTAGGACCTAAAAGCCCTACAATTTCTCCTTTGTTAACAACAAGATCCACACCATTAACCACTTTTCTTCCACCATATTCTTTCACCAGTTGAACAGATCTAATGAGAGCTTCACTACTTACTCCTTTGGAGGATGGGCCTTTGGAAATCAGTTGGGTAGTGGACTTGGTAGAGGGAGTTTGACGTGGTTGTTCTAAAGATAAAGGAGAAGCATTGGATGGGAAAGCGGAGGGCAGTTGGGTTTTTTGTTTAAAGGTTTTTAAGGCCTCACTCAAGGAATGAGAACGCATAGTATTGGTATAAAGACCATTTGGATTTTTAGATAACTCATTGGTGGAAGAAGAAGAACTATTGCCACTATATTTTGTATTCATTATAGAAAAGCATGTGAATTAGCATTTAGAAAGTGATACTTTACAATACTATTTTTTGCTCAAAAAATGTAATTATGCCATAGATACAATGCATTCTACCAAGTATCATTCAATCCAAAAAGGAGTTTTTTAAATGAATAGATTGAAGGCAAAAGAAGGGCTTTTTGTTGTTCATTTGTTTTTTTCGATCGACCATTGGAAAAGAAAAGGCGGGCATTTTCATCCAGATTTTGAAGTTGAAGTCGGTTCTATAGTTGACCGAATTAAAAACGAAGAAGGTTTTCAAATCGCAACTTTTTGTATGCTGTGCCATTGTGACATTGGATTTATGATTCTAGGACCTGATTTGCATAAAATGCAGGAGTTTGAAAAGAGGCTTACAAAAACTTTTAGCTTAGATGGTTGGAACCTTCATTATTCTTTTTTTTCGATGACAGAAAAATCCGAATATACTACGACAAGAGCAGAGTTTGAAGAAGAATTAATTTCTTCTGGAATTCAACCTGGAACAGAGGATTTTTTGAACCGAATGAGTGCTTTTGAAAAAACTATGGAGTATTATACCACTGTTCGGCTCTATCCCACTTTGCCTAATTATCCCTTTTTCTCGTTTTATCCAATGAGGAAAAAAAGGGAAAGCAGTCAAAATTGGTATGCTCTTGGATTTAAAGAAAGGAAGGAGTTGATGAAAGGCCATGCGATAGTAGGTAGAAAATATAGTGGGAGGGTTGTTCAGTACATCACTGGATCTACGGGGCTGGATGATTGGGAATGGGCGGTAAGCTTATATGCAAACGATCCATATGATATTAAGTCGATCGTTTATGAAATGCGTTTTGATCCAGTGAGCGCTAAATTTGCAGAGTTCGGTTCGTTTTATTGTGGTCTGCAGATGTCTTTAAATGAAGCAATAAAAAGAGTTCAAAGATAAGAAACAATCAAAGAAGTTTTCAAAATGCATGAAAGAGGCAAAAATCATCCTTTATGTAAAAGAAGGCTGTCCTTGGTGTGAGGAAGCTGAAGATCTTTTAAAAAAGTTTGGCATCACTTACCAGCGTATCGACGTCTTGAAGGACAAGGCATCTTACCAGCGGATGGTAAAGATTTCTGGCCAATCCAGAGCTCCTACATTGGAATGGGAAGATGATGTTCTTGCCGATTTTGGAGGAAAAGAACTTTTGGATTTTTTTCACAAAAAAAGAATAAAAGACACAACCGGGAAGCACAGATGAGGGAAGGGATCAAAAATGACTTCTCTTGCTCTGAATTAGATAATGAGGTTAATTGGCAGGATTAATGGATAAAGTGGAATAACAGTTATGCCTAAAATCATGCATCTATTTGCTTCGGTGTGGATACAAGTTTTAATTACTCCTTATCCTTACTGGATAGAATAGGTTCTCCTCGTTTGATTTTTTCGAGGTCTTCTTTGATTGTTTTTCTTTGTTCAGCTGAAAGATAGTCAATAAAAAGTTTTCCCTGTAAATGATCGTATTCGTGCTGAATAGCAATGGCAAGAAAACCACCGGCTTCAAATTTTAGAGGTTTTCCATTGAGATCGTAAGTATTGACCTCGACTCTTTTCGACCGAGGAACATCAATACGAAGTCCTGGAAAGCTTAAGCATCCTTCATTGCTTATTTCTTTGGATCGGGTGTATTTTAAGGTAGGATTGATAAGAAAAAGCGGCATATGCTCTTCGACTGGAACAGGTTTTCCGCCAATAAGCAAGGAAGAAGGAATTTTAGAGGCGCTGACATCAACAACGGCAAACTGAAGGGCTTTACCTATCTGTTGAGCAGCTAATCCAACGCCTTTGTAAAAGGCCATGGTTTCAAGCATGTCAGAGGCTAAATCTTTAAGTTGCTGATCAAAGGCGTCGATGGCCTTTCCTCTTTTTCTCAGAATCGGATTATCGTACAGTATAATGTTTAATATCATAATGGAAACAAAATTAATTCTGGTTGGTTTTATCCTCTTCTGCAGTAAATGTAGGTAAATTTGGAATTCCTGCAAATTTGACTGCATCCATTACTTGTATGATTATTTCGAAAGGTGCATTTTTGCTTGCTTTTAAGGCAATTTTGGTATCGGGATTTTCAGTAATTGTTTTTTTCAATAGTTCTCCGAGATGCTCAGGTTCTACAGGTTTATTATCTAGAAAGATTTTCTTGTCTTCGGTAACGAAGATAATTTTAGGAAGATCGGATCTTACAGGTTTGGAACGCACTGATTTAGGTAAATCGATTTTAACGGCAGGTTCTTCTCTTTGAAAAGTAGTTGTTACGACAAAAAAGAGCAAAACAATGGATAGAATGTCGATTAAAGAAACTAAGTTAATTAACGGTCTTCGATTACTTTTAGGTCTGAATTCCATGTTTTGTTATAGAAAAAATATTTTTGAAGGTTTCAATATTCAGGGGTAGGGGCTTCCGTATAAATTTTTGCTAAAAGCTCAGAACAGATATTTTCCATCTCAATAGCATAAGCTTCGACTTTTCTAGAAAAAAGGCTATGAGCGATTAAGCAGGGAACCGCGATTCCCAATCCTGCAAGGGTAGTATGAAGAGCTTCAGAAATTCCATGAGCTATTGCCGCTCCTTGGGTTGCCATGCCATGGGTTCCGACATTACCAAAGATAGTAATAAGTCCAGATAAGGTGCCTAGCAAGCCAAGCAAAGGGCCTATTCCCACAATAATTTCCAAAATAACTAGTCCCTTTTCTAATTGAGCTATTTCAGAGCGGGCTTTGACTTGAAGAGCTTCAGAATTCTCGAATTTCGACCAAGACATATTTTGTAGACAAAGATAGACGAGCCGACTCAAAGTGGACTTTTGATCCTGACAAAGTTTTTCAATGCGTTCGGGATTTTCTCCCCACCCAAGCTCTTCAATGGCTTTGACCAATTTCTTTGGAACAATTTTCGAGCGACGTAAAGAAAAGGACCTTTCCAGAATAATTGCTAGTCCGATAATCGAACAAAGAATGACGGGATAGATGAATAGACCGCTTCCTTCGATAAAATTCTTTATGGCAAAATAAGATGATAATTGGTTCCAGTTAAAAGAGATGGCAAACGACATAAGCTCTCCTCAAGCGATATTATTCAAAAAAAATAGCACTGTTCTTTTATTAGTAAATGGTAAAGGTAATTTCTTCCCAAAATCCATCTCCAATCTGTCCTTTCATGGCTTCAGAAAAAGGACCAAAAGGGGCCGATAAACGAATAGAATCAAGAGATATCGATCTTAAAACTTCGGTTATGCCATCTTCACTAATAACTTGGAGACTGCTTATAGTACCATCGGATTGGACATAAAATCGAACTCTGACAGAGCCAATGGCAAGCAACCCCATACTTTGTTCTACTTCTAAGTACCATCTGGAACCAATAGCACGATAAAGTCTTGCCTTATATCGACCAAGCTCAGTTTCACGTGCAGAAGGAGAAACAGGCCCTAGTTCAGCTGTACGTCCTCCTGAGATTTGCATTCTATGCTTTTCAAAGGATTCAGGAGAAGGAGGGGGATTGGGAGGAGGGCTAAATTGGGAAGAAGCTTTGGGTTGACTGGAATCCGTTTGTTTGGCAGTGGGAGAAGCTTCAGTTGCACTTTTTGAAGTTTCCTTATCGGTGATTTTTGATGGTTCTTTGGGGGTTTTGTTCTGAAAGGGCATGAGAGGATCTCCGTTCGGATCTTCTTTCTTTAAAAACTCTTCAGATGGTTTGTTAATCTCTTTGAGAAGTTTTTCTAGTACTTTGGAGGGATTGTCTTCGGAAGGCTTCTCTGTAGGGGATGTCTCTTCAGATTTTGTAGTCAGTTTTTGATTGTCTTTCTGGAGGAGATTTTCTTTAGTCTCTTCCTTAGATTTATTTTCAATTTTGGCTTCATTGTTGGAAGAAGCTTGATTCTGTTGATTTTCTTGTTCAATTTGTTTTGTAGGAGGTGCTTGTTTTTGAGCTGGAGTGGATCGGCCGTTAGGTCTTGGAGGTGAGGGCCTTGATGCAGGCTGATCAATATAGCTCATCGATGAGCGTGGATCTCCAGAAAGTTGAGGAAGAGGAGAGTCTGGTTTTTGCGGAGCTTCTTGGCTCCTTAAGGCGGTGGAACGATCAGATTGAAGGAGAGCGTGGGGATCAGGATGATCTGTTTTTTGCCATTCTTCGGTAGGAATAAAACTTTCAGGTTGGACCATTTCAAGCATGGTTAAGGTTGGGGGTGGAGTATCAGGAGGAGGACTTTTTGGAAAAAATTGTTTTAAAATTCCAGATCCAAGAAATAAAGTAATGGCCAAATGAATAACAAAAGAAAGGAGAAGGAAACCTCTTAGATGTGATTTTTGTTTAGTCACAATAAACAATGCTTTATGGCACAAAAAATATTTTGCACATTAAAAGAGAAAAGGCAAAGTATAAACGGTTTCTTTTAAAGATCAAAAACGAGGATTTGACAAATAGGCGTTTTAAACATTACTCTAAAACCAGCGAGGAGTTCTAGAAATGGATGGAGAGCAAAAAAACATAAAAAGTGAAAAAATTACTGTTGAAAGAAAGAACTTCTTCTTTGATCTAAAAGAAAATGGAAGGGGGAGGTTTCTTCGAATTACTGAAGATGTAAGAGGAAGAAGGGATGCAATTATCATTCCTGCACCTGGATTGGAAGAATTTAGAAAAGCACTCGATTCCATGATCGATGCTTGTAAGGATTCTTCCAATGCAACGGCCTAGAGGGTCAAATTGGTTTGAAAGCTACGATTGCTGTTAGTCCAACCAACTTGACGCAAGGGGACGGCTTATACTTATCTTATGGTTTTTCTTTAAAAGAGAAAAACTGATGGGCAATTTTACTAAAGGTATTAGTGGCGCTGGCTGCTGATTATGATCGAAAATAAGATCGCCTGCAACAATGAAGCAAAGATGACAATATTTAAAAACAATGCAAAGCCGATTGCATCAAAACCGGATATTTTTCATAATTTGACAAGTCAACTCAAAGACTATCTTGGCTGGATAGACAGGGAAATTTTAAACCAAGCGGAAGAATTTGATGCAGGGGTTGTTCCGTTCTTTCGCTATGTTTTAGAGAGTGAAGGCAAGAGAATTAGGCCTCTTCTTGTTTTGCTTTCTGCAAAGGGAAGTGGAGGGATAATAGAGGATCATCTTTACCTGGCAGTTGTTGTCGAGATGATCCATTTGGCGACTCTTGTCCATGACGATATCCTTGATGGGGCTTCGATGCGTCGAGGACTTCCTTCGGTGACTTCCAGATGGGGATCAGAAATTTCAGTACTTCTTGGTGATAGCCTGTTTGCTCAGGCTCTTAAGGTATGTTGTCGGCTGCATCCAGACATTATTAAAAGTGTGGCTAATGGTGTCTGTGTGGTTTGCAGTGGAGAGATTCTTCAGACAAGAAGACGATTTGATTGGAATTTATTGGAAGAGGAGTATTTAAAAATCATTCAAATGAAAACAGGCGAGCTCTTTCGTATTCCATGTGAACTTGCCGCAAGACTGAATTCGGCTTCCCAATCTATTTCCGAAGCTTTGGGCAGATATGGTCAAGCACTAGGATCTTCCTATCAAATTTATGATGATTGTTTGGATCTTTTCGGAAATGAAGAAAATGTGGGAAAGACATTGGGAACAGATTTAGGAGGAGGGAAATTGACTTTGCCGATCCTTTATCTTTACCAACAAGGCTCCGAAGAAATGAAAAGAACCATTGTCGAAATTTTTGAAAACGGCGTCTCTGAAGATTGGGAAAAAATTCAATTATGGATCGTAAAGGAAGGAGTTCTCCAAAAGACATTTCAGACGGCTATGAATTTCCTTGAGCAAGGGAAAAAAGAGCTAGATCCCTTACCTGAAAGTGATGAGAAAGAATATTTACTCGATGTGAGCAATATTTTAGGAAAGCATTTAGCAGAACTTGTTAATGCCCAGTCAGCATTATAGTTTATTTATTTTTAATTTGTAAAATGGGAAGGATCTTATGAAAAGGACATACCAACCCTCAAAAAGAACAAGAAAAAGACAGTATGGGTTTTTAAATCGCTCAAAGACTAAAGGTGGTCGATTAATATTAAAAAGGAGAAGAAAAAAAGGAAGATGGCGGTTAATCCCTAAAAACACCGAACGAAAATTTAGTCGCCACACTTCTTCGTGATTTTTTCAGAGCGCTTTAGCTTTTAGTATATTTGATGGTCTATTTTGGTTGCTCAACCAACTTGAACAATAAATTACCGCGGCGACTCATTGCTAAAAAAAAAGACGAAATTGCTCTCTTTTTTTCTCATGGGAAAAAGTTTTCTTCTCCTTTTTTTATCCTTTTTGTTTTACCAAGAGAAACCGATTCTTTCCCTAAAGTTTTTTTTGCAGTTTCGAAAAAGATCCGCGGAGCTGCCAAAAGAAACCTTATTAAAAGAAGAATGAGGGAGATATTTAGACAATACGCCCCCTTTAAGCTTGCGCCCTACTCCTTTGGTTGGATTGCAAAAGAAAGGGTTTTGACCGCAAATTTTAAAGAAATGAGAAAAGATATGATCGAATTAGGAGAAAAAGCGATACATTTTTTTAATAGAGTATGAAAAAAATAATTTTTTTTCTTTTATCCTTTTATCGGTATGGCCTAAGTTCGATTCGTCAAACTTTTGGAATTTACGGTGTTTGTCGGTATTATCCAACCTGTTCTCAGTATTGCAAAGAGGCGGTACAGAAACACGGGGTGATAGTAGGGCTACTGCTCGCATCCAAAAGGTTGCTAAGATGTCATCCTTGGGGAGGTAGAGGATGGGATCCTGTTCCCGATGAGGTAAAAATCTCTCAGAAAAAAATCAGGATAAAAAAATAAGTTTCATCAAGACCAAAAATTTTTTTTAAAATGGAAAAATCTCTTCTAAATATCGATAAAAGAAAAGAATCTTGGTTTTTCTTTAGTAATTAACAAACTATTGGTTATGGACAAAAAAGGTTGGATTGGTTTTGGTATTTGTCTTGTTTTGCTTTTGGTTTGGCAAATCTACGTGGAATATCATTACGTTAGGAATCAACCAAGTCAGAGTGAGCAATCCCCTTCTTCGCTTCCACAGTCTTCTGCCTCTGAGGAGCTTTCCACCAACGCGCCAGTTCCTAAGGATCATGAGGAAAGCCCCGTTTTAAGTCCCCTTGAAAGTTTCGAAAAATCGCCTGCTCTTGGAAAAGAAACGTTAAGTTATCTTGAAAACGATAAAATTCGTGTAGCTTTGACTTCATGGGGAGGAGCGATTCAAAATATTGAACTAAAAGAGCACTTTTTTCGAACTCCAAAAGGAAGAGAAAACATTCTTTTAAATCGTTTTGATGAAGAACCTCTACTTAATCTCTCTGGCTGGGATGGGAAGTATCATCTTAGTGGATATCAATCCGAAACTAAAGAGGGGAAAGTCATTTTTAAAAGAGATCTTTCTGGAGGAGTAAACTTGGAAAGGGTTTTTTCTCTTGGCCAAGATTACCAGATTATTATGGAACAGCGGCTTGTCAATAGATCTTCCGCTCCAGTAAGTCTTCCAGCATCAAGACTCAATATAGGTTTGGCTTCTCCAATCCATGCGAAAGATGCGATCCAGAATATCGCTGCTAACTGGCTCACTCTCAAAGGAGCTCGATTTGGTCGTATTGGCCTTCCAGACTTCAATCCTGCTGGCTTCTTAGGATTGTTTTACTGGAGAGGTCCACGAACCGTTATTACTAGTCCAACAGAATCTCTCCGTTGGGCCGCTGTTAAGAACCAATATTTTACCATTGTTGTTATTCCTCCATCGAGTCTTCCTCCCTTTCAAATTGAAGCTATTCCCGTGGAGCTTTCCCAATTTCCATCGGAACAGGAAGGCCAAAACCGTATACCTGTAGGTCTGAAAGCCTGGGCTCGTTTTTCTGAGCTATCCTTAGAACCTAACTCTATATTAAGCGTTCAGTTTAAAGTTTATAGTGGTCCTAAAGAATATGCCCGACTTCACAAACTTGGTGATCATATTGATAAAGTCATGGAGTATGGCATGTGGGGATGGGTGGTGAAACCCTTGGTGTGGTGCATGGTCCATTTTCACTCTTTCGTACCTAATTATGGCTTAGACATCATTTTATTTACCTTGCTACTGAAAGGGATTTTTTGGCCGCTTCAATCAAGCGCAAACCGCAATATGAAAGCTATGCAAGCGCTTTCTCCAAAACTCAAAGAACTTCAAGCACGCTACAAAGATCAGCCTGATAAGATGCAAGCAGAAATGATGAAGCTTTATAGAGAATATGGAGTGAATCCTCTTGGTGGTTGTTTACCAATGCTAGTTCAAGTACCCATTTTTATCGGTTTTTATACGATGCTTCAGGGTTCTGTGGAATTAAGAAACCAATCTTTTTTATGGATTAAAGATTTAACGCAACCAGATACTGTTTATCATTTGCCGATGCTTAACTTGGATATTAATCCTCTGCCATTAATAATGGTTGGGACACAAATTCTTCTATCTCGGATGACTCCTCAAGCTTCAGACAATCCGCAATTAAAAGTTTTTCAATGGATGCCTGTCTTTTTCCTTGTGTTTTTCTATAATTTTGCTTCGGCTCTATCACTTTACTGGACAGTTAATAACTTAGTGACAATTGTACAAACTTATAGAAATTTGAAAAAACCTCTCCCTGTTTTACACCGAGTTAAGAAGCACAAAGCCTCTCATAAAATTTCGTTGTTGAAATAAAATCATTCATTTTAGGTTTTAATAGAAATAATGGAAAGAGTTGAAACGGATTTTCTTGTCATTGGAGGAGGTATAGCAGGATTGTTTTTTGCCCTGGAAACTTCACGTTTTGGCAGAGTGGATGTCTTACTAAAAGGCAGTTTTACTCATTCCAGTTCTTGGTATGCTCAAGGAGGAATAGCTTGTGTAAGTTCCCCACAAGATTCATTTGAGTCGCATATTTCTGATACACTCAAAGCTGGAGATGGATTGTGCAAGGCCGACGTTGTTAAATCTTTTGTCGAAGAAGCACCTATGCGGATAGCAGACTTAATACGCCTTGGTGTTCCATTTACAAAGAATGCAGAAGGAAATTATGACTTGGGATTAGAAGCGGGACATTCTCATCGAAGGATCTATCATGTTAAGGATCACACGGGAATGGCAATTATTGAAGCATTAAAAAAAGAAGCAAAGAAAAGGAAACAAATTATTCTATGGGAAAACCAATGGGCTATTGATCTTATTATCATCGATAAGATTTGTTTTGGGGCCTATGTTTTTGATAAAACAAAAAAGATTACCAGACTTTTTATTTCACCTCATACGTTGTTATCCACTGGAGGCTGCGGAGGAATTTATCTCCATACGACAAATCCATCGAGTGCTACAGGTGATGGAATTGCCATGGCGTATCGAGCTGGAGCTTTGTTGAAAAATATGGAGATGATTCAATTTCATCCTACCTGTTTTTTTCAACAAAGTTCCCAAAAGTTTCTGATTAGTGAGGCGGTAAGAGGTGAAGGAGCAAAAATTATAAACCAAAGCGGCGAACATTTTTTAAAGCATGCGGATCCGAGGGGAGAACTAGCACCCAGAGATATTGTCAGTCGAGCAATTTTTTTGGAAATGAAAGAAAAAAATATTCCCTATGTTTACTTGGATATTCGGGGAAAACAAAGAGAATGGTTAGAGGAAAGGTTCCCTTATATTTTTTCCTATTGTTTGAGCCAAGGGATCGATATGTCTAAAGATCTTGTGCCCATTGCTCCGGCTGCACATTATCAGTGCGGAGGTGTAGCTACAGATACTTATGGAAGGACTTCTATTGTTGGATTATGGGCAGCAGGAGAGGTGGCCTGCACTGGGTTTCATGGAGCAAATAGGTTAGCGAGCAATTCTTTGTTAGAAGCAATTGTCGTAGCTGGAAGAGCGGCAAAATCTTCAATAAGCCAAAATAATGTTTTAAGATCGGGTAGTTGTTGGGATTTTTCGTATTGTCCTGTGGTTGAAAAAAATGAGCAAAGTGCCAGCGATATCTTGATAATTATCGAGGAAACAAGAAAATTAATGTGGGATTGTGTTGGTATTGTTAGATCAGTTGCTGGACTGGAAAAGGCAAAAAAGGAAATTGGGCTGAAGGTCGATTTTTTCAAAAATAAAGAAAAAAAAGAAGAAATAGTATCCTTACTCGAAGTCAAAGCGAAGAATATTGCCTTGGTAGCAGCTGTTATTATTGAAAGTGCTCTGCAAAGAAAAGAGAGTAGAGGAGCTCATTGGATTGTTGATTATCCAAAAAAGTTAGATGTACCTCAAGACACCTGCGTTTCACTTTCTTCTCTATAAATTATAGGAGCTGTTTCATTTTTTAATATATCTGTAAGCAAAATAAGTAATAATACCTATATTAAAAGTAGCAAAAAGATGATATAGAATTGACAATTCTTTAAAGAAACTTATCTTCATTGCTAAAAGATGAACAACAAGCGTCCTAAAAGGGTAGTTGTTATACCGACCAGGAATTCGGAAGCTGCCCGGTTGGTAGAAAACATTTTTAAGTGCAAATGGACAGTTTCGGTCCTGGATTTGATTTGTCAGAATATCTGTAGACCAGGTCAAATGAAAAAAAGTATTCCAGGTATAACAACAAAAGTTCTTAATGATCTTTTGAAGAAGCTTTGTGAATGGAGAATAGTGGAAAGAACTGTTTATCCCACTCTTCCGCCAAAAGTGGAATATAAACTAACATCTTTTGGTCAAAAGTTTATGAAAGTGTTAAAAAGTGTAGAAGAATTACAAAAAGAAATAGAATTTAATAAGTCTTACGCAAATACTGCTGAATCAGAAACTGAAATTTGCTCCTTTCGCAACGGCTGTTCATGATTGAGGTTAACTTTCAGCTATAATTATCCAAGCATAGCCCTCCTATCCTAGGGAGCCCTTGCTCAGATCATGTCTTAGTATGGTTATCCACAAAGCTCTTTTCTATTCGCTTAAGCTTTGCTCAAAAGCCACAAACGAGCAAGTCTGACACTTTTTTAACGCACAAGGATCTGATCTCCATGTCCCATTTTAGGATCGGCGTCTTTTGTAAACATAATTATAGCAATAGCTCCAGTCAAAGCCTCCTTCATAGAATGCGTCACTATAGCATTAGCTCCTTCTACGGGGGAAATGAGATCGAAAATGGCTCCATCCCCTGGTCCAACAGTAAAAGATTGAAGGCCATAGAGAACATTTTTGGGATTTCCTGAAACATAGACCCTGTCCCAAATGCCGGCTATTGGATGAAAAGAAGCAAACTCATTAGGACCAGCGTTGACAAAATATATTCTAACTCTTTCTCCAGGTTTTGCTTGTAACCAAGTGGTTGCTCTTTCATCATGTACTGGATCATACTTAAACTTACAAAAATTGAATCCGACAAAATCCCATTTGCTCTCCATCAAACTTTTTTCGTCATCGGGATTGGAATAAATCTCTGATTGGACAAGAACGTATTCTCTATCAGCTTTGGGCATAGCGTTTGCATTCTTTGGATCTACTATAATTACTCCAAACATCCCTCTTGCAATATGTTGAACCATGGGATCGGCACCGCAATGATAGAAAAACACTCCCGGATAGTTGGCTTTGAATGTGTAGTGCTTTGTTTCCCCAGGTCTTATTTGGCCAAAATCCTTAGCAGCATCTAATTGAGCAGCATGAAAATCCATAGCATGGGATTTCTTGTTTGTTATTTCATTAATCAATGTGAAATCAACAATATCTCCTTCGGTCACTCTTACTAAGGGCCCTGGCACTTGTCCATTAAATGTCCAGGCTGGGTATTTGGTTCCTTTATTATCAATTACAACATCAGCTTCTTTTCCATGGAATGTTACTGAAACTGTTTTTGCCATTCCTATCGAAATGGTACAAACAGCTATGAGTGATGCCATTAGGTGTTTTATGAATCGCTTTTTCATTTCTCCTCCTTTTTGGTTTGAATTATTTGCTTTCTCCTCCACAATTACAGACATGTCTTAAGTAATCTTTTAATTCATAAATTTCTTGCTGTGTAAGGACTTTACCCCAAGCAGGCATAAGGATTGATTTTTGCACAGAAATCCCGCCATAAGTAATGGCTTTTATAATTTCTTCGTCAGGAATTTTTCCCATTTCTTTAGGATCTGTGTGATCCCTCGGTTGGACAGTCATAAATTTGGAATTAATTCCGGTTCCATTTCTTTCTATGCCATGGCATTGGACGCAGTAAGTGTTATATACCTTTTCTATTTTAGCCCATCTAGCATCTTCGGCCCTTGCCATAGGAGGAATAAAGGAAGTAGGCAATAGCAGCACAAGAACAAAGAGAAGAGAGCGTTGAATCCGTTTGGTAAAAAGATCGATTTGATCCATTCTTCTCATTTTCCCTCCTTTTGTTGAGATCTATGAAGACTCATGAGATAAGATGAAAGTCTTTGCAGATCAGCTTCTGCAAGCTCAAGCTTAGGCATCCAGATATGTGGCTCAAACTTTTGGGGATCTTCAATAAATGAGTATATGAAATCTCCTTGCAGTCGGTCACCTGCATCATAAAGCTCTGGCCCAGACAGCCCTCCTCCACCCTCTTTTGTGGCATGACAGGCTGAACAACCTCTTAATTTACCAAAAAACATAGCACCAATCGAAGGATTGACGGGTTCGTTTTTAAATTTACCAGGAATAATCAACCCTTCGGGTTTTAAACTCATTAAAGCATTAGCGACGGATTCTGCCTCATTAGGAGAAAGTTTTGGATGGGGGCTTAAGGATGAAACATCTATTTCATCTCCGTTAGGACCCTTTTTAATATGCTTAAAATAAAATTCTCCCGCTGGTCGAATGACAGTTGGTTGTTGTAACCATTTTACCAGCCATTCTTTTTGGAATTTTAGACCAGCATAGTAAAGATCGGGTCCTTTTCTTGTCCACAATCTTTCCAATGAATTGTCAGTTGGTTTGGTGATGGCATGACAGCTGGAACACTGAGTTTGCAGTATCTGCATTCCATCGTCAGCAACGAGCCAATTGATAGCTAAATAGAAAAATAAAGAAAGAAAATAAAAATAACCAATTTTCATTTTTATTGGGGGGCAGGTTCTCCTTTAAATGCTGGATTTATGAAAAGGCCATAGGGTTTTTTGATCGATTCTTCATAAAAAAAGTCAGGAATGAATTTTTTGTCTTTCCACTCATACCAAGAATCAGTTTTTTCGACCTCATCGTATTCGATCACGGTCATGATTCCTCCCATTGGATTGCCGCCATTGGTGGTATGGACATCCACATGATCGTGAACCATCCAACGGCCAGGATTATCTGCATACATAAACAGATCATATCTTTCTCCAGGAGAAATAAGGACTGTATCAGCTTCAATAGGATTTGGAAGAAAGTGCCCATCTTTACAACCAATCAAAAACACATGACCGTGAATGTGGAGAGAATGCACGGTATCACTTGTTGCAAAAATCCTAAAACGGATGAAATCTCCTTTTTTTACCCTGATTGGTTGGGTTTCAGGATAGCTTTTACCGTTAATTGTAAAATAGTCTTCGACATCTCCTGGAATGCCTCCATATCCAGGTTTTCTTGCCCAGTGTGAGGGCCAACTACTAAGCATCAATATAAAATCTTTAGTCACCTTTTTTTCTAATTGGTTGGGTTTGGGGGGATCGACAATCAATGGCCCCCACATTCCTCTCATCGATACATGCTCATTGACATTGACATGACAGTGATACCAATAAGTCCCTGCAGGTAAGGCCTTGAAATGATAAGTAAAGGTGTCTCCAGGTTTTATTTCAGGCTGAGTTGTATTTGGTACACCATCCATTTGCCAGGTGCCGGTTTGAAGAATTCCATGCCAGTGGATCGTATGTGGCAGAGTAGTTAGGTTGGTGACTTTGATCGTTAAGTCATCCCCATATTTAACATGGATAAGGGGGCCGGGAACCTGGCCATTGAATGCAAAAGTGTGGAATTTTTGATCTTTGACCAGAGTAATAATTGTATCTTCTATAGTGAGCTCAAAAGTACGGGATTCACTATGGAGAGTCTCGCTAAATCCCTTAAAGTACAATAGGAGTGCAAAAAGAAAGAGAAGTAGTTTTTGCCATGTATAAATGGCGCTCTTGAACCATTGAGTTCTCTGAAAATCCATGGGTAGATAAAAATCATTTTAAAGAGGAAAAACAAGTAGGCACAATTTAGGATGATAGTTACTTTTTGGTTTTAATAGTTGATGCGCAAAGAAATATTTTTTAATAAATTTTAGAAATAACAGAAAATCCTTATTGGGTGACAAAGAGAGAAAGGCAACCCGGCCTATAGCTCTTGGGCTTTGTCCTCGGTGCGGGTATGTCCATTCCAAGAACCGCATAGGGGATAAGTTTGTATGCCGGCATTGCGGATAGGTGAGCTATGTGGATAGGGTTGGCGCATACAACCTCAGAGAAAGGCTCGGAGATCCGGCAATAAGCCTATGGAAGCCGTAGAAACGGGTGAAGGTGATCATTTTGTCGAGGTTTACCCAACGGCATGGATAACCGCTCGGTAGGAATCCAGAGGAGGAGGGCTGTTCCGGAGCGGTAGACTCCCGGATCTGGCATTCCACGCTCAATGGACACAGTGCGGAACAGAAAGTCAGGGAATAAGCCGACTCTGGCTTGCTAGCACCACGCCAGACTACCGAAGAACGAAACGGACTTGGCAATACCGAGGGGACTCGGGACAAAACCAAGGCAAAAAGAACGAACTTGGGTTAGGCATAAGCAAGTCCCGAGTATGTTTTTAGGAACAGGAAACACTCTAGGTTCAATAATGATAGTGATAATAAACTTTTGACCACGACATTCTTCCAAGATTTAATCCTTCTATCTTTCCTTCCCCGAGGTTTTCTTGATTTTTCAATGCAGAGGGTGGAGAGAAGGGGGGCAATGAAATTGCTTTTTCTTGTTTTTTTTGAGGCTGCTTGATCTTTGCAAAAGACTCCATTAGTCCTTTTCCAAGAGAGGTTTCTTCTTCCAATTGGATCAAAAAAAAGGGCGGTTTAGGAGAAGTTGGCAAGGCTGTATCCCATCTCCAATTTCTATTCGAATAGAAAACTAAGCTTGGCTCTGTATATCCCGAGGCATAGTTTATGGATGTAGCGGGCATATTTTTAAACATAGCAGAGAGTCTTATGGTGAGGGAAAGAAGCCGTAAGTCTTTGGATAAAAAAGAGAGGGAAGAAGCAAGTAAAGCATAAAGGAGGGCCATAAGGAAGGCAGAAGGAATAGAGAGGGAACGATTTTTTATATACGAAAGCAGTGTGAAACCAAAAAGAGATAAAACAAGGAACACCAAACCTCCAAGAATTGGAATATCCTTCAATGAGGTGCCTTGAGGCCATCCTTGATAAAGGCAAAAAAATATGAGGCTCAAAGCAAGGATTGCAAATAATCCAAGAAAAAAGAGAGCAAAAAGAAAAGAAAATCTGTTTTGTTTGGCTTCGCCAATGCCTTGGGCTATTAACAAGAAGTAAGCGGGAAAGCCTGGCATGATATAATGGGGAAGCTCTGTGGCATAGAAAGAAAAAATGAGAATAGGAGCTAGAAACCAGGAAAGCAAAAAACTATTCTCCATTGACCAGTTTTTCTTTAAGGCTTCAAAAAAAAATCCGAAAAATGCGGAGTGTGGATAGAGGCTTATTAAGGAAGATATAAAATAATAAAAAGGAATGAACGGACGATTATCAAAAGCTTCTATACCTCTATGAATAATGTGTTCTTCAATGCCTATTTTGAAAAAAAGCCCTTTTGTTTCGATCAATGCTGGAATAGCCCAGCAACTGATTATTGTAAGGCACAACAACGAACCTAAAATTGGAGAAATATTGCCAATCGGTAAAGGTTTTTTCCAGAAAACAAACCGGTGAAGCAAATAAGTAATAAAGGCTATAAACCAAATTATAGGTCCTTTAGCAAGAAAACCGAGTGCAAGAGAAATCCAGAAAATAAAAAACCACAAATGAGACTTCTTTTTAAGTAAATTTAAAAAAGCCCATTGAGAGAGTGTTCCAAAGAACACAAGGACCATATCGGCGGTGGCTAATCTACCATGGATAAGGGTCTGTACGGAGACAATAAAACCTATAGGTGCCACCCATCGGATGGAAGAACAATAGCGATTGCTTATGCTATAGAGAACAGTGGCTAACAGTGAAGCAGAAAGGATCGAAGGGAGTCTAGCAGAGAATTCATTAACTCCAAACAATTGATAAAAGAAGGCCATTAACCAATAAATTAATGGTGGTTTATCCAACCTGAATTCACCATTAAAGAAGGGAACGATGAAATCTTGTTTTTGAAGCATTCCCCTTGCAGCCTGTGCAAATCTTGGTTCATCACGATCAATTAATGGGAGCGAATAAGATCCGGAGGAAAGAAGAAAAAAAGCAAAGAAGAATAGGAAGAGGGGTGGCAAAAAAAGCCATTGTTTAGAATGATAAAAAAGATTTATCCAATGGAAGAGGGGTGGGATTTGGTTTTTTCCCATATGAGAAGGTCTGTTAATGGAATCCATTTGTTGGATGCGTTATAATTAGAAAGAATTAAGAATAATAACAGAGAACAATCTGATAACAAGATTATTTGGCTATTTGAAATTACTCAACGAAGCATTATATTTGAGATGAAAAATAAATTTTCTTTTTTTAGTAAAAAAAATCTATTGACTAATATGGGAGAGTGAATAGGATAAACTCCCTACGATAAAGCAAAATTTTAAAAAATTGTTCTTTGATAACTTTTGGTCGCCTAAAAACAGGATTGAGTTGTGCAGAACCTTATGTAAGGTTTTGCAGTAGTTTTGTGGCCTGCTCTAAAATTTAGAGCATTTAGCCAAGAATCTTTCTCTTTACGGAGAGTTTGATTCTGGCTCAGAGCGAACGCTGGCGGCGTGGATAAGACATGCAAGTCGAACGAAGCTTGTTCCTTGGCAACAAGGAACAAGTTCAGTGGCGAACGGGTGAGTAACACGTGGGAACTTACCCTGAAGTGGGGAATAGCCCATCGAAAGATGGGGTAATTCCGCATGTGATCGAAAGATCAAAGTAGGGGACCTGCAAAGGCCTTACGCTTCAGGAGAGGCCCGCGGCCCATCAGCTAGTTGGTGAGGTAATGGCCCACCAAGGCTAAGACGGGTAGCTGGCCTGAGAGGGTGGTCAGCCACACTGGGACTGAGACACGGCCCAGACACCTACGGGTGGCAGCAGTCGAGAATTTTTCACAATGGGCGAAAGCCTGATGGAGCGACGCCGCGTGGAGGATGAAGGCCTTCGGGTTGTAAACTCCTGTCACCCTGGACCAAGGCTTTCAAGTTGAATAAACTTGGAAGTTTGATTGTACAGGGAGAGGAAGGGACGGCAAACTCTGTGCCAGCAGCCGCGGTAATACAGAGGTCCCAAGCGTTGCTCGGATTTACTGGGCGTAAAGGGTGTGTAGGAGGTTAGATAAGTCGGATGTGAAATCCCTTTGCTTAACAAAGGAACTGCATTCGATACTGTCTAGCTAGAGGACCGGAGGGGGAAGCGGAACTCTCGGTGTAGCGGTGAAATGCGTGGATATCGAGAGGAACACCGGTGGCGAAGGCGGCTTCCTGGACGGTACCTGACTCTGATACACGAAAGCTAGGGGAGCGAACGGGATTAGATACCCCGGTAGTCCTAGCCGTAAACGGTGTGCGTTAGGCGTTGGCGGAATCGACCCCGCCAGTGCCGTAGCTAACGCGTTAAACGCACCGCCTGAGGAGTACGGCCGCAAGGCTAAAACTCAAAGAAATTGACGGGGGCCCGCACAAGCGGTGGAGCATGTGGCTTAATTCGATGCAACGCGAAGAACCTTACCAGGCCTTGACATGCCGTGTTCAGTTGCTGAAAGGCAATGGCCCGCAAGGGCGAACGGCACAGGTGCTGCATGGCTGTCGTCAGCTCGTGTCGTGAGATGTTGGGTTAAGTCCCGCAACGAGCGCAACCCCTATGTCCAGTTGCCGAAAGGCTCTCTGAACAGACTGCCTCGTATAACGGGGAGGAAGGTGGGGACGACGTCAAGTCAGGATGGCCCTTATGGCCTGGGCTGCACACGTGTTACAATGCCCGGTACAGAGGGAAGCAAGACCGCGAGGTGGAGCAAATCCCAAAAACCGGGCCCAGTTCAGATCGAAGGCTGCAACTCGCCTTCGTGAAGCCGGAATCGCTAGTAATGGCGCATCAGCTACGGCGCCGTGAATACGTTCCCGGGCCTTGTACACACCGCCCGTCACATCCTGAAAGCTGGTTGTACCCGAAGCCAACCGTAAGGTTGTCGAAGGTATGGCTAGTGATTGGGATGAAGTCGTAACAAGGTAGCCGTAGGGGAACCTGCGGCTGGATCACCTCCTTTCTAAGGAGTAAAGCAGCGATAGTCTTCGGTAAGATTCCGAAAATATTCGTTGCTTAGGTCGATTACTTGCCTTGCAATCATAGATTGGGGGCAAGTAAAAAAAAATAATACTGCAACCTTATAATAAGGATTCTGCACAACTCAGTTCTGTTGAACTGGCGACCATAGCCTTTTAAAGAAAAAACCAACAGCTGAGAATAGCATCCAGTAGAAGGTAAGAGGGTCCATTTTGACCTTAACTAGGTGATTTTGTTGTTGTATATCTCTTACTCCAGGGATAGGTATTTCTGGGAGATAGAGAAAGCAACAACAAAATACTTTGTCAGGCAAAGAGGAATGAATCACAATGGCATGCTTTGGAAAAGGAGTAAAGAAACGATAATCGTACAGATAGATTATCGGGGGCATAGCTCAGTTGGGAGAGCGGCAGCTTTGCAAGCTGTAGGTCAGGGGTTCGAATCCCCTTGCCTCCACCAGCATGCGATTGGTCCAAAACGTTGGGACTGCATTGGGCCTGTAGCTCAGTTGGTCAGAGCATGCGCTTGATAAGCGCAGGGTCACTGGTTCGAGCCCAGTCAGGCCCAGATGGATATTGACAAAGAAAGGCATTCCGATTTTCCTGACAAAGTTTTTCAAAGGTTTGGGAATAGGATGCGTTTTAAAAGGCTATATGTTCTTTGAAAACTGCAGGTGATTGAGAGTAAAACATTTAAGAGTACTTAAAGAGAGTTACAAGCAAACAAGGGCACATGGTGGATGCCTTGGCGCCAGGAGGCGATGAAGGACGTGGCTACCTGCGATAAGCCTCGGGGAGTGGGAAGCACGCTTTGATCCGGGGATTTCCGAATGGGGTAACCCGGTACGAGTAATGTCGTACCATACCAGGTTGAATCCATAGACCTGGATAAGCGAAACCCGCTGAAGTGAAACATCTCAGTAAGCGGAGGAAAAGAAAGCGAAAGCGATTCCGTTAGTAGTGGCGAGCGAAAGCGGAACAGCCTAAACCAGTCAGCTTGCTGACTGGGGTTGTAGGACCACCATATAGGCAGTTGTAGAGCTAGGAGAAGCGGATGGAAAGTCGCCCCATAGAAGGTGAGAGGCCTGTATCTTAAAGCTTGCGCAACGCCTGGTGGTATCCTGAGTAACGCGATGCACGGGAAACTTCGCGTGAATCTGCGCGGACCACCGCGTAAGGCTAAATACTACCTGGCGACCGATAGTGAACCAGTACCGTGAGGGAAAGGTGAAAAGAACCCCGATGAGGGGAGTGAAATAGAACCTGAAACCGTGTGCCTACAAGGTGTCAGAGCCCGAAAGGGTGATGGCGTGCCTTTTGCTTAATGAGTCTGCGAGTTACTGTCTGTGGCAAGTCTAAATCCTTTTAGGATGGAGGCGAAGCGAAAGCGAGTCTGAATAGGGCGTTTGAGCTGCAGGCAGTAGACCCGAAGGGGAGGTGATCTACCCATGGCCAGGATGAAGTCACCCTAACCGGTGATGGAGGTCCGAACGGGTGACGGTTGAAAACGTCTCCGATGAGCTGTGGGTAGGAGCGAAAGACTAATCAAACCCCCTGATAGCTGGTTCTCCTCGAAATAGATTTAGGTCTAGCCTCATGTGCTGACCTGTGGGGGTAAAGCACTGAATGGACTAGGGCCCTTACCGGGGTACCGAATCCAATCAAACTCTGAATACCACAGGGTGGAACATGGGAGTAAGACGGTGGGGGATAAGCTTCATCGTCGAGAGGGAAACAACCCAGACCGCCAGCTAAGGTGCCAAAATGCAGCTAAGTGGAAAGGATGTGAAATTTCTTAGACAGTGAGGATGTTGGCTTAGAGGCAGCCATCATTTAAACAGTGCGTAATAGCTGACTCACCGAGAAATTTTGCGCCAAAAATGATTGGCGATTAAGCTGCATACCGAAGCTGCGGGTGTCGTTAAGACACGGTAGAGGAGCGTTCCAAACACTGTGAAGCGGGAGGGTAACCGACCGTGGAGTGTTTGGAAGTGAGAATGCAGACATGAGTAACGATAAGGCCGGTGAAAATCCGGCCCGCCGTAAACCCAAGGTTTCCTGGGGAAGGTTCGTCCTCCCAGGGTTAGTCGGGGACTAAGTTGAGGCCGAAGGGCGTAGACGATGTCAAGCTGGTTAATATTCCAGCACCACCGACATTTAACCGGATGGGACGCATTTCAAGAGAAAGGCGAGGTGCTGAAAGTCCTTGTCCCGCAAGGGGACCTGAGGGAGAAATCCTGAGGGGATCTTTCAAATGAAATGCCAAGAAAAGCTTCCGGGTAGACTAAGGTGCCCGTACCGGAAACCGACACAGGTGGGTGGGTAGAGTATACTCAGGCGCGTGAGTGAAATCTCTTTAAGGAACTCGGCAAATTAGCCCCGTAACTTCGGGAAAAGGGGTGCCTCCTGCAAAGGAGGTCGCAGTGAACAGCGCCAACCGACTGTTTAACAAAAACACAGCTCTCTGCAAAGTCGTGAAGACGACGTATAGGGAGTGACACGTGACCAATGCTGGAAGATTAAGGGGAGAAGTTAGCCCTCAAGGCGAAGCTTTGAACCCAAGTCCCAGCGAATGTCGGCCGTAACTATGACGGTCCTAAGGTAGCGAAATTCCTTGTCGGGTAAGTTCCGACCTGCACGAATCGTGTAACGAGTTGGCGACTGTCTCAAAGAGATGCTCAGTGAAATTATAGTGGCGGTGAAGATGCCGCCTACCCACAGTAGGACGGAAAGACCCCGTGCACCTTTACTGTACGCTGTTACTGGACTTCTGTTATGGTTGCTTAGCGTAGGTGGGAGACTGTGAAGCTTCCTTTTCGGAGGAAGCAGAGTCGCCAATGAAACACCACTCTTCCGTAACGGAAGTTCTAACCAAACTCTCTGAATCGAGATTTGGGACAATGACAGCTGGTCAGTTTGACTGGGGCGGTCTCCTCCTAAAAAGTAACGGAGGAGTTCTTAAGGTTCCCTCAGCACGGTTGGCAATCGTGCGTCGAGCGCATGGGTAGAAGGGAGCTTGACTGTAAGACCGACGGGTCGAGCAGGTACGAAAGTAGGACCAAGTGATCCGGTGGTTGAATGTGGAATCGCCATCGCTCATCGGACAAAAGGTACGCCGGGGATAACAGGCTGATCGAGCCCAAGAGTCCATATCGACGGCTCGGTTTGGCACCTCGATGTCGGCTCATCGCATCCTGGGGCTGGAGAAGGTCCCAAGGGTCCGTCTGTTCGCCGGTTAAAGCGGTACGCGAGCTGGGTTCAGAACGTCGTGAGACAGTTCGGTCCTTATCCACTGTGGGCGCTGGAGATCTGAGGGGTTCACTCCCTAGTACGAGAGGACCGGGAGTGACGGACCGCTGGTGTTCCGGTTGTGCCGTCAGGCGCAGCGCCGGGTAGCTATGTCCGGAAAGGATAAGCGCTGAAAGCATCTAAGCGCCAAGCCATTCCCAAGATGAGATCTCCCCATCAGGGCCGTGGTAGACTACCACGTTGATAGGCCGCGCGTGGAAGTGCAGTAATGCATGGAGCGGAGCGGTACTAATAGCCCGATTGGCTTGTAGTTCTCTAAGTGCTTAGGTCTTTTATTCTCAATTAACCTGCAGTTTTCAAAGAACGAAATTGGCCTCCAGACCTCTTCCTTTGTACACAAAGGAAGAGGTCTGGTGACCATAGAGACATGGAACCACCCGTTCCCATCCCGAACACGGAAGTGAAACATGTCTTCGCCGATGGTAGTGTACCGATAGGGTACGTGAGAGTAGGGCGTTGCCAGAAAAAAATCCCTTACTTTTTATAAGTAAGGGATTTTTTTTTGCACTTGGTGATGGAGCATAGGTCCCAAAGCCCTGGGCTTTTATTCCGTTTCAGATGCGGCTGAATGTATACGAGAAAAACAAAACATTGTTCTAGACTTGTGCTTAATTCTTGAGGTTATGGCTTGATAATTTTATTCTTCGTTTAGGACATTACATCTCGGAGGAGCATCTATAGAAGATACGTGAGCATTTTGAAAACGGCACCACTAGTTCGAAGATGAATATAGGGATGTTTATTCCTTTAAATCCTTCAACTTGTACTGAATGCACTACATTGGGTATAGGCTGTCCCCTATTCCCGCGACCTGATGATATGTGGGAGATCAGCTGGATGAGGTGGCTCATTTTAAATGCTCCCCCCCCCCAATGCGGATCTTCTGCTTCTATAAGTCAATTGCTTGGAAAGATGCAGACAGTTTGCATCTTGGTTATTTTAGATCCATAGCAATCCAAAATACTTGATATAAAGAGGCGATTTCCTACCATCTTTTCAAAAGAATAGGAAATTCCTGCATCTGCCTATCTGCCTAATTGCTTTATTTTATTGACTGAGGTGCATTTTATTTAAAAGAATTAACTAAATTTGATGAAAAGATAAAATTTATGAATTTTATCGATAATAATTTTAATAATTTTTTTAAAATAATCATAATGGTTGGGCTCGTTTTGTATTTTTGTGGATGCGTACATACCAATTATTTTCCTTATCATGGAGATGGGATACAAGAAGGGAAAGGGGGTGGGAAAAGGGTTATTCAGGGAGTTGAAGTTTGGTCTGATGGTCTTCCGAACCAAAAGTATAAGATTATTGGAGTTATTCATGATGAAAGAAGTGGTCTTTTTTCTTCTGGATTGATCAAGGATGTTGTTAAGAAAGCAAAGTCAATTGGTGCAGATGGCGTTATTGAATATCAGGCTTATGCAGTTGCTGCCAATCAATTAGCTGCAGCTGCGGCTGGTTTTGGCACAAACGCGATGTACTTTCCTCAATCCTATGGATCAACCATGGGAAGTTGGTTGCCCTATGCTGGACCAGCTTCTGCAGGGCTTTCTGGAGCACAAAGCGGACAGTCACGTTGGTGGGTATTTAAGTATGTTCGCTTGCAGAACAATAAGAAGGAGAAATAAATAAAAAACTTTTTTCTGCATAAAGAATGAAAAGTCTTCTAAAGAAAAGTCTATTGTTTTTTTTGCTTTTATTAGGGGTCTGGGCCTGTTCATCAACTAATTATATTCCTTATGAAGGAGGAGGAAGTCAAAAAGGGAAAGGAGCTTCAGTTCAGAAAATTAATGGCATTGATGTCTGGTATGATGGATTGCCTCCTCGGCCATACAAGATTATCGGAATCATTCATGATAGAAGAAGTGGCTTGAGAAAATCCTCTTTACTTAAAGATATTACCAAAAAGGCTAAAAAAATGGGAGCAGATGGCCTATTGGAATACCAAGCTTATGGTATTTTACCGGGCGGAGCAACCGCTGCCCTTGGATCTGCAGCCGGACAAGCCATATGGGTTGCAGGGGCTTATGGGGCAAGTGCAGCAACAGGCCCAGGGTTGTTCATTGCAGCCCCGGTTTTAATTGGTCTTTCTTCTGCAACTGGGGGGCAGTCCCGATGGTGGGTAATTAAATACTTGGCTAATTGATGTAAATTAGCTCTTTAATATGGATTAAAAATGAAATAATTTAATAAATTTAAAAAAATAAATCATATGAAAAAAGTACCAATTACTGTTGCTTATGGAGATGGCATTGGGCCGGAAATCATGGAGGCCACTTTAAAAGTCCTTTTTGCTGCTGGGGCTGAATTGGAAATTGAGACTATAGAAATTGGTCAAAAAATATATATGCAGGGAAACCTCACAGGGATCGATCCTTCAGCTTGGGAAAGTCTAAAAAGAACAAAAGTTTTTTTAAAGGCACCGATAACGACTCCTCAGGGAGGTGGCTTTAAAAGCTTGAATGTCACCTTTAGAAAAGCTTTTGGTCTTTTTGCAAATGTAAGGCCTTGTGTAGCTTATCATCCTTTTATTTTTACAAAACATCCAAAATTGGACTTAGTTATTGTCAGAGAAAACGAAGAGGATCTTTACAGTGGAATAGAACATAGACAGAGTATTGATTCCTATCAAGCCTTGAAAGTTTTGTCTTTTCAGGGAACCGAAAGAATTATTCGGTATGCTTTTGAATATGCTCGTTGCTTTCAAAGAAAGAAAGTGAGTTGTTTTACAAAGGATAATATCTTAAAAATTACAGATGGGATGTTTCATAAGGTTTTTGAAAGAGTTGGACAAGAATATCCAGATATTGAAAAGGAGCATTGGATTATTGATATTGGTTCAGCTAAACTCGCTGACAGCCCAGAATCCTTTGATGTAATTGTCTTGGCTAATCTCTATGGAGACATTCTATCCGATGTAGCCGTTCAGATTGCAGGATCTGTTGGCCTTGGTTCTTCGGCTAATATTGGTGATAGATATGCTATGTTTGAAGCTATTCATGGTTCTGCGCCTAGGAGAGCCGGACAGAATGTTGCCAATCCTTCTGGGCTTCTTTTGGCCGCTGTTCAAATGCTTATTCACATTGGACAAAATGCGGTTGCTGATCGCGTCTACAATGCTTGGCTTAGGACCATAGAGGAAGGCATTCATACTTATGACATTTTTAGAGAAGGGGTCAGTAGAAAAAAAGTCGGAACAAAAGAATTTTCCGATCAAATTATCCAAAATTTAGGGAAAGAACCGGAGGTCTTAAAACCTTTTTGTTCCACTAAATTTAAAGAAAATCCTAAAACAAATTTTTCTATTGTTCTACCTCAAGAGAAAAAAGAGTTAGTTGGAGTAGATGTTTTTGTTGAATATTCTTCTGATCCTGCTCAATTAGCAGGCCATTTAAAGGACTGTTCTGAATCGCTTATTTTGGAATCGATTGCGAATAGAGGAATGTCAGTATGGCCTGCTTGCTTTGAGGAAGCTTTACTGGCTGGCCCCTATCAATGCCGTTTTATTAAAAATAAAGAAAATAATTCAACCATTTCTCATGGGGATGTTGTTAGACTTTTGGATAGAATCCAGAAAATTGGATTGGAATTCACTAAAACAGAGTTATTGTATACTTTTAATGGAATGGAAGGATATTCTCGTAGCCAGGGAGAATAAAGAAGCAGCCAGGCTCTTATAGAAAAATAGAGCTGTATTGCCCGGTGGTGTAATGGTAGCACAGAGGTCTTTGGAGCCTTTAGTCATGGTTCGAGTCCATGCCGGGCAGCCAAAAAGGATGTATGAGACTGGGTATTTCAACAAGTGTCTTTTGCGACCGGCCGATTTTTGAAGCTTTACCTTTAATTGCTAAAGAAAAATTCGAAGTCGTTGAAATTTGGTCTTCTCCAGACTCTCAATTACAATATACCCATTTTGATGTCCGAAATCTCAAAGAACTTGAGGAGCTTAAAACTCAACTTGCAGCCTTTAATTTAAAGGCGATTAGTTTGCACAGTCCCTTTTATCCTTCCTTTGATCTTTCTCATCCAGATCCTTCTATCCAAGAAGAATCTATAAATGTGACTGTAGCTGCGGCTAAGGCATTAAAGGAAATTGGCGGAGAAATTCTTGTGGTGCATCCTTCTGGGGTTGAAAAAAATCAGTTTTCTGAATTAACAGAGGAAAATAAGAGACTTGAGTTGATTAGAAAAAATATTGGAATCATTTATCAATATACCCATAAATTAGGTGTCATTTTAGCTTTAGAAACTTTATTGCCTCAATTCCTTGGATCGAATTTAGACTTTCTCTTTCATCTTGTTTCTTCTTTTCCAGAAGATGTGGGAATTTGTTTCGATACAGGGCATGTTTTATTAAACCATCAAGCAGACATTGATTTACAATATAAAAAAATCGCTAAGAGAGTGGTCTCTTTGCATATTCAGGATACTTTAGGCCAGCATGATGACCATCTTGTCCCTGGGGATGGAATAATCAATTGGCAAAACTTTATTGAGGCTTTGGAAGAAGAAAAATTTAAAGGGGATTTTCTTCTAGAAATTAATGGTTTATCTTTTAAAGATAATCCAGAAGCTTTATTGCAAAAAGCAAGGCTTCAGAGTCTTGAAAAAATAAAGGGGAAAAGAGTAAAGAATCTTTAAGACCTCTTTCTCTTTTATGACCGACTTACAGCGGAAAGCTGCGTATCAATTGCTTTTATTAACATCGGACTTACGTGCCATTCTTTTCCACGGGTATGGATTATTGTTCCATCATAGGTTTGTTGAAAAATTCTACCATTTTTAAATTTGACTTGGATTGTCGCATGAACTTCTGCTTCTTCTTGGGATGTCCATGGATTAATTGAAGGCATGTCTACGTAATTGACAACGATTTGGTGGCCTACTATATTTAGCTTTTTGCTATTTTCTGGATTGAAAAGGTCTTGTTCAAAGGCAGCACGCGCATTCTTTTTCCCTGGACCTGTTACAGAACCATACTGCCAGAGATAAACGGCTTGATCACACCCTCCAAAAATGAATATAGGCAGAAGCAATGCCAGCCCCAAGGAAAGAATTTGTTTTTTGATAGTACCAGACTTCATTTTAACTCTTAAAAGTATTGAATAATGGAATGTTTTTAAAAAGTAAAAAATTGAAGAAGAGTTTCTTTTTTGATGAAGGTTTTAGTTTCAATCGATTGCCCATAAGAAGAAAATTTATGATCTTTTTGTTTGATCTATAAGTTGCTTGATTTTTTTTAGCTTACTACCAAATTCTGGTTCTTCGAGATAATCCATTATGGGTTTTTCTAATCTATCTTTCCAATTGTCTTCAGGTTTTGAACCAGGATGATTGAATTGAAGCTCTATTCCTAAAAGATCGCTAATAGTAAAAACGACAAGCCAGCAGGGAGAATATAAAAGAGTTTCAATAAATCTGAGATGGATTCGTGAGTCATAATGGTTTGGAAGCTCGGAAATATTCCATCCAAGAAAATCAGCAATTCTTTGTAGCTCTCTCCTCTCTTGGCTATTAGGATCTTGAACAGCTCTATGACAGAGGCGATTGTATTGAAGCATCAAAGGAGGATGATCGTGGGTAGCATAAGTGGCGACCGATAGTGCAGGATAGTGTGTTATTGGCTTAAAGGAATAGTCAGAAAGCCTTTCGAACATCGGAATTGTAAAACCCGGAATCCCCATTTTTTGTAAAAGAGGTCTAACGTATCGAGGGACTAAACCAAGATCTTCAGCAATGACTATTTCATTTTTTGCGGTTTCGAGGATCACACTTAGTATTTTTTTTCCCTGATTTTCATTAACAAGGGCAGACGCATCTGGTTCATCAGGACCAGGGAAAAATCGTGGAAGCTTTCCTCCAGTTTTTAATTTTACTTCTTCGATAGAGAGCGGAAGAAATTCATTATTTTGCTCTGGGAACCAAGGAAAAGCATAGATCCGAAAAAATCCAAGAACATGATCTAGCCGAAAAGCATGGAAAATTTTTGTTGTTTGGAGGATCCTTCTCTTCCACCAACGAAAAGATTCGGCTTCATGATTTTCCCACCGATACAAAGGGAAGCCCCAATTTTGTCCCCATTTCTTTACAAACTCATCTCCTTGGAAAAAAGTTTCTGGTGGCGCCCCACAACTCCATTGACAATCAAAAAGTTCCTGACTAGCCCATACATCTGAACTGTATCTGTTAATGCCATAGGGAATATCTCCCATCAGTTTTATGTTTTTGGAATCAGCATATTCTCTTACTTGTTTCCATTGAGTGTGAGCAACCCATTGAATAAAGGAATAAAAACGGCGTTTTTCTAAAATCCACTTTTGATCTTTTTGTCTTTTAAGCCATTCGATGGCGTTTTCATAAGTTTTTATTTCCTCTGGCCAATCGTTCCAATGTGTATCTCCAGCATTTTCATCCACAAGAAACCTAAAAAGAGTGTATGTAGAAAGCCAATCTTGGTTACTTTTACAAAAATGGATAAATTCCTTTTTCTTGACGAGATGAGAGGAAGCAATGAATCTATAAAAGGCTTTTTCGAAAAGTTTTTTTTTGATCGATTTTACGGTCTTATAGTCAATAAATTGACCTTCAAGCCTTTCTTTTTCTAAATTCGAAAATTTTAAATCTTCTGAACTAAGTCCAGGAATAAAATCAGGCTCCATAGTAACGAGCATGGGATCGTAAGCAATGGAACTTAAAGCATTGTAGGGGCTATTGTCTTCGCTAGTCTCATTTATTGGAAGGATTTGTAAGTAATTTATATGCATCCGCTTACAAAAATCGATTGTGGAAAGCACTGCTTTGGTATCACCAATTCCCAAATCGTTTTCTCTCCTTAATGAAAAGACCGGGGCAAGAAGTCCCACCCGTTTTTCATCTATATTGATTGGTTGCATAGAAAAAGTAAAAAAGTTTGTAAGGGCGAAAGGACAAAAGATAAAATGCCTTCAATTTAATTGTGTTAGAATACAATTCTTTTTGAATAGAAACAAAAAAATTCAACGTCCCTTTTAGGGACTTTTAGAACGACAAAATTTGAGACCAGATAAACAAAGGGGTTGGGGAAGGTTTTTAACAAGGAGAAGGAATTTAAAATTTTCTCCCATGAAATGAGGATGAGAAAGCATAAAAAATTTTCTTATCCAGCTTTCTCTTTTTGGATTTTTAACAAGAAAAAGAGGGTCTCTAACACACATTTTTTCTAACAATCCCATGAAAAAATGATGTTGATTTAGCCATCCGATAGATTCGAGACCGCTTTCTTCAGCGGCTTTAAGAATTAAGCTAAAATTCAGATGTGTTGTAATGTCGCAATCGGCAGGAAAAAGTAGTGGATTGTCAAAAATTTGATGGTTTTTGTAGCACCGAAGAGTGCCATTAGAACGCCAGGGTGCAAAATATTCTTCTTTGGTTAAACCATAATCAATGATGAAAAATAAAGAAGAGGAGATTTTAGCACTGGCTTTTTTAATCCATTCCATTGCTTCTAGATGAATTTCTGTTGTGTACCCTTCTATTTTTGGAATGCCTAACTCGTCAATCATACATGCTAATTTACTATTTTCCTTAATCGGCTGATAGATAAAGCAAAGTTTATTTTCATGATTAATTCCGACATGGCTCTCCATCCACTTTCCCTTTTGAAAACTTATTCGTTTAACTGGCAGGCTGTCTAAAAATTCATTGGCGATAAGGATAGTAAAATCAGATAGAATGGGAAGTTCTTCCCATCCACTAATCCAAAAGAAACGGTCGGTAGTGCCGATTCGCTGATTAATCTCTTGTTGCTGTTGAAGTTGGTTATAAGAAAAAGGCTCAAGAAAAAGATAGGACAATTTTTTTGATAATTCCGATTCGTTTTTGTCCAACCAATCAACAATGTCACAGGCCAGTTCTCCTCCTCCAGCTCCTGTCTCGATAATCCATAGGGAGTCCGTTTTCCTCAACTGCTTCCAAACTTCAATGCATTGCATTGCAAGAAAATCACCAAATAGAGTTCCTACAGAAACACTTGTAAAAAAATCTCCGTTTTTCCCTATTCGTTTTTTTGTTCCTTGGACATAATAGCCGTACTTGGGATGCCCTAAATGTAAAGCCATATACTCGTTGAATGGCATAGGGCCTTTTTCCTTTATTATAGAGAAGATTTCAGAAAGAATGAACGACTGGCTTTTTTTTGCAGTTTTCATGAAATGAGAAAAAGAGAGAACATGATCCCCATGATTTTATTTTTGCAGGGTCTTGAACATTCTATAAAAACTGCGTAAAGCTTGAAATCCCATCCTATGTTCAAGTCTTAATCTTTCAAATTGCTTAAGCAAAAAAATAGCATCATCGTTAAAATAAAGCTTATCATGAACAGTTTCCCAAGGAGTAATTAAGCCAAGGTGTAGATATAAAGAAACAATTTCTAAATCTATGCCTGTTTCCTTGGACAAGGCTTCAAGAGAATAAAGTCTTATTTTTCCTTCACCCGATCCAAGAATGGAAAGGGAGAGAGGATTTTGGTCGTTTGTCTTTTCTTTAGGGTTCATTTTCTCTTAAAAGTGTTTCTTTTTGCTCAGCTGTTCCCAAAGTTTCTTTTCTTCATTGTTGACTGCTTGGGGTACGTTTATAGATATAACAGCGTAAAGATCCCCTCTTTTTTTCCCATCTAAGTAAGGAAGGCCCAGTCCTTTTAATCGAAGTTTGGTTCCAGATTTGCAACCCGCTGGTATTTTTAAATTGACTTTGCCTTCTAGTGTTGGAATCTGGACCGTTGAGCCTAATGCGGCATCCCATGGTGGAATTTCTAGATCATAATAAAGATCTTTTCCTTCTACCCTAAAAAAAGGATGCTTTGCATATTTAACTTTTAAAAAGAGATCTCCGGCTTTGCCATAGGCTGAAGGTTCTCCAAGTCCAGCTAGGCGGATCCTTTGTCCTTCCTCGATGCCAACAGGAATAGTTATTTGATAGGTATCTTTACGGTTTCCACCATTCGTAGGACGAGTGACAGTGATTTGTCGCACTGATCCGTGAAGCACTTCGTCAAGGTTGACCAAGATTTCAGCCGTTAAATCTCTCCCTTTTTGCTTCTTAAGCGATGTTTCTCCATTTTTATGGAACAAGTTTGAAAACAATCCACCAGGTTCAGAAAAAAACATCTCAAAAAAATCGCTAAACCCAGTGCCTCCAAAACTTGGTCCATACTCTCCTTGGTGTTCCCAACCTTTAGGATATGACCAGAAAGGAGGAACAAACTCTTCTTGGGTTCTATCCCAAGAAAGGAACATCTGATCATATTTTTTTCTTTTTTCTGGATCGCTAAGGACCTCATAAGCTTCGTTTATGTCTTTAAATTTTTCCTCGGCTGCTTTTTTGTCTTTAGCGACGTCTGGATGATAAATTCTGGCTAGGCGCCTGAAGGCAGCTCGAATCTCATCTTGAGTTGCGTTTTTGTCGACTCCTAATGTTTCGTAATAATTTTTAAACTTCATAAATAGGATTTCAAAAATAATCTGGAAAAAATAGTTTTTTACAGTGCATTATTTTAACAGTGCATTAAAATATTAATCTTTTATGTCAAATGGATCAAATCATCAATGATTGGCCCTTTATTGGGACGATATCCAGTGATTGTCTGAACCTAGATGCCACTTTAGGCTGTGGACAGACATTCTCTTGGAAAAGATTGGATAATGGTGGATGGATCGGACAAGCTGGGTCAATTCCTTATGCGATTTTTCCAGCAAGCGATAAATTATACATTTATAGTCCTTCAGGATCATTGGATGGATTCCAAGAATATTTTCAAACTACCTTCGATCTTGAAAAAGTTTTTAATAGTTTTCCTTCTGATGATTATATCTTACAACAAGCAAGGCTTTTTTCTCAAAAACTGAGGATTTTAAAACAGGATCCTTGGGAAACCATCCTTAGCTTTCTTTGTTCGTCAGCCAAGCCTATTATTCAAATTCGTAAAGTCACCCAATTGTTAAGGCGATTTTATGGAAAAGAGGTGTGGCCGGGCTTTTTTTCTTTTCCTTCTCCTGAAGATATCTTCGACAAAGGGCCTTCTCTTTTAGAACAGTGTAAACTTGGATTTCGATCTGACTATGTATGGAAAGTGGCTTCCATTTTAGCAAAAGAGAATAAAAAATTTTTATCAATGCTAGCAATTGCCTCAACAGACACCATTCGACAAACCCTTTTGGAACTACCAGGAATTGGGAGGAAAATAGCTGATTGTGTTCTGCTTTTTGGATATGCTAGAATAGAAGTCTTTCCTATAGATAGATGGATGGAAAGGGTATTGCAAACCTTTTATTTCCATCTTCTTGAAAAAAGAAAAGCATCGAAAAAGGAACTTCTGAGCTTTTCTTCTAGCTATTTTGGTCATTTTGCAGGATACGCCCAACAATATCTTTTTTATTGGTCCCGCTCTGTTTTCTGGAAAAAAGGGGGGCTTTGGGAATATCAATAAAGAGTAATGAATGGTTATTGCTATTGCCATGCCAATCTAGTTATAAATTGGCCTGGCGAACCTATAATTCGCCGAAGAAGTTTGGCATGCTGATCAATCGAAGCGTAAACAGATAATAGCGATGGGCATTGGGAAGGGGGGTTGTTTGCCAAACGGACTCTAACGAACCAGAGATATGGCCACCATGAGGACTACCTGTGGGTGATTGGCTAAAAGGCGACAAAAGAGCTGTACAAGCTCCTACCCAAAGGTCTCCAGCGCCGGGGAGAAGGGGGATCTAAAGAATCAGCGGAAAGCTCTGGCAGCGTTTTGTTTGGCGCAAGGCAAAACGGTGGCCAAACGGCTGGGGGGGTGAAAGCAGCGGACTAAACAACAAGAGAAAGAATTTCTTGCGTCTGATGGAGCTGGGAGAGATCTCCGAGATCGTGGTCATCCACAAGGGCCGGCTGGTCCGGTTCGGTTTCGGATGGCCCCTAGACGTTTTGTTTCTCTCTTAGGACCAAAATTTCGTGAACGAGCAAATCTCTCTCTTTTTGAAGGAAGAGATGATCAAGGAGCTCCTTTCGATCATTCCCTGCTTTTCCAAGCCCTATTTTCAGTTTGAGCCAATACAAAAGAAAAGACCTAAGGCCATCGGGAAAGCCGATGAGATCGTATAAGATGTGGCGGCGAACGATCCGAGTAGGGAGAGTCTTCCGCTGAACACGAAGAAGTGGGAGATACTAGAGTATCTTTGCCTTTGCTACACAGCTGGAAAAGAGCGGTTTCTTGTCTCTTTCTCAGGCTTGGACCACTTCGCGGAAAGCCTCTCGAAACGCGGGAAGCAAGCCAAACTCGTGGTGGAAGGCTACGCTAGCCCCAGGCGGATTGCTGGCAAAAATGTGGAAGGTATTCCTCAAAGACGGCTAGGCAAAGATCGAAAAGTGTGGGTTAGTCTCCTCTACGATGATTAACCCAAAGATCTGGCACCGCTTGAGATAGACAGAAGAAGCAAAGCGGGTTGCTTTCTAGATATTCCACTCTCTGCAGTGGATGGCTTCTGTGTTAGGAAAAAGAGAGCCGCCCGCTTCTAAATTTCAAATGACAAAAGAGAGGTAAGCTGCCAAGAGTGAGGCTGCGTCAGTCGATTGGATGTAAGGAATGGAAGTAGCAGACTTTTGAAGAAAAGGAAAGACAGTATATCCAGCTCATGAGTCTTGAAGGTGGTAAAAGGATTGTCATTGCTTTCTCTGCTAACTTAAAGATTCAGGGGAGGATTTACCTTATTTTAAAGGATAAGGAGGCGGTAATTCCCTACGGGGCGTCACTACAAAATTCGAGTCGATGATATAGGGAAGCGGTCGGGATAGAGGCTGGACTTTCTAGAGTTTTTACAGATGATCTCGGAAAGAAATATGGGAGCGGGTTTGTGGAGTTGCTCTCTAAGCTCTTTAAAAATATCATAAGGAGGGAGGGAAGAGACGGTAACATCTACAGCTGATCGGTAAGCATACAAAGAATACAGTTAAAGCAAGATGCATCCGCAAGCATAACCTGTGGAAGAAAAAAGGGTGGAGCCGGTTACGCGAGGTGCTGGCAGAAATAGAGAGGTGGTTAAACAAAAGCCTACAACAACTCCTCAAGCTACGCAGCCTTTCAGCACTTGTTTCTGAGTATCTACATATATATGGGAACGCTCCAAGTAAAGAGCTTTCCTGGATCATAATCTAGATGCAGACTGGGGCGCTTTGGGAGCAAATCGAATTGCTGGCGCCTGGGGGAGGTTCCCATCGATAGAAGGTCCATCCAGCCTATAGCTCTCAGCTTTGTCTGCGGTGTGAGAATGTCTATCCGAAGAACCCCACTGGACACAAGTTTGTATGCTGGCAGGGCGGGTATGCGAGCTATTCGGATAGGGTGGGCGCATACAACTTCAAAAAAGATCGGAAATCTGGAGATTCTTTCGTGGACGCCGCAAAACCGGCTGTATGCGATGCTTTTGGAGAGGTTTATCTGTAATAGCAGGCACCCCTTGACTGGAATCTCGATGAGGGGGGACTGTTCTAGGGCGTAGACTTCTGGTACTGGGGAGGTGTCCTCTTTGATTGTTAAGATGACAGGTTAATTCTATCCCGCTCACCCCGAAGAATGCAACGGTCTTGGTAATCCCTGGACCTCCAGGCCAAAACCAAGGCGAAAAGAACGAATTCTGGTCAGGCGTAAGCAAGCCCATAGGATGTTTTTAGGAACAATCAACTAAAGGGCTTTTTTTCTTAGGAGGGTCGAAAACCTATTTGTTATTCTAACCATCTGTTTTTTGTGATTTCATTGCTTTTAGGAAGTTGGTTCCTAAGTTCCACAAAGGCCCAGGGAATTTTTTTAATTCTTCAAGAACTGCTTCCAAGGAAGTGATAAAATAGTTGATTTCTTCATCTCCGATGATCAAAGGAGGAAGGCATTTGACAATGTCCAGATTGTTTGCTGCGACTTGACTCAATATTCTATGTTCAGACATAAGAGTGGAAACAACTAATTGAGGGAAAAGCCCTTTGTCCATTGAATGAATGGTCTTCCATGCCATTTTTCCAGTGATGGACTTGGGTTCACCAAATTCGATAGCAATCATAAGTCCTTTGACCCGTACTTCTTTAATCCAATCATATTTTTTTTGGAGACCAATCAAAGCCGTTTCAATCTTTTCTCCGCAGTTTTTGGAGTTCTCGATTAAGTTGTTTTCCTCTAGTATAGATAGGGTGGCAAGACCACAAGCACAGGCGAGGTTATTCCTCCCAAAAGTTGAGGAATGAACGATACATCTATCGAGCCGATTAAAGACTCTTTGATAGATTTCTCTTCGAGTAGCTATAGCCCCACAAGGCACATAGCCACCACTTAAAGCTTTTGCAAGAGTTACAATGTCTGGCTCAAGGTTCCAATGTTCAAATCCAAACCATTTTCCCGTTCTCCCTAAGCCTGTTTGAACTTCGTCACTAATCAGCAAAGTGCCATATTTTCTACATAATTTTTGAGCTTCCTCAAAGTAATTATCTCTTGGAAAATAAATTCCTTTTCCTTGGACAGGTTCGAAAAGAAAAGCAGCCACATCTCCCTTTTTTAGCTCATGTTCTAGACCATTTAAATCTCCCATAACGACATGTTCACAGCCGGGTAAAAAAGGACCGAATCCTTCATGAAAATAGGGATTCGCTGAAACGGATAGTGAACCCATACTTAATCCATGAAAAGAGTTAGTAAGAGAAAGGATTCGTGGCCGCCTTGTAGCAGCCCTAGCAAATTTTATAGCCCCTTCTATAGCTTCTGTCCCACTATTACATATAAAGATGGCATTCAGATGAGAGGCTCCACAGGCTTCAAATCGTTTTACAAGAGCTTCAGCAAGGAGACCACTCAAGAGAGCTGAATCCATCTGGACCATATTCGGCAAATCCAAATCGAGGACCTCTTCGATCACTTTTTTTACTTTCGGATTATTTCTGCCAACAGCAAAAACGCCAAAACCTCCAAGAAAATCCAGATATCTGTTGCCTTCTTTATCAAAAAGATAAGCACCCTGTGCTCTTGTATAAATTTTATCAAACCCAATGATCCTTTGAACCTGAACTAGAGTTCTATTGATATATTGATAATGAAGTGAATAATTTTCACCCATTCGAGATTCTATAATTTTTTTTATATCCATCAGCTTTTCCCTATTTAAAAATCTTATTTTTTTCTAATAATGCTTGTTGATCAGAATCAAAAGACAATTTTTATTTTATCTACTAAACAGGAAAAGAATTTTTAATCTTTCTCTTTGAAAAAAGGATTTGTCTCTTTTTCTTTCTGAATAGTTGTTGACGGACCATGCCCAGGATAGACAACGGTTTGAGGAGGTAAAGAAAAAAGATAGTTTTTAATTCCTTCCATAAGGGCAGAGAAATTTCCATTTGGAAGATCTGTTCTCCCTATAGAGCCAGCAAAAAGAATATCCCCACAAAAGACAGCATGCATCCTTGGGACATAAAAAGCAACACTCCCTGGACTATGTCCTGGAATGTGAAAAAGGATAAATTCTACTCCATTGCATCCCCAATGCACGCTTCCGCCTGCAAGTACAGGTAAAGCAATGATTTCCTCTGGAGGGGCTACGGCTCCTTTTATACCCATATAGGCAACACCTCCGGAATTTTGGACTAAATTAAAATCGGAAGGATGAACATAGACAGTGCAATGGAAAGTTTTTTCGATTAAACGAGCTTCCCATATGTGATCGAAATGTCCATGGGTAAGAAGAAGACTATCGACTTCAATTTTCTTCTGCTTAAGAAATGAGGTAATGCCCTGTGGGGCATCAATACAAATATAACCATGCTTTCCAGAGATGAGATACGCATTGGTTTGGAGTTCTCCTCCTGTATAAATAATTGGTTCTTTCATAACTATTTTTTCCAACTGATCTTGTTTATCCTGGCTTTTTGAACCTCTTCAGCATAAATTTTTGCTGGATTTTCTCCAAAAACATCAATTTCTTTCCTATAGAGTCCGTTTTGGAAATCTACAGAATATAAGCCAAATCGGGGTGAAAAAGATCCCCATTCGTAGTTGTCAACCAAAGACCAATAAAGATAGCCAAAAAGCGGTGCTCCTTCTTTTCGCAGTTTGTTTACGATCCGGACGTGCGCTCGAATATAGTGACTTCTTAATACAGAATCTCTTCTTTTTTCCATCATCCCTGAAGGGGTATAGCGGTAAGCTAGCCCATTTTCAGAAATCATTAAAGGTAAATGGTAATGGGTAAGTTGATGCGTAACAAAGGCCAATCCTTCAGGAAGCATTCTCCAATCCCACCATTTGCTTGTAAAAGCTTCCATCATCCATTCATGGAAAGTTTTATTGCGTTTTGGTAATTCATCATTCCATCTTGGCCATCGCAAGGCGTGTTCGACAAAAGGATCATAGTAGTCAAATGCGATGAAATCAAAAGGCCTTTGTTTAGAAGCATAAATGACTTCGAGTAGTTCTTTCCAAGCGCTTTCGAAGGAACAGGCATAAGCGAGAAAATGTTGCGCTTTTTTGAGAAGAAAACCTAAGGCTTTTCGAGCAAGAGAAATAGAGCTAAATCGTGCTTTATCGAAGGCTGAATCTAACTGTCTAGCTCTATCCCAAAGATAAGAGAAGAGTTTTTGTTTTTTGATACCAAAATAGTTAGCGTGCAGAAGATCTAACCAGGCTAAATCCAGCCAATAGAGGTTACTGGAATAGTTGTTGAAACTGACATAGGGTTTTAAGCCATAAGATTTATAAAGAGAGTGAATCAGAAAATAAGCTTTGGAATGAGCTTCGAGTAGATGGATTAAACAGGTGGTGGCTGCATGAATCCCCCGGTTTGATCCGGAAGGAAAATACCCGTACAGATAATGACAGGTTGCGAGCATATTAGGCTCGTTGACGGTAAGGAAAAATCTTGGAGGCTCACAATGAAATTCTTTCGGCAGATGTTCCAACAGATATTTTATAGTATAATCCACATAATGTAAGTAATGATCAATAGTGGATCGATGAATCCATGCATCAAGTCCTAACCAAGCAGGATGGGTAAAATGATGGAGGGTAACCACGGGTTCCAATCCAAGAGCTCTACAATGGGCTAGGATTTCAGCGTATCTAGCCAGAACAGTTGGATCAAAAGGAGGGGGTTCTAAAAAGGAAGGATTCTCAGGATGAGGTAAATCATAGACTGGTTGTATCCGGCTCCAACTTATCCCTAGCCTAAAGGCATTAAGCCCCAGGTCCTTTGCTCTTTTTAAATCCTCTTCAGCCAAGTTCCAAAAATTGCAACTTTTCCCAGAAGGTTCGACCTGATTATCCCGTTCCGCCCATGCCCAATTATTCAGCGGTTCGCCTTCCCCATTCATTCCTCCTTCATGTTGGTAGGGGGATGTGGCCACGCCCCATAAAAATTCATGATGAGGCCATTCAAAGGATAAATTTTTTTCGTTTTCTCTGAAGTGGTGTTTGGAGGCAACGGGTCTCGTAACCATAACGATCTCCTTTGTATTGACCAAACAATTTTCAATAAAATAAATTAAAACATTCGATTTTTAATTGGTCGAATCAATGGAAAAGAGTCATGCATGTTCTTTTTGTCCTGGTGACAAGCAGACTGGTTCAGGGGGATTAAGCTCGTCTTCCAACAAAATTTTGACAATCTTGTATGCAGCCTTAGGGGTACTGTGTTTAAACGCATTTTTTCTCATTTGTTGCAATTTTTGGGGATGGGAAAGAAGATAACTTACTTTGTAGGCTAATGTTGTAAATTCATTACATTTTATGGCCACTCCTTTTTCTAAAAGATAATCGCTATTAAATTCTTCTTGACCTGGTATTGGGGAAATAATGATCATTGGTAAGCCCATGGCCATAGCTTCTGAAGCGGTTAATCCTCCTGGCTTGCCAATGAAAAGATCTGCTGCATCCATCAATTTGTGCATCGATTCCGTAAAACCATATATTCTAATAGTATGATTAGAAAGGTTTGAGGCTTTTGTTCGAATCTTTTCTTCCATTTGCGGGTTTTTGCCGCAGACTATAACAACCTGTATTGGCATTTGCAATGTTTCTAAAGACTCGAGGATGGCCTCAGCAGGACTCACTCCAAGGGCTCCAGCTGAAATCAAAATTACAGGGAGCTCCGGATCAAAGCCAAGGCTTTTTTTCGGCTCAATCTTGCTTGGAGAAGGCTTGAATATGGGATCAATAGGAATACCACTGAAAATGATTCTTTCTTTGGGAATGCCGAGATTGATCAGATGGATTTTGCTTTCTTCGTTGGCAACAAAATACCTATGAAAAACTCGGCAAAGCCACATTGCATGGCAATGAAAATCCGTCACAACGATCGAAAGCCGACAATCTATTTTTTTTTGAGAAATTAAATAGGAAATAATCTCTGCAGGTAGAAAATGAGTACAAACGGTCACTTGAGGCCGGTACCTAGAAATAAAATCGATAAGTGGTTTGGTATTCAATCGATCGAGCATGAGTCTCATTTTATCGGTTTTCCAAGGCTCGTCGGTTGTTCGATACCACCAACCGAGAAAAGAGGGGGCTCTTTCAACTAGCTGGATATAAAGTTTCGAATAAAAGTCTCTGAAAATTTTGTTGGTAAATTTTAAAGCATCTACGCAAATCACCTGTCCAACCCTTGGATCTTCAAGAAAGGCCTTTTCCAGTGCTTCCGCAGCACGGACGTGGCCGGTGCCGGCACTTGTTGATAGGATTAGAACTCTTATTGATTCTAGATTTTTCACTTATCTTTTGGATTAATAAAAACTATTTTTTCTGTTGTTGCTCTTGCGGTTGATTGTTTCTTAAGAGTATCACGCGGCTGTGTCCATCCACAAACATCTGATTGGTGTTTCGAAAGATTGTAATCACATTGCCTGTCACATGGTCTTTATTTTCTTCAATCACTTCGGGATTGCCCGTTAATATTAACTTATCTTCTGGAACAATATATTCCATTTGAGAAGCTTTGGCAGTCCTTTTTTCTTGTATGAGCACTGCGTCTCCTTTGGCAATAAGTCTTTTGATTTCAGAACCGCTTTCATCAAAGAAAACGGTCATTTCATTAGATCGCATTTTAAAATTATTCGCTATAGTGATGACATTGCCACTAAAGAATCCTTGATGGTTGTTTTGATCCATTCGGAAAGTATTCGATGTGACGACTGTAGCGTCAGGGTTGGAAAGCAGTTCTGGTGGGTTTTCTTCTGGAAATTGACCAAAGACATTTAATCGGAGAAAGAAAAAAAGGAGTAATAATAAAAAGGATTTCATCGCTCTATGGAATTTAGGGTTTTTTTTCAAGGTTTCCACGAAGAGGGAGTGCTCCAGTTCGAAGCGAAGGGGTCGGTGCATGGCTAGGAGAAGAAGGCTCTTTTTTTTGATTCGATTTTCCAAGGGGTAGTTTATAAAGAACCATACGGACATTTTCCCGAAAAATTCCTTTTCTGTTGTCGATTTCCCAATCCATGATGTTAGAGGTAAGCTTTAGATCTTTCCTTTCAATTTCAGCTCCATTCTTTGTGGAAAGCCTATTGTCCAATTTCCAAAAGTCGCATCGAGGAGAGAGGATAGTAGTAGTGACTCGATCGTTATCGAAAAGTTCGATTTTCATTTTTCTTATTTCTATTCTGTTCACACTAACGGCAACTGCTTCTTCTCCATGTATGGTTGCTTGTAGTTTTCCTTCTGCATTTCTCTGGGGTAAAATGAAATTTTTTATCACTGCTCCTAAAGGCAATGAGGGGGAATCGGCAAAAAGCTCATGCTCAAGGAAAAATAGAAAAACAAAAAGAAAAACATTAAGGAATGGCTTCATGGATTTTTAAAAGGCATTCAAGCATTTGATCCACTTTGCCCAGTGGGATCATTGTCGAGGCATCTGACATAGCTTTTTCTGGATAAGGATGCGTTTCAAAAAAAAGTCCGTCAATGCCAATAGACACAGCCGCTCTGGCTAAAGGGAAAGCCATAGCTTCTTCTCCTCCTGTTTGCTTGCCAAGTGCTGAAGGTCGTTGGACTGAATGGGTGGCATCAAAGATAACCTTATGTTTTTTAGACCGCATTCGAACAATCCCTCGCATATCGACAATAAGATCATGATATCCAAAACAGCTCCCCCTTTCTGTAAAAAAGAAATTTTTGCAGCCCACCCATTGGAGCTTTTCAGCTATAAGATCAACGTCATCGGGAGCTAAAAATTGTCCCTTTTTTACATTGACAATTTTTCCACTTTCTCCGCAAGCCAGGATTAAATCGGTTTGCCTGCATAAATAGGCAGGTACTTGAAGGATGTCAACGATCTGAGCTACCGGTTTTACTTGATCTGGAAGATGCACATCAGTAGTGAGGGCGCAGCCCGTTTTTTCTTTGATTTGTGATAACATGTTTAACCCTTTTGCCAGTCCTGGACCACGAAAAGAATTAATGGAGGAGCGGTTTGCTTTGTCAAAGGAAGACTTAAAATAAAAAGGAAGCTGGTATTTAGTTGTAATTTTTTTTAGTTCAAGGGCAGTATCTATAAGAAGTTCCATCGATTCGATCACGCAGGGACCAGCGATGACAATAAAAGGCTCTTTTTTTGCATTCATGACAGTTCCTCTAAAAGGAATATTACTCTAAGAATGGGTTTTCTTTCGGTATTCCAGTGAAGCTTTTAAAAAGGCTACAAATAATGGATGTGGAGAATTAGGCCTGGATTGAAATTCTGGATGGAATTGACAACCGACAAACCATGGATGATTTTCTAATTCGATAAGTTCTACTAGCTCTCCGTTTTCTGTTGTACCAGATATCTTTAAACCGAACTTTTCAAGTAGGGACTTATAGGCCACGTTAAATTCGTAACGATGCCTGTGCCGTTCTCTAGAAGTATCCCGTCCATAGGCTTCATAAGCTTTTGTATTGGGAAGGAGTTTGCATAGAGAGCTACCAAGCCGCATGGAGCCTCCAAGGCTAGAAAGTTTCTTTTGTTCCTCAAGCAAACAGATCACAGGGTTTGATGTCATACTTTCAAACTCCGAACTATGGGCATCGGTCAATCCAACAACATTTCGGCTAAATTCAATAATAGCGGTCTGCATACCAAGACATAATCCAAGATAGGGAATAAGATGAAGACGTGCATATTTTGCTGCCTCTATTTTCCCCTCAATGCCACGACTGCCAAAGCCTCCAGGAACCAATATTCCATCTGATCCTTGAAGTAGCGTTTCGGCTCCTTTTTCTTCGATTTCTTCAGCATCCACTTTTTTGACTTCAACCCCACAGGAAAGAAATGCCCCCGCATGAGTCAACGCTTCATAGATACTTTTATAGGCGTCCTGATGACCGATATATTTGCCTACTACTGCAATAGAAAGCTTATGCGAAGGATGCATAATTTTTTCAACAAAAGCTTTCCAATCTGTTAAATCGGCTTCAGGCAGATCGAGTTTCAAATACTTGCAGACAAGAGCATCCAGTTTTTCTTTCTGAAGCATCAGAGGAACTTCATAAATAGTATGTTGAACATCTAACTCTTCGATGACCCCTTCAATAGAGACATTACAGTAGAGAGAAAGTTTTGCCCTCACTTCCTCCGTCAGGGGATGATCGGATCGGCAAACGAGAACATGAGGCTGAATGCCTATTTCTCGAAGTTTAGCAACACTCTGCTGGGTTGGTTTTGTTTTGAGCTCTCCTGCAGCCTTGATGTAAGGAACATAGGTGACATGGACGAACAAAGCATGATCAGAACCAACTTCCAAAGCCATCTGTCGTATAGCCTCAAGAAAAGGAAGTCCTTCAATATCTCCGGTGGTGCCCCCGATTTCAGTGATCAAGATGTCGCAGCCGCTACTTTCTGCTACTCGCATAATTCGGTTTTTTATTTCATTGGTCACATGAGGAATGACTTGAACGGTTTTGCCTAGGTATTTTCCTTGTCTTTCTTGTTGAATGACCGTTTCGTAGATTTGTCCTGTGGTCGTATTGTTAAGCTTAGAAAGTTTGACGTTTGTGAATCTTTCGTAGTGACCAAGATCTAGATCAGTTTCTGCCCCATCTTCAAGGACATATACCTCACCATGCTGATAAGGATTCATCGTTCCAGGATCAACATTGAGGTAAGGATCTAGTTTCTGTAAGGAAATTTTGACTCCTCTTCTTTCTAACAGAGTTCCCAAGGCTGCTGCTGTAATGCCTTTACCCAGAGAACTAATCACTCCACCTGTAACAAAAATATATTTCATAGCAGCTCTTTATTATGTTTAAGCATTTGGTCAGCCTTCGACAAGTCTTCAGGGGTGTCTATAGCCACAGTTTGATAGGCAGTAGAAACCACGCGAATAGGAATTCGGTTCTCTATTGCCCTGAGTTGTTCTAAGGATTCCACTTGTTCTAATATTCCATATGGAAGAGAAATAAATTTTTGTAAAGCCCATGATGAAAACGCATAAATACCCACATGTGCCAGTAGAGAACAATTGATCGTTTTATTTTTCAGAAAAGGTATTGGTGCTCTGCTAAAATAAATGGCAAAACCATCCACATCGCAAACAACTTTTACGACATTAGGATTTTTCCTTTCGGAGTCCTCCATAAGTTTTCTTGCTAGGGTGGCAATGGGAGCTGCTCCCATGCCCTCAATAAGCCTGTCTATTTCTTTCCCAGGCAGAAAGGGTTCGTCTCCTTGGAAATTTATATATCTGTCCGCCTGATACAAAGCGGCTACTTCAGCAACTCTATCCGTTCCAGAAAGATGGCTCGATTTAGTCATCAACGGTTCCCCACCGAAACCTTTTACTACGTCAAAAATTCTTTGATCATCAGTGGCCACAACAACTTTCTTTGCTCTTTTACATTCCATAGCCCTTTCCCAAGCCCATTGAATGAGTGGTTTGCCTCCTAGCATCGCTAATGGTTTGCCAGGAAACCTACTTGAACTCCATCTAGCAGGAATAACAATGATGGTTGTCATGAAAGATTCAGGATGAGATTTTGCTTCTATCAAAAAAAAAGCTGAGGTTACTCATTTTCTACAGAAAGAATTATATCAATGGCTTCAAAAAGAGAAGAAGTCACATAGGTCGCAAGCCGACAGGCTACAAACGCATCGAGGTTTTTTCTTCCCAGGTTTATAAAAATAGTTTTGCATCCACTGTTTCTGCCGCAAAGTACATCGGCTAGTCTATCTCCCACAAAAAAAGATCTGCCAAAATCGATTTCATATTCTTTAGCAGCCTTCCAAATCATAGTCGGTTGTGGTTTTCTGTCCCAAGTCATTTCTTGGGTAGGTCCTTCATAAGAAAGATAGATCTTTTCAAAAAATCTACCACCAACCATTTCTAATAGTCTCTGATTTACCTTTTCAACGTCCTCAGTAGTCAAAAGTCCTCGGGCAACACCCGATTGATTCGAAACGATGAATAACAGAAAACTCGCTTTTTGAAGTCTTAAAAGCTGTTGATCCAAGCCATGGGGAATTTCTATCAGTTTTTCGTTTTTTAAATAGGGTATATTTTTGATCAGCGTGTCATCTCTATCAAAGAAAACAGCCTTGTTCATAGTCTAGTGTCGATCGTATGAGGGGAGGATAAAATGCTTTGTTTGAGTTCGGCAGGAGTGCATGTGGCGGTTCCTAGTTTACCAACAACAACCCCCGCCCCATGATTGGCAATAAGAGCTGCTTCAAATCCAGTGGCTCCGGCTGAAAGTGCAAGGGAAAAAAGACTGATAGCTGTATCTCCAGCTCCAGAAACATCGAAAACCTCTCTAGAAACAGCCGATATGGTTTTGGGTTTTCCTTCCTTCTCCAATAGAAGCATTCCCTCTTCCCCTAAAGTGACAAGGATGTAGGAACAGTGCCATTTTTTTTGAAGTATTTCGGCAGCTTCCCTAATCTTCGTCAGATCTTCTTCATGAACATCTGGAAAGCCTGCAAGAGCTATTGCTTCTTTTCTGTTTGGCTTAACAACACTCACGCCTGTCCAGTTGAGGCGGTTATTTGAATGGGGATCCACAGCAACAAAGATGTCCTTACCTTTGGTATGATTTAAAATAAAATCGATGATCGTTTGATCAAGTAATCCTTTGGCATAATCTTCGATAATGATAAGATCTTTAGAATCCAATTCCCTTTCCAAGTAAAGCAAAATATTCTGCGTAATTTCCTTAGGGATTGGTTCTTTTGTTTCCCTGTCCACCCTAACAACCTGTTGTTGCCTTCCGAAAATTCTTGTTTTTTGGGTCGTTTGCCTGTTTTGGATGATTTGAATGCCAGACAGGTTGCATCCAAAATTTTCCAAAGATTGAAGCAATTTTTTCCCTGCCTCATCTTCTCCAACAACTCCTAAAACAGAAACCTCTTTTGTAAATTCCAGCAGATTCCGAGCCACATTAGCTGCGCCTCCAGGAAAATAGGAACATTTCTGGACTTCTACGATTGGTACAGGAGCCTCAGGAGAAAGACGGGAAACTTTCCCCCAAACAAATTCATCGAGCATGAGATCTCCAATAACCAATGCCCTTAATTTTGAAAAACGAGCTAAAAAATGGTCGATGGCGTTAGCAGAAAAAAACATAATAAAGCATGCAAGATTTATAATAATGAGTCCAGAATATGAAAAATCATTTTTTAGCTTATATTTTTAAACCGTTTTTTTTGAATAAACCTTAATTAAATTTCAAAAGACTATGAAAGTGGAGCAAATGGACGACAGAAAACAGGTGAATAAAAAGGTCGGGTATTTGGGACCCGAAGCGACTTTTTCTCATCTTGTAGTCAAGAAAAGATTCCCTGATTGGCAACACCATTCTCTGGGCTCTATAGAGGATATTATTGAATTTGTCAAGACATTTGCCGATGGAGAAGAAAGGATCGGATTGATTCCAATCGAAAATTCCACTGGAGGAATGATTCTTGAATCGGTTGATTTGCTTTTGGAAGAAGACTTCCATCTTTATATTCAAGAAGAGCTTTCGTTGAATGTCCAATTAGCATTGATTGGAAGAAAAGGTCAAGAAATCAAAGAGATTTATTCCCATCCTACTCCTCTTTTTTATTGCAGGAAATGGCTGAAAACAAAATTTCCACTCGCTAAAATACAAAAGACTGCTAGTACTTCAGAAGCAGCGAGAATAGTTTCTGAAAATCCTTATTCTGCGGCACTTTCAACTCGTTTAGCTTCAGAAATTTATAAGCTTGACATCCTTGAGTTTCCTGTACTTGAAGGCAATGTCAATCTCACCCAATTTTTTGTCTTAAGTCTTTTTCCTTATTTTGGATCTACTGCCGAAACCACTATAGTTTTTTCAGTAAAAGATGAACCTGGAAGTTTGTGTTCATTTTTAGAACCTTTCAGGGATGGGAAATTGAACATCAAAAGGATTGTTTCCAGGCCTATTCCTGGAAAATTGAATACGTATCTATTTTTGTTATCGGTTCAAGCAGGCAAAGAGTCGGTTGCTTTGGAAAAGGCTCTTCAAAAGGCAGAAAAATTTGCCATTTGGATTAAATCTTTAGGGTCTTATCCCATAAGAGAAACCTTTAATGTTTAAAGCCAGAATAACTTCCTACCACCATCCTTCTCCCCATCCTGTTGTCCATGGTTCAAATCCAACCGGTTCCCATACATTTTCTAGAATGGTTTTTGTGGGAACTTTTGGGGTATAAGAAGGGAGCGATTCTTTGGGCCATAGAAAAAACTCCTCCCCTTCTACGATTAAATAATGTGGGGTCTCTATACTAGTTTTAAATGGAGAGACGATCTTTCCAGCAACTGTAATCGTTTTGCCGGTTGAATAGACTTTGGGATCGACTTTTCCTCTGTACCATAGATAGAATTTTCCTTTGGAAGGAGATTGTACTATTGGCTTGTCTGTTGAGGGATCTAAAGGTTTTTGAATAACCAACATCAAACTTTCTCCTTCATGGTTCATACATCGTTGGATGACTCCCCCTAAAAGAACATTTTGGCCGATGAATGCGCTAGGACGAGCTGACAATAAAGAAAATGAGGGTTGTTTGCTAGCTTTGTGACGATAGGATCCTGTCATGGGGCTGATCGAACAGCCTCCAAGTAGGAAAAGGCTAAGAAAAAAAAATAACATTTTTTTTGAATTGCCAATCCAAATATTCACTTTCAATAGAATAGATATGTATGGTTAATGAAAGAGTTCATTGACATTTCATCGTTTGAAAGAAAACTATCAAAATGTTTTTAAAAAGAAAGATCTAAATGGTAAGGGTAGCTCTTATTCAAAGCATTGGAGCTGTTGATCCAACTCAAGGACTGGCTCATCATTTGGAACTAATTAGCCAAGCTAAAGAACTCGGCGCAGAGATTATTTGTACTCAGGAACTTTTTAAAACTCGTTATTTTTGTAATCGAATTGATTCTGAATTTTTTAGTTGGGCTGAAGACATTAATGGTCCTACCCTTCAGTGCTTCATGGAAATTGCTAAAAAACTTAATGTTGTATTGATTGGATCGATTTTTGAAAAGCGGGCTCCTGGATTATATCATAATACGGCTATTGTAGTGGATGCAGATGGAAGCTATTTGGGCTGTTATAGAAAAGCACATATTCCGGATGATCCAGGTTATTTTGAAAAATACTATTTTACAGCTGGAGAGAACGATTTTCCTGTTTTCCAGACCCGTTATGCAAGAATTGGAGTCTTAATTTGTTGGGATCAATGGTTTCCAGAAGCAGCTAGAATCGCTGCCTTAAAGGGGGCTCAGATAATTTTTTATCCTACAGCTATCGGTTGGCTTGTAGAAGAAAAAATGGTCTTTGGACAAGATCAGTTGACCGCTTGGCTAACTATTCAGCGAGCACATGCCATTGCCAACGGAATTTTTGTAGCTTCCATTAATCGAACTGGGCTAGAAGGTGACGAAAAGAGTCGCTGTATTGAATTTTGGGGGAGAAGTTTTTTGGTTGATCCCTTTGGTAGAATCATCAAACAAGCTGGAGAAAAAGAAGAAATTCTGGTTGGAGAACTGGATTTTAGTCTCATAGAGAAGACAAGAATAAATTGGCCTTTTTTACGTGATCGGAGGATCGACCTTTATGAACAGATCACTCGAAGATATTTTCCTTAATCCTGTAGCTATTTGCTAGATCCATGCATACCGACTCTTTCAGAAAAAAAAATTCTCCTACAGCTTCATTATTCCGCTTTATGTTCCCAGCTGAATGGGAAAGGCATAGAGCAACTTGGCTTACTTGGCCTAGAAAGGAAAGTATTAGTTTTCCAGGACTTTTCCAAGCAGCTGAAGAAATCTGGGTTCAACTGGCTTTGGCTATCTCCCAAGATGAGTTGGTGAGAATAAACGTGTTTGATAAAACGCAGTTTGTTGAGGTAGAAAATCTAATCAAAGAGCGGGGGGGAGCAATCAACAAAAAAATTTTCTTATACGAAAATCCCGCATATGAACCATGGTGTAGGGATCATGGGCCGATTTTTGTACGCAACGAAGAGGAAATAGCGATTGTGGATTTTATTTATAATGCCTGGGGTGGAAAATATCCCCCCTATGATCTGGATGATCGTGTTCCTGAAAGAATTGGAAAATACCTAGGTATGCGGGTTTTTTCCCCTGGGATTGTTGTAGAAGGAGGGGCTATCGACTCCAACGGCAATGGTGTGCTTCTTGCTTCCAGAAAAAGTATTGATAATCCCAATAGGAATCCTGGAGTTGGCCTAAAAGAAATCGAAAAGATATTTTATGAATTTCTTGGAATAAAGAAAGTTATTTGGCTAGAGGCAGAAATCATGGGGGATGATACCGATGGCCATGTGGATCAGTACAGCAGGTTTGTGAGTGTAAATACCATAGCTTGCGCATTTGAAAGAAATGCTTCGGATAGCAATTATCTTAGTCTTCGAAAGAATATCGAACAATTAACTAAAGAATGTGATTACCACGGGAAGCCTTTTGAAATTGTCGAAGTGCCAATGCCAAATCCTGTCATAAGAAGTGGGATGAGATTGCCCGCTTCGTATTTAAATTTTTATCTGACAAATCATTCCCTCTTTATTCCTATTTTTGAAGATCCAATGGATGAAATAGCTCAAGAAATTTTGCAAGGTCTTTTTCCCGAAAGAAAAATTTGTCCTTTTTTTGCCAAAGATTTAGTTTGGGGATTGGGAGCCATTCACTGCATAACTCAACAAGAACCTGGTTGGTAAGAAAAGATAGAAGAGAACCATAACATGATTTATCATCTTTCTTTGAAAGCTGTGGCTTTTGGAACCGGATTCATACATCTGCTACTAGGAGCGATCGCTTTTTTATACCCCTCCTCTTTTTGTCGATTCCTTAAAAATTTTCCTAGAAATGATTTTCTAGGCAAGGTGCTAATGGGTACTTCGGTACTATGGGTCATAATATTATTGGCGACAATGGATCTAGGTGAATATACGCAGTATAGGATTTGGTTTATCCTTTTTGCTTTTGTATTTGGGACACTGGTAATCGTGGCTATAGAGGACTTCATTTCCCTAAGGGCCTTGGCGCTTTTGCTTCTGTTGGGAGCAAATGTCATTTTAGATGGCACATTTTTAAGTATGCGAAGCTGGCGGATTCTGCTTGTGCTCTTAGCTTACGGCTGGATAATTGTGGGCGTTTTATTCGTTGGTATGCCTTTTCTCGCTAGGGATAAGATAATGTACTTCTGTTCTTCAGAAAGAAAGATCAAATTGACTGCTCTTTTCACTCTCATTTTTGGCCTGATATTATCTTTGCTTGGTTTTATCGATGCATAAGATCTTTTATAAAGACAGAATGCTGATCATCAGGGGTGGAGGCTTGGGGGATTTTATACAGACTTTACCAGCCGTTTATATTTTAAAGAATCAGGCGCAACCTTCCAAGCTGGATCTCCTTGGAACTCGTAGATTTGGGATTCTAGGCGAAAATCGATACTATTTTGATAAGGTTTACGATATCGGAGAAGCTTCTTTTACCCCTCTTTTTTCTCAAGATCTTATCCCCAGATTGGCCCTTAGAGACTATTTTGAGTCGGTTGACATTGTCCTCTGTTATACCCCTGATGAACAAGGGATTTTGAGAAAAAATCTCTATGCTTTAGGAGTTAAGAAAGTGATTTACTGTCCACCTTTCAGAGGCGTAGGAAATGTTGTGGAATGGCTTGCTAAGCCCATTATGGAATTAGGCATCATAAATTCTTTAGACTGTCTTCCTCCACCAATGATATTTCTCTCTAAAGATGATGAAAGAAAGGCATTAGCCTTATTATTTGGCATAGAAAAGGAAAATGTGAAAATAGCTATTCATCCTGGAAGTGGGAGCCAGAAAAAATGTTGGCCAGTAGAAAATTGGATCTCTTTTTGTCAACGCATACAAAAAATGGGCTGTCGTCTTCTCTTGATAATGGGGCCAGCTGAAATGGAGAGAAAAGAGTTAAGTGAGATTCCAGCTGATGTAAGAATAATAAATCAAGATCTTCCTTCTGTGGGTGCTATTCTCAAATTGTGTAACTTATTCTGTGGGCATGATAGCGGTATAACACAGTTGGCTATGGCTGTTGGATGTCCTTCGATTGCTTTATTTGGTCCAACTGACCCCACTATTTGGATGTACCCAAGACTAGACAAAAGATTCAAAATATTGTGGAATAAAGATAGCAGACTAACATTTAGCGTAGATGAAGTTTTTAATTGTTTTTTAAAATGTTTAAAAGAAGGTATTTAAAATGACCAGATTCATATACTTGGATAACAATGCTACTACTCCTGTTGATCCTGAAGTCCTTAAGGAAATGGTTCCATTTTTTTCTGTCTACTATGGGAACCCTTCCAGTCCTTATCGACTAGGGCAGGAAGCCAAGCAGTATGTAAAAAAATCAAGGATTGCTCTTGCTCGATTTTTAGGTTGCGAAGAAGAAGAAATTGTTTTCACTAGCTGTGGGACTGAATCAAATAATGCTGCGATTTTGTCTGCGCTTCGAACAACAGGGAAAAAAAGAGTCATTACAACGGCCACGGAACATTCCGCCATTTATGAGTTATGCGTTGACTTGGAGAAAAGAGGGTTTGAAGTTCTGAGAATTGGGGTGAATGCATCTGGTTTATTAAAGCTGGAAGAGATAGAAAAACTTCTGACTGCGGATACAGCTATTGTCTCTGTTATGTGGGCAAATAACGAGACCGGTGTGGTTTTTCCTGTCGAGCAAATCGCAGCAATGTGTCAAGAAAAGGGGGTGTTATTTCATACCGATGCGGTGCAGGCGATTGGGAAAATTCCGATTGATCTATCAAAGGTTCCCGTTGATTTTCTTTCTTTGACTGGTCATAAGTTTTACGCACCAAAAGGGATTGGTGCCTTGTTCATTCGTAAAGGAAAACAGTTTGAACCTTTTATGCGAGGAGGATCTCAAGAGATGCATCGTCGGGCTGGAACAGAAAATGTCCCGGCCATTATTGGAATGGGTAAAGCTATAGAGCTCCTCTCTCAGAACATGGAAGAAGATAATAAGCGGATTTTGCAGCTTAGGAATCTTTTAGAATCGAGAATCTTAGAAGAAATTCCTTTTACGAGAGTCAATGGCGATAAAGAGCATAGAATTGTTAATACGACAAATATCTTTTTTGAGGGCGTAGATTCAGAAACCCTTCTTTTTGATCTTGACCAAAAAGGCATCTATGCTTCTGGTGGATCGGCTTGCACAACAGGTTCATTGAAGCCATCTAGGGTATTGACAGCCATGGGTCTAAATCCTATAGAAGCCAAATCAAGTGTTCGTTTTTCTTTAGGAAGGTATAATACTGAAGAAGAGATCCATAGAGCTGTTGACGAGATTAAAAATTCTGTGGAAAAAATAAGAAAAAAATTACCGAGGTCTTCGTAGTTCATCTTTTTTTCTTGAGCAACAGTTTTTAATCATTGGACATACCTTTTCAAACCATCTGTGAGATGTTGCTAGAATGCCTATGTCTTCAGGGATGGGAGTGTACTTCAGTTATCAAAAAAGTTGGATGATAATGTAAAATATTTATATAACTTATTTATATAACTTATATTAGTAGGCTTTCATGCTAAAAGGTTCGATAGAAGATATTCTTTCCATAGAAAATTTAAGAAATACGCTTTTCCCGGTAACCCGCAATAGAATTTTCATGGCTCATGCGGCCGTTTCTCCTTTGCCCGCTCCTTCGGCAGAAAAGATATCAGCAGCCGCATTTGAGTCTTCTGATTGGAGCCAAGAAACAGAATCATTTTTTGAAACCATTACAAAAGCCAGAGAAACAGCTGCAAAATTGATCAATGCTAAGCCCTCCGAAATAGCTTTGCTAGGTCCTACCGCTCTTGGACTTAATTTGGTAGCCAATGGCATCCCATGGAAACCAGGGGATGAAGTTGTCTATTATCCAGATGATTATCCGACCAATGTCTATCCATGGAAAAATCTTGAAAAATTTGGGGTTAAAACCGTTCCTTTATGTCCTGAGGAACCAGGCAAAATAACTTTGCCTCTGCTTTTAAATGTCCTTAACTCCAAAACAAAGCTTGTAGCCCTTGCTAGTTGTCATTATCTTTCAGGTTATCTTTTGGATTACAAAGAAATTGGCAAAGCGCTTCATGATAGGGGCATTTTATTCAGTTTAGATGGGATACAGTCCTTAGGCATTTCAACCATGGACGCTGAATATTTTGATTTTCTCAGTGCTGATTCTCATAAGTGGCTTCTAGGTCCTCTTGGAGCTGGGATATTCTATTGCAAAGAATCTTTACAAGACTACCTAGCTCCTTCTTTGCTTGGAGCATGGAATGTCAAGTCTCCCCATTTTATTGCCCAGGAAACTATGGAATTAGAAAAAGGAGCTCGACGCTATGAAAGTGGGGCTCTCTATGCCTTAGGCATTATTGGAATGGAGGCTTCGATGGATCTTTTGCTTGCCATCGGTATAGATAAAATCAGAGAAAGGATTCTTTTTCTGCATCAGTATCTTAGAGAAAGTCTAAATCGAATTGGTTGGAAATGCTTGTCTGATGATTTTCCCATTGAGCGATGTTCTGGAATAGTTTCTGCAACAGCAGCTGGTGTTGATCCTACAGAACTGCTTGCCAAATTAAAATCTCAAGGAATAATAATTTCTTTTCGGATGGATAGGAATAAAAATTGGTATATTCGGTTTTCTCCGCACTTTTATAACACCGAAGATGAAATTAATAGAGCCATTGAAATCCTGTCTCATAAAGACTGAGATTTCCTTTGTATTGGAAAGAGGTTATGCTTTTTGACTATCATCTTCATACTCCACTGTGTGGCCATGCTGTTGGAGAACCGTCGGAGTATGTTAAAGTGGCAATAGAAAAGGGACTAATAGAAGTGGGGTTTGCTGATCATAATCCTATGCCACATTATTTCGACAACTGGAGAATGTCTCTTGACCAGCTCGATGAATATTTCCAACTGATCGAAGAAACAAGAAACAAATTTCCAAATTATCCTATTAGACTTGGATTAGAGTGTGATTTTCTTTTGGGTTATGAAAAGCATATTCAGTTTTTATCGACTTTAGCTCCCTGGGACTATCTTATAGGCTCCGTCCACTATATTTCCAAGGATTGGGACATTGATAATCCCTCAAAATTAAACAAATGGGATGAATATTCAGTTGAAGCCGTCTGGACCGAATATTTTTCTTTGTATACAAAGATGGCTTGTTCGGGACTTTTCGATTTTTTGGCACATCCTGACTTGGTAAAAAAATTTAACCGGAAACCCCAACAAGATCTTTCTTTTTTTTATAAAGAAGCTATTAATGCGATGGCTGATCATCATCTTGCTTTTGAAATTAATACGGCGGGTCTCAGAAAGCCAGTTCAAGAAATCTATCCAGAAAAACGCTTTCTAGAAATGGCTTATGAAAAAAAAATTCCTATTTTAATTTGTTCTGATGCCCATAGTCCTGCTGAAGTCGGCAGTGACTTTGATAAAGCTCTTTGCCTAGTCAAAGAGGTAGGTTATAGCGAGCTGACGCTATTCAATTCAAGGAAAAAAGTCGTTTATCCTTTATAAAAAAGATGCAAATTGACATCGATGGTGTCATTCTTTGCGGAGGGCAAGGCAAACGGATGGGGGGAAAAGAAAAGGGGCTTTTACTGCTTAAAGGAAAACCATTATTTGTTTATGCTGCTGAAAAACTTGCACCAAGGGTAAAAACCCTTTGGATCAGTGCCAACCGTTTTCTCGATGAATATGCTAAATATGGTTGGCCTGTTATAAAAGACTGTGTAGAAAAGCTGGGACCATTAGGAGGGATCTATTCAGTTCTTCTGCAAATACAAAGTCCTTTGTTGTTCGTTCTTCCATGTGATTGTCCTTTTTTTGAAGTTGGATGGGAGAAAGTCATTCTAGAAAAACTCCTTTCTTCTTCTGCTTCGGTTGCTTATATTTCGGATGGACAAAAAGAACAGTTTCTTTTTGCTCTTTTTAAAAAATCTGCATTGTCACCGCTAGAAGAATACTTGCTTTCAGGACAGCGGCAAGTCGAAGGTTTTTATCGAAAGGTTGCAGCACTTAATGTGAATTGGGCTGATGCCTCGCAAAGATTTTTTAACATTAATACTCTTGAAGCATTTGAGGAAGCCAATAAGATGTTTGATTGGATGGATAAAAAGTTAAGTGAATGCAAAAACAAGCTATAGCTATTGTTGGCTTTGTAGGGAGAAGCGGTTGTGGAAAAACCACACTAATATGTAAACTTGTTGCATTGCTTACTTCTAAAGGCTATAAAGTTGGGGCTTTAAAGCATGCCCATAAAGGATTTCAAATGGATTGTCCTGGAAAAGATAGTTTTAAGTTTAAAGATTCTGGAGCTTCAAGCGTCTGTATCATTTCGGAAAAGCAAGCGGCAATGATTGTGGATTGTGAGTGTTCTCAACAAATGATTCTCAATGCATTTTTTGATCTGATGCGATCTTTTAGGTATCATTTTATCTTAATCGAAGGTTTTAAAAAGGATCCATTCCCGAAGTTTTGTTTTATCGATAGGATTGAACAAGGGGAAGAAGTGTTGCAAGAAACAGATAATTGCCTTGGATTTATTACAGAACAAAGAGCACCGATAAGTTCTTATAAAAACTTACCCGTTTTTTTTAGAGACGATGCATCGGCTATAAGTTCTTTTTTGTTAGATGCCAGACTTCCTTTACTTTAGGTCGTTGAAAGAAAACAAAAATTAAAGATGAATCAGCAACCTCTTACTTATATTCCCATTGCTCAAGCCTTAGAGATAATAGAGAAAACTATTAACGAAATTAAAGGGGATAAACTACTTTCCTTAGAAGAATCATTAAACTCAATCACTGCTGAGGATATTTTTTCCCCTATTGCCTTTCCTCCTTTTGATATCTCTATGATGGATGGGTATGCTTTTTGTTCAGAAGCACTTTTAGAAAATAAAGAAAAAGAGTTTTTAACGGCAGCTGAAGTGTATGCAGGTATGCCCATTTTGGAAGATTTTCATCCCAATCAATGCGTTAAAGTAGCCACAGGGGCAGTTGTTCCTAAACCCTTTGATCTGGTTGTCGTCCAAGAAGAGATTCATGCTGAGAATGGCCGAATCAAAATAAAAGGTTCCTATAAAAAGGGTGAAAATATCCGAAAAGCCGGAGATGAAATCAAAAAAGGGGAATTGCTTTTTCATAAAGGGATAAAAGTAGATCCCAGAACGATCAATCTTTTAGCAACTTTAGGTATTACTCACCTAAGAGTGAAACCCAAACCGGTTGTGTACTTGTTAAGCACGGGGACTGAACTTAAAACAGTTGGGGCAACTCTTGAGATGGGCCAGCTTTATGATAGCAATAGGATTTTTCTATCCAATGCTTTAAAGGAGCTTGGAGTGGAGGTGATTGGTGGAAATATAATAGCTGATGATATGGAAGAACTAGAAAAGGAAATGGATAAGGCCAAGAGGTGCAATGCCAATCTTATATTATCTACTGGAGGATTATCTGTTGGAGAAAAAGATTTTGTTGCTAGGTTTATTGATACACAATGTAAAGTTTATTTTAAAAAAATTGCTATTAAGCCTGGCCGTCCCTTCTCCTTTGCTTCTTTTCATGGAATTCCATTTATAGCTCTTCCTGGGAATCCTGCAGCTGTTGTGGTCTGTTTTTATGAACTGGTAAGAAAGGCTGTTGCCAAACTCATGGGATGGTCTAGGAATCCGTTTTTAAAATTTCAGGCGCATCTAGCAATGGATGTAGCAAAAAAACAGGGGAGAGCAGAATACTATTTTGCAAAAGAAGAGGATTGCCGAGGCAAAATAATGGTTCATCCGGTGTCGTTGACAGATCCTTCAGGGGTTTTTTCTGCGACAAAAGCAGATGTTCTTATTTGTTTGGCTCAAGATTTGAGCCTCGTCCCCAAAAATACACTTGTAGATTGTATGCGACTTTGATTGGCGCTAAGCTATTATTCTGACCGATCACTTTTTATTGATGTTCTATACAAAAATTTCGTAATGACTTCTTTAAAATCATCATTGAATAGTCTTAATTCATGATTGGCATTAGGAATGACCCACCAAAATTTAGGATTTTTTGCCGCATCAAAGACTCTTTGAACCATATTAATTGGCATTCTGACATCCTGCTCGGCAGCAAGAATGAGAAGGGGACAATCAATGTTCTTTGCCGCCTCTACACAATCAATTTTATGAGCATCAATACCATAACTTCTTTTGAGATGCCATGAAACGATTGGAACCATTGGATACTCGCTTAGTCTAAATAGTACCTTAGCATGGGTTATTAAAGCATTATAAAGAGTGTCAAATGGGGCATCGGCTATTATTGAACTGATTTTTCCATTAAGTTTTGATCCGGCAAGAAGAGCTGTGACCGCCCCAAGAGAAGTTCCCCAAAGAATAGGGGAAGTATAACCTTTTTTTTCTAGTTCTTCTATCCAACTTTCTATATCCATGCTTTCTTTTAACCCTAAGGTAACTACAGTAGGATCACTTTCACCATGACCTCGTAAATCAATGGCAAGAACAGGAAATTCTAGCGTATGCCCTAGTTGGATATAACTCATCATAAATTCCTTATTGGCTCCTAATCCATGAATAACAATGATTGGGGATTTCTTATAGGGAAAGCTTGGTGGAGGAATAAACCAAGCCGCTAGTCCTATATTGTCTTTTGATAGAATTTTCCAGTTTTGATATTTTAAACCAATCAATTCAGGATTTAGATTCGGGCTTGCTGCAGGCGGTACAGTCACAGCGAGATTCGCTAAAACTTTGCCAAAAAAATACAAGCCTAAAACAAGAATAGAACCAGAAAGAATTACAAAGCCAAGGAAGAAAAGAAGAAGAGAAAATAACATAGGAAGTATTGGAACCAATCTATTACGATTGGAAAAAAGTCATTAATCTTTGCTTTTTTTTGTTCATACTATAGAGAGGCTACACACTGACAACAAGAAAGAATAGGACTTGGAAGCCCTTCGCTTTACATTCAGTCTCCTTCAGATAAACTGATCTCAACGGTAATTAATCCTCTAAAATCACCCAGCTTATATCCAGTCGCTTCATCTAAGGGATATCTTTTCTGCAATTCTTCTTTAAGAGATGGACTCATCTGGCTTAGAGATCCGTGGCAATTTAAACAAATATTGCCAATAAAAAGTGGTTTATAATATCGATATTTAGTGTTCCAATTTTGTTCTACTTTCTGGACATAACTAGAAGGAAAAGGCTCATGTCTTCTCTGAGCCTCTAAAAAAATTTCGAGGGCCTCTTTTTCTGGATAATCGGGTTTGTTAAGAGGATTTCTTATCTTATCAGAGGTCCTTTTTAAAAGGGTAATTCTTGCACCATGCTTTTCTTTTACTTGATCTGTCAAAGCTAAGGCTTGTAAATTGCAATATTTAAGGGTCTCTATTGGCCCGACTTCCTTAAGTTTTGTTGTTAAAATATTTTTAAGAGATTCTTGAAGTTCTTGTGCTATAGGAGCGGCAATTTTTTCGATTGTTTGATTTTTTTCCATCGAAGCAATGCTTGTTACCGGTTCCTGTTGAGAGTGGCAAATGAAGGCAAAAGAAAAATAAAGAAAGAAAAAGCACGACAACCCCAAGGATCTCTTAAAAATAACTAGATTCCATTTCATATCATAAATCTTCCTTTATGTTGCATAAAAAGGCTTAAGAGAGCGCCTATACCGTTAACTATCAAATATGATCCAATGAGATAGGCAATGGCATTTGGAAAAAGAAAAAGAAGAATGGCTATAGCTATAGGGAAAAAGCTGAAAAAGGATGGTCCTATTGTTAGAAATGTCAAAAGTCCAAAAAGGACAAAATGCAAAGCCACTAGATAAGCTATCAAGTTGGGAAAAAGGAAAATCAGTAGACCGCATAAAGCCGTCCAAAGACAAAATAGGAGAGGAAGATGGAAAAAGAAACCAAAAACAGAAAAAAGAAGCAGATAAGAAGCAATTAAGAAGTAGAGGAAATGAGGCTTAACAAAAAGAATAGATCCAAATAACAAAGAGAGGAGTGCTTGAATCCAGAATTTTAATGAATTATGCATTTATAAAGAATTGTTTTGCCATAGGGAGAAGTTTTTGAAATTTTAAAGTTAGTTAAAATTACTCTTTTGATTCGTTGAGCTTTTTGACCTCTTCTAGGATTTCTTGTGCATGAGTCTCAGGTTTGACTTTTAGGTTACGCCAAACAATTTTCCCGTTTCTGGCCAAGAAAGACTGCCTTGAAGCATGGCCGTTTTTTTTGGTAACTCCAAATTTTTCCACAAGTTTTCCTTCAGGATCTGCCAAAAGAGGAAAGGGAAGATGGTATTTTTCTTTGAAATTTTTTTGAGCCTCTTTTGTATCCATACTAATACCGAATATTTTAATTCCATGATCTATCAACATTTTATAATTATCTCTTAAATTACAGGCTTCTTTAATGCAACCAGGTGTATCCGCCTTGGGATAAAAATAAAATAAGAAGGTTCCTTTTTTAGCAATAGATTGTAAAGGAATACTATTGCCATCTTGGTCAACAGCAATGACATCAGGAACATCGGCCCCAATTTCCAATGGTAATGTAGTCTGATTCATATCAATAACTTATAAAAGAAAGAAAAAAAAAGAAAACGAAAAAGACTACTTCTCAATCAATTGCCATTGTATTTTTTCTTTTTCCTCGATTTAATTGTTACATATGAAAATCTTTTTCTTTTCTTTATCTCTTTTGCTTTTTAGCTCTCTCTGTTTTGAAACTTTTGGCAAAAATCCAACTGACCCTCTTCAAAACCGCCAACATGAAAACGCCAACGCTAACACTAATGCATCTACTTTTAATACATCAAAAGATAGAAAGGTTGCGGATTTAAAGAAAAAACACAGTCGGATAGAAAAAATATTCAGTGATTGGCAACAAGCAGTTGCTAAGCAAAACCGGAAAGCAGCTGCAGCCCTTCATCAAGAGTATCTTCGAGAACAACAGGATTTTTTAAAACAATGGAACCAATGGGAAAAAGAAGCTCAAGAGCAGTTGAAAAAAGCTGAAAAGACGATTGGAAAAGAAGCAGGAAAAATTCAAAAAGATATGGAAGAAGCATCACAAGACACAAAGACCAAATAAAACTTTAGCGGTGGAAGCCCCCCATTCCTCCGTGAAAACCGCCCATTCCGCCGTGGAATCCACCCATCCCACCATGAAAGCCACCCATTCCTCCATGGAATCCGCCCATACCTCCATGAAACATTCCTGGATGACCAATAAAGCCTTGGTGCCCTATAAAGCCTTGATGGCCATAAAATCCTCCATGGCTTAGACCACTGGCTCCATGGAATATGAATCCATGGGAGATTCCAGTACTTCCGTGAAAGCTGCTCATTCCTGAAAAAGAATGGAGGTGCGCATTGCCTAATTGACCTGCAAAATGAGAAGATGCGTTTCCGCCACTAAAATGAGAAGCCAGATGACCAGAAGAAGGCATATTCAGTGTATGGCCGGTGACATCATGAAGGCCGTGATAGGTTAGATGTTGCGGATGAACAGGGGAAAGGGAATTGTTAAGTTGCCCATGTGCCCAGTTTCCATGATGTAAGCCAATAAGGTTTTGATGATCCTGGTGAAGAAGCTGATGAAAATCTGAATGAAGAGAGTTGTGAGTTGAACCATGAGAAAGTGCATGAGCCGCGTTGTGGATCCCATTGGCATGAACCAGTTGGTGTTGGTTAACATGAGAAGATCCAGGATGGTTAAAAGGATGGCCTGCAGAAGGAATAGTATGGGTGAGATTTCTTCCCATATGTTGTTGCACGGTGGCAGGATGTTGATGGGTAGGAGTTTTTGTAATAAAGACATTTTTTTCAATTACAACTGGAAAAAATCCAAAGGGGCCCCACAGGAAAGGCCACCACAATCCCCAACCAAATCCAAAGCCAAAGCCCCAACCCCACCACCACCAGGGCCATCCCCATCCCCACCCATATCCATAACCCCCCCATGGGTTGCCCGAATAGGTTAATTGTGTATTGTTTTCTTCGTTCCCAACATAGAGTTGAGAGGATGGAGTAGAGGCGTTGGCAAGAGTAGGAGCCGTAGTTGTAGAATAAGCGGCAGCTTTAGAGGCGGCCAGTGCTTCTTGTCTCTTTAATGATTCTTTTTGCTGGGCGATTGCAGCTAAAAGTTCGTTTCTTCTCTGATAAGAAAGTTGGACATCTGTTTGAAGCAAGTGGAGATCTGAAGAAAAAGTGTCTATTTTTGCATTGATGGCTGTCCATTGGTGCAAAAGAACAGGATCGAATAAATCTGACTGAGAAGATAGATTCCACTTCGCTACGAGGGAAGAAATCTCGGTGTTGATTTTGGCAATTTTTGCAGAAAGCTCATCTACTAGGTTTTGATATCTAAAAAGAGAAGTCTCCATCAAGGATATTGGAACCTGTTCAGGCAAAGAGGACCTCAAGGTATTTTCATAAAGAGTGTCAAATTGTTTTTTTTCTGTTTCAATTTGCTGAATTAAAGGTGATAAGTTATCCAGTTCCTTACCCAGTTCATATCTGAACTTTCTAATCTCAGTTTGTTTTTGGTCACTTTGTCTTTGCCAAATACTCATCCCCCAGAGGATAGAAAGAGATAAAAAAATGCCAGTTAAGGTTAACAAAATACGCTTATAATGAGAAGGCATCACTTAAAATCTATTCGAAAAACCATTCATTGCAATGGTACGACAAAGATTAGGAGCAGAAAAAAGAAAAATGCTTAGCTTATCCTCTCAATCCCGCTATAAACATTAAATCTTTTTTTACGAAGGAATCCTATAAGGGTCATAGAAAATTTTTTGGCAACAAGGACTGCCAAACTGCTAGGAGCAGAGACAGAACAGAAAAATTTAAGTCCTGCCATGTAAGCTTTTTGAAGTAGCTCATAGCTTGCCCTACCACTAACCATAACAATGTATTTATCCATTGGAACAAGACCTTCTCGAAGGGCATGTCCAATCAATTTATCCATTGCATTGTGCCTTCCAACATCCTCTTTGATTTGGAGCAAGTTCCCTTCAATATCGAATAAAGCGGCAGCGTGCAATCCGCCTGTCGTCTTAAAAAGGTTTTGTCGCGTTTGAAATTCTTCAGGAAGCTTATAAAGGATTTCTACTGGGATTTTCCAATTGGTTTGGGAGCTTGCTGAAACGTTTCCTTTTTTGTCTAATAGATCAACAACAGTTCTACCGCAAATCCCACAAGCACTGGAAGTCATAAAATGTCTTTCGAACTGTCCCATTGCTGGGAGATGAGGTTGATTCAAGGTAACCAAAAGCGTGTTGTATCTCTGTGCTTCTGCAATTTCTTTTCTTATGCAATAGGAAATGGAATGCACGGACTCTAGACCAGTCACAATGCCTTCAGAAAAAATAAATCCAAGGGATAGATCAAAATCTGCCCCTGGTGTTCTCATAGTAACAGCAAGCGTTTTTTCTTCACTGCCTGCCCTAAGTCGAATTTCTAAGGGTTCTTCAGTAATCACATAGTCCAACCTATTCCTCTTGTTCGAATCAGAAAATTCCCATATTCGAACTGGTACTTTTGATCCTGGCCTTTGTTCTTCCATCATGCTCAAAACCTTACTAATCTTTAAAACATTCTCTAAAGAATGAAAGATGAAAAGAAAATAATGGCTTTAAAAGAATGACAACATTTTGTTCCTTATTTCTCCTCCCATTGACAATTCCCTTAATGTTATTTAAAAATAGCTATGCGTTTTCTATATTTAACATCTCTCTTATACTTTTTCTTAATACAGCCTTTTTCGGCGTGTTTTGCTCAAAGCCAAAAGCCGTTGCAGACTTCTACATTAACGGTTGCGGCTGCGGCGGATTTGAGGTTTGTTCTTCCTGAGATTATTGGTCCTTATCAGACTCGCAATCCAGATGTGAAAGTAGAAGTTATCTATGGAGCCTCTGGAAAATTTTATGAACAGATCCTAAGAGGGGCGCCTTTTGACATTTTTCTTTCTGCAGATAAAGAATATCCTTTTTTACTATATACCAAGGGTTATGCAGCTGAAGAACCGTTCCAATATGCTGAAGGCAGGCTAGTTCTTTGGATGCGAAGAGGTTTGTTTGGAGAGGGAAAAGATTGGAAAGAGTTGCTCACTAACAACAAAGTGTCGAAAATAGCCCTTGCTAGTCCCCAGCATGCTCCTTATGGAAAAATAGCTAAAACAGCTTTAGAGAATGCAGGACTGTGGGAGAAATTAGATTCTAAATTTGTCTATGGAGAAAACGTCATTCAAGCCTTTCAGTTTGCTGAAGGAAAAAATGCAGAACTTGCCTTTATCCCCCTGACAATTGCTTTGTCGCCTAAAGCTAGCAATGAGGGTAATTATGTAGAAATTCCTCATTCGTTTTACCCAAGAATTCTTCAATATGGTATTATTATAAAAAAACTGGCGAATCTTTCCATTGCTAAAAAATTTAAGGAGTATCTTTTAAGCGAAGAAAGTCAGAAGACCTTAAAAAAATATGGGTTTTACCCATAAAACCGGATTGGAAGCGTGGATTGGATAGCACTTTGGTTAAGCTTAAAATTATCCTTTTGGACCACCATCTGCTTATATCTGTTAGGTATACCTCTTGCCTATTGGTTGAGTTTTGGAAAAAAAAGACAGTGGAAAATTCTTGTGGATTCCATGGTCAGTTTACCTTTAGTTTTACCTCCAACTGTTCTTGGTTTTTATCTGCTTATTCTTTTTGGTAATTCAGGTATTGGCACTGTCTATTCCAGATTATTTGGAAAATCCCTAGTGTTTTCTTTCGAAGGTTTACTCGTTGCCTCTATAATTTATAGTTTGCCTTTCATGGTTCAGAATTTAGCAGGAGCTTTCAGTCTGGTTGATAGCAAACTCATTGAAGCTTCTTTATGTTGTGGAGAAAGCCCATGGAATACTTTTTTTAAGGTCATCTTTCCTCTTTCTTTACAAGGATTTTTGCGTGGGACAGTTTTAAGTTTTACTCATACCTTAGGAGAGTTTGGTATCGTGCTCATGGTGGGAGGGGATATACCAGGCAAAACTCGAACTATTTCTATCGCTTTGTATGACCAAGTCGAAGGACTCAATTATCAAGGAGCAAATACGACGGCGCTTGTACTTCTCTTATTTTCATCCTTCGTCCTTTTTCTTGTATATTCAACTTCAAATAGCCAATGGAAGAGAAAAAATCTTTTTATTTAAAAATAGAAAAGGATCTTTCCCAAGATTTTCGAGTTGAAATAGAATTAACTCTCCCTCTTTTTCCAGCTTCTTTAATAGCGATATTTGGTCCATCAGGGAGCGGAAAATCGACTCTTTTACGCTGTATAGCTGGGCTAGATATTCCAGATCACGGAATTATTAAAGTTGGCGAAGAACTATGGCTGGATACAGAAAAAAAGATAAATGTTCCTCCCTACAAAAGAAGTATAGGCTATGTTGTTCAGGAAGACGCTCTTTTCCCTCATTTAAAAGTTGAAGACAATGTGGGTTATGGACTTAAAAACCAACTCAAACTCACTCAAACAGAAGCTAGGGATAAAGCAAGGCAAGCCTTGAGAAAAGTGGGGATTGAACATTTGGCCTCGCGGTGGCCGCAAACCCTTTCCGGAGGGGAAAGAAGAAGAGTGGCTTTGGCTAGGGCAATAGCCAGGGAGCCGAAGTTACTTTTACTCGATGAACCTTTAAATGGTCTTGATTTTAAATCAAAAGAATTCCTAAGACAGCTTATTGAAGAAATTGCCTCTGAAAATGGTAGGCTGACAGTATTGATTAGCCATGAAAAAACTGAAATTATCCAAATGGCTCGATTTGTCGGTATAATTGATCATGGGAAACTCCTACAACTTGGAGAGCTGCGGGAAGTGTTTATGCAACCTGCAACGGTTGAGGTCGCTAAAATCATCGGTATAGAAAACATCGTTCCAGGGGAAATTCTTGACATAACTAATGGAAATGTAAGGATGAAGACACCCATTGGGCTTGTGGAAGCTGTTTTGAAAGAAAATATGGGAAAAATCATGAGTGGAAAAAAAGTCTTTTGTGTTTTCCGTGCAGAAGATCTTTCTCTTTGTAAGCCAGACGGTGTATCAGGTTCAGCAGGTGGATTACATGGCTTCAGCGTAAGAAATCGTTTTATTGGAACTATTAAAAAAATAAAAATCAACGAAGGTTTTGCACAGGTTTTTATAGATTGTGGGATGGTCTTAACTGCACTTATTAGCCACAACGCTCTTTTTGAACTGAAAATAAGAGAAGGGGATAGCGTATGTTCTTTACTTAAGGCGGGGGGAATACACCTGATAGAAAGAGATTTTTAAGTAGAAGGACTATAGATTGATTTTAATGAATGGATCCAGCAAAGCCTTACCAATAGGGGTGTGTATGGTGCCTACAATAGGAGCCTTCGACTACTTGATTGGCAAACCAGGATTTTGTTTTCTTGTATGTATTGCTGGTCTCTGAAACCAAAACTGTCTTTCTATCCACTGAAGCCTAAGCCCTGGTCCCATTATAGCGATGTAAAGATATAGCTACTTAAAGAAGGTGTGACACAAAAGAGCCAGCTGATTTATCCCTCCTCTGCTCTGGTAGCTTTTTTATGAGGCTTAATCGATTGATCAATTGTTTTTTTCTCTATATCTTTCAGCCCTTCAAGCAGTACAGGGGTGTACAGCAGCAAAGAACAAAGTGTTTAGCTCTTTTGACTTACTTACTCAAAGCAAGGTGCAATGCTGAATTGCTTGGAGGATTTTAAATAGAATATTGCTTTACAGCAAAAATAAGAGAAAAGATACCGAGGGGAATAAGCCGGATTCTGTAATCCAGTCTCCTGGACTTGCCGCCATCTGTCTATCCCTAAGGGATCCGCTCCATTAAGGAGCAGTGCGGTCTACCTGGGACATCTCAAATCTAACTTTGAGAATGGCAAGGCTACCGTTGTCCCTGCTTGACCTTGCTCCACAATGGGTTTGTCCTGCCATGGATGTTACCATCCATGCGGTGGGCTCTTACCCCGCCTTTTCACCCTTACCCAAAGTTCTTTTGGGCGGTATTTTTTCTGTGACACTCTCCGTCTTGAATGGCTTTCGCCTATTCAAGCCCATTGTTTCCAATGGATTGTTGCCTTGAAGAGTCCGGACTTTCCTCTCGGTGCTTGGAAAAAGCCCCGAGCGGCGGCATCCCCTTGGTATCTTTTTAATATAATAACCAATCTTTTTGTTTCGTGCAAATAGAACAGAATCATCAGATTGTAGATCATTGCGGCTTAGACTTCATGAAAAGACTTATTAGTCTGTAAGAAAATACCCATTCATTGAAATTCAAGAAACAAGCCCAAAAGAAGCTAATGCAGCTTTTGTTTTTTCAAAGCATTCATGTCTAATAGCCTCAATACCAAGGCTGCGTGCAATGTCGACGAACATTGGTCGATCTTCTATGTAAAGCACAGATTGTGGAGGAGACTGAGATACATCAAGGGCCAATTGAAAAATATCCACGTCAGGTTTTCTAAGGTGTACAAAAGAAGAAACGATGAAATAATCGATAAAGTTATAAAGTCCAAATGTTTGAATCCTATAGACTTGTAGCTCTCTACCTTCATTGCTTAAAACCGCTAACCTTAAGTTATATTTATTTTTCAGACTCTTGATTAGTTCTATCATTTCTGGATAAGGACGGGAGAGGCTGAACATAAATTGCCTGAAATCATCCATGCTAAAAGGGCGATTTTGATAGAAAACGGTTCTTTTTAAGTAATCATGTAAAGTCAGCTTTCCTTGTTCATACGTATCGAAAGTTAAATGATGCCTTTCTTCAAATTCTACAGGATCAAGCCCAAAAACCTCAGCTGCCTTTTTTCTTCCAGTACTATCCCATCCATTCGTTAAGAGTACACCTCCGACATCCAAAAAAAGGGTGTTGATTGGAGAGAAAGGCATAAAAGGATTTTTTTAGAAAAAAAATAGAAAGAAAAAAAAGTTGCTCTAAAAATATAGGTCAATGAGGAATACTTTCTCATTATTCAGAACGGATTCGCAGAGAAAAAAACGCCGTAAAACAAATGACTGACCCAATCATTAAACTCAATTTTGTACCAAGGAACTGAGCCAAAGTCCCCATTAAGAGATTTCCGATAGCAAAGAAACCTTGGAAAAAAAAGGTAGTAAGTCCAAATGCCATTCCTCGCATGGAATCGGAGATTCTTTCTTGAAGAAACATTGTGGTTGCGGAGACAAAAAGGGCAAGACTAAAACCCAGAAAGGAAACAATTAGAATGGAAAAGAAAAATGGGGGAAAAAAGGAGAAAAGAAAAAGAGAAAAAGAGAATATGATCATAGAGAGAGTTTGTAAGGTTGATGAACTGAAGCGGTTAGGGAAAAAAGATATCAAGAGTGCTGCGCTAATGGCTCCAAAGCCATTAGCACTGTAGAAAAGAGCTAATCCTTTAGATCCCTGATGATATATCTGCGAAGAGATGTAAGGGAGAAGAACTGAATAGGACCAACCAAAAAGGGTAACAATGCCTAGGACGATAGATGGATAAAAAACTGCAGGATTAGAAATGAGGACAAAAAAGTTATTCTTTGTTGAACGACCGGAAGGCTGGTCTTTGATCCGTTCATTTGTTGATGAAGCCCAAATAAAAGAACCAATAGAAAGGATATAGGAAATTCCATTTATAAAAAAGCAAATAGAAGGTCCATACAGTGGTAGGATAATGCCAGCTACCGCTGGCCCTATAAGCCGTGCTGAGTTGAAAAGAAAAGCGTTCATAGCAATGGCTCTTTTAATCTCATTATTCGGAAGATAAGAAAGAAGTAGGGTTTGCCTGGAGGGAAGCTCTAGATTATTGAAAATACCCATGGCAAAGGAAAGCAGAAGGAGCTCATAGAAGTTTATCATTTTTAGATAACTTAATAGCCCGAGAAAGAAAGAAAGACAGCAATTGGAAAATTGACTCAATATAAGAATTTTTAATTTTGGAAACCTATCGGCGGTCATCCCAGATAAGAAGGAAAAAAGAAGAGAAGGGATGGTCGATCCGAAACCAACCATTCCAAGCCCTATAGGCGAATGTGTCAACTGGTAGGCAAGCCAACTCTGACCGATAAAATGGATCCAGCTGCCGATAAAAGAGATCGACTGACCGATAAAGGCAATTCTATAGGATTTATAACTAAATAAACCTTCTCGAAAAAAAAGCTTCATTTTGTGAAAAAAATTATATAAGTGATAATGCTAACAAAAACACTCAAGTGAATAAGACCTGATGAAACGGAAAGACAGCTTTTTTGTTGTCTGTCAATGAAAACCTTATATTTGTTATTGACTTAACTCACAAGAGTGGTAAATGGAAGGCACCATAGAATTAATAATAGGAGGAAGCGATGACAGTGAAATTAAAAAAGCCTAAAAAGTATGCCGTGGCTAAGAATGCGACATTGTTGGCTGCTTTTGGCTTGATTGGTTCTTTATCGCTTGCAAAAGCGAATGACGAGTTAATTAAACTTGAAAAAGAACCCGGCCAATGGGTCATGCAAAACAAAAATTACGCAAATACGCGGTATAGTGAACTTAATCAAATCAACACCAAAAATGTGTCCCGTCTACGACTTGCCTGGAGTTTTTCAACCGGGGCTTTGCGTGGACACGAAGGCGGACCATTGGTAGTAGGCACGACGATGTATGTCCATTCAGCCTATCCTAACCATGTCTACGCCCTCGATTTGACTCAAAAACCATACGCGATCAAATGGCAATATACCCCTGTACAGAATAGTCAAGCAGTGGCAGTTGCTTGCTGTGACGTAGTGAACAGAGGTCTAGCCTATGCGAATGGAAAAATATTCATGACAACCTTGGATGGTCAAATTATTGCCCTTGATGCGAATACGGGAAAAGAACTCTGGAAAATGAAGCATGCAGATGTGACTAAAGGAGAGACCATTACAGGAGCACCTTTGGTCGTTAAAGATAAGGTTCTGGTTGGGGTATCCGGAGGAGAATTCGGAGTCAGAGGAAGGGTAGGAGCCTATGATATCAATACAGGCAATAGGGTATGGTTAGCTTATAGCCAAGGCCCTGATGAAGAGGTCCTGTTAGATTCTGACTTCAATAAAGAGTTTCCACAGCATGGTGGTCCAGGGGATGGAACTAAAACTTGGCCAGGGGAACAATGGAAGCTGGGTGGGGGGACTACATGGGGATGGTATAGTTACGATCCTGCTCTTGATTTATTTTACTATGGGACAAGCAACCCTGGAACCTGGAATGCCGAACAAAGAAAAGGAGGAGACAACAAGTGGTCCTGCACTATTTTTGCTAGAAGACCTGATACTGGGAAAGCTAGATGGGCTTATCAGATGACTCCTTGGGATTCGTGGGATTATGATGGGGTCAACGAGATGATTCTTCCTGATTTAACTGTAAAAGGGAAGAAAACACCCTGTCTTGTTCATTTCGATAGAAATGGGTTTGGATATGTCTTGGATAGAAGGACAGGTCAGTTAATAGAAGCTCAACCCTTTGTTTATGTTAACTGGGCTAAAGAAATAAGCAAAGAAAACGATAGACCTGTTGAAATCCCAGAAAAAAGGACAAAACAGGGAGTTGATACCAAAGGGATTTGTCCGAATTCTATGGGAGGCAAGGATCAACAGCCTGCGGCCTTTTCTCCTCAAACAGGGTTATTTTATGTTCCAACCAACAATATGTGTATGAACTATGAAGGGGTTGAGGCAACCTATACGGCTGGGGCTCCTTATGTGGGTGCGAATGTGCTTATGTATTCAGGGCATGAAGGTAAGGATGATTATTATGGAGCTTTTATCTGCTATGATGCTCTTAAAGGGAAGAGAGTTTGGGAGATTCATGAGCATTTCCCCGTATGGAGTGGACCGGTGGTTACAGCCGGTGGGCTTGCGTTCTATGGAACGATGGATGGATGGTTTAAGGCGGTAGATATCAAGACTGGTAAGGTTCTTTGGCAACAGAAGTTGGGCTCTGGAATTATTGGGAATCCAATTACCTTTTTGGGTCCTGATAAAAAGCAATACGTTGCTGTCTATTCTGGAGTTGGGGGATGGTTTGGGATTGCTGTGGCTCAAAATCTTCCTCCCGATGATCCTTATGCGGGTCTTGGGGCTGTTGGAGTTGCTTATCAAGCAGGTCTTCCGAAAGCTACTACAGTTGGAGGAGAGCTCTATGTGTTTGCGTTAGAATAATCTTCCATTGAAGATTGATTTTATCCAGCCGCTGCCTTACAAACAAAAAGGTTTCTGGCAGCGGCTGGATAGCCTTGACCAAAGCGATTTGTTGCTTTGCAAAAAAGGCAGAAGCACGTTACAAACCAATACTTATTTAAAAGAAGCGGATGGGCTTTTTTTTAATCAGTCTAAGCCTCTAGGGAAAAGGGGATATAATCCTTGAAGTGACAGAGGATAGGGGATAGGTTCTAGAAAAGAAAAAGGAGCAAAAATGTTAGGGTTAAGGTTTCATTTTTTACATAGGCTGAAGCTATTATCCTTTAGCCTTTTATTTGTGTTTTTTATAGGGTTTGTATGCAGGGCAGAGGAAATCTGCTCCTGCGCTGATCCAGGAAATCTTCCTTTTTCGAATCAAAAATTGGAAGGATTTGAGAATAAAATCGCTCAAATCGTAGCCGACTCCCTACATGTTCCTCTTTCTTATTATTGGTTTGCGCATCAACGTGGTCTTGTTCGAAATACGTTGAAAATAGGAAAATGCAATGTGATTATTGGAGTGCCATCGACTTGGGGACAGGTGCTAACTACAAAACCTTATTATAGGACTTCCTATGTAATGGTTTATAAGAAAGATAAGGGATTAAACATTCAATCCTTGGATGATCCCGCTTTGAAGCATTTAAAAATAGGAGTTTTGATAAACAGTCCGCCCCATCAACTTCTTGCTGAAAAAGGGATTATAGAAAATGTTGTTGGATATTCCCCATTTTTTGATCCTGTCTTCCATCCTGAAGATTTCCCTGGGAAAATCGTTGAAGAGGTTTTGAGTGATAAAATTGATATTGGGCTTGTCTGGGGACCAGTGGCCGGCTTTTACATCAAAAAGAAGGGGGCAGCCTTAACCATGGTTCCTTTGACAAGCAATAATCCGAGAATTCCAATGGCCTTTGATATTTCCATGGGGGTCAAAAAGGGGGATCAAGAGCTTAAAAACAAACTTGATCAGGTTATTGATTCGAAACATGGAGAAATTTTACAGGTTCTTGAAGAATATGGTGTTCCATTGCTGAGAACTACAGCTGATATCGAACAAAACACGAATATCGGAAAAAGCCACGAAGTTTCAGCAAAAAACGTCAACTAACAATATTAACTTTTATTTATCAGAGCTAAGAATGAAAAAAATTAGCATTGTTTATTTAATGTTGTCTTTGTTGCCATTTGGCAGTCTTTTTGCCCAAGCGAAAAATCCTTATACTCCATCAGACAAAACGGTCGTTTCTCAGGGTAAAGAATTATACTTTAAGATGGGATGTAACGGCTGTCATGGAGCAGGGGGTGGCGGTGGGATGTGCCCTTCTTTTATAGATGATACGTGGGTTTTTGGTAGCGATGATCAGACCCTATTTAAACTCATTAAAGGACAGATTCCTCAACAAACAATGCCAAGAATGTTTGGTGGAGTGCTGACCGATGACGAAATATGGAAGGTTATTACCTTTGTAAGGTATTGTAAAGTTGCTGCTTCCGAACAGGCCGGAGGAACATCGGGTCAAATAAATATAGATAAGAAATCATGTGCTATTGTGGAAGCTGACCCTCATTGGCTCAGAGCCGTTCTTCCCAAATTGACGGGATATCAAAGCCAATATGTTTTAGTTTTTGATGCCTCTTCAAAGAATTTCTCATCTGCAGAAGACAGTAAACTTGCTGGCTCTACACTCGCTGTTCTCGATAACAGTTCTGGAAAAGAAATAGCTGGTTTGCTTCATGCCAAACCTAAAGTATATCCTGATAAAGAAAGAGAACTAGGGAAACCAGTGGAAGATCTTTTAGCAGGGAAAGTAGATGGAGCTATCTTATGGGCTCCTCTGGCCGCATTTTATACAATGGAATTGGATTCATCGAGGAAACTTAAAATGATAGCATTTTCCAAAGCATATCCCGCGCCTAAAGGATTTGAAGGTCAAGAACAAAGCTCTATGGTATATGTAACAAAATGCGCTGAGGCCTTGCTCAATGTACTAAAAGTATATAATGTAGCTCCAAAATAATCGAAAGTGAGGTTCAGAAGGTTTCCAAACTTTGTTGGATTTGGAATGTTCAAGGCTATTGCTTTGTTTTAGACATTGGATACAATGTAAGTATTATGGGACAGAATCTTTCAGAAGAAAAATGTGTTGCTTGCCGTGGCGATGCCCCCAAAGTGACACCAGAAGAGAAGGAAATATTAAGTAGGCAAATTCCAGAATGGAAAATTGTCGAAAAAAATGGGGTAGAAATGTTGGAAAGAAAATATGAGTTCCCTGATTTTGCTTCGGCTCTGATGTTTACTGAAAGAGTCGGAAAACTTGCAGAGAATGAAAAACATCATCCTTCTATTTTGACGGAATGGGGAAAAGTTACAGTGTGGTGGTGGACCCACAAGATCAACGGATTACATCGCAACGATTTTATTATGGCAGCAAAAACAGATAGCCTCTATCAACCACTTTTAAAAGATTATATTGAATCGTAACTTTTTCCTATTTTTTAAGAGAAAAAAGCTTTTAATTGTTCTAACTACAAGAACAAGAGAGATAAATAGGGGAGGCTTTTACCTCCCCTATGAGTTTGTATGGCATCATTGACGAGCTTCCGTTCAAGCCACTGTTCCTAAAGCCATACTCGAGATTTGCTTACGCCTGACTTGATTTCGATCTTTTCGTCTTGGTTTTGGTCGGAACGTCCCAGGATTGCCATGGCCTTTTCTTTCTCCGGGGGAGAGGTGTGGTGTTGATGAGCCGGCGGCGCTCGCATTAGCCAAGATGGCAATCGCTCCTGCTTCGCGTCCATTTGCTGGGGTTGGCTGATGCCTGGAATCGTCTTCCCGGAATAGTACCACTTATCGGGTTTCCAATCTGGTGGGTTCTCGTTCCTGCGAGAAAACCTCTCCGAAAGCATCGCATGCAATCGGAACCGCGGGGTTTTCGACAATATTCTTCGGGTCTCCGATCCTTTCCCTTTGAGGTTGCATGCGCCAATCCGATCTGCACGGCTCTCGTACTCGCAATACAGACATGTAGACCTGTCTCCGGCACGGTTCTTTGGATGGGCATAACAGCACTTCGGACAAAGCCAGAGAGCTATAGGCTGGATTGACCAGCTCTCGACGGGAACCTCCCCCAGGCGCCAGCAATTGGATTCGCTCTTGAAGCACACAGCTGCGCATTTGTAGGAGGCGCCTAGAAAGTTCTTTGCTTAGGGCTTTCCCACGAAAATCTAAGGATTCAGAAACAATTACCGAAGGTCTTTGTAGCTTGAGGAGTTGTCGCAGGCTTAAGCCTACCCGCCTCCCTATTTCTGTCTCCGCCTTGAATAAACGACTCAACCGCTTTTTCTTCCCTAGGTTATGCTTGTGGATGCGTCTTGGTTTACTCCTCAAACCATTTTCCCTATTTCTTTCCGTGGTCATCTGTGAAAACATCAGAAAGTCCAGCCTCTATCCTGACCGCTTCCCCCTCTAATTGCTTCGAAACTCTGAGTGGCGCCGCGTAGTGAATAACGACTCTCTTTTCCTTTAAAACAAGGTGAATCATTCCCCAAATCTTCAGATTGCCTGACAGTGGAATGACAATCCTTTTGCCACATTCAAGGCTTATGAGCGCGATATACTGCCTCCCCTTCTCCTTGAAGGTCCAGTACATGCTGGCGTCGAAGCTCGCCGAGCGGCTCAATCAAGTTCTCGAGAGCCCTCCGATGACCTTTCGTAAGTCCCTGTACAGCCACAGGAGAATGGCATCCAGCCTTTCCAAGCAAACCGGAGAGGCTGAGACCTCGACGGCTTCTCCCCGCAGAAACAGGACGATTCGTCTTGCTGAACGCAGCATCTAAAAATCAAATTGTTTCTCGGTTTCCGTCCTTCCTTCCCTGCAGCGGATCTTCGAACCAATCCCTGCCAAGGAGACGTACATCCACTTCTCAACCTTCTCGTAGACATCCTTGAGCGCCCACTTCCAAATCTAGTCCTGCAACCCGTTCGGACTGGTATAGTCTTCTGCCACAAGCTGGTCCCGTTCCCCTCGTTTGCCCAGGCTTTCCGCGAAGCGGTCCAAGCCAAAGAAAGAGACGAAAAAACGCTCTTTCTCGGCTGCAGAGTAAAGGCAGAGATCCTATAGCATCTTGCGCTTCTTCTGTTTGAGCGGGCAGGCTTTCTGCTCGAGATCGTTCGGCACATCGTCTTATCCGGACTCATTGGCTTATACCCATTGCCCCCTGATCTTTTCTTTTGTATTTGTGCAAACCGTAAAGAGTGCTTGGGAAAGCAGGAATGGATCAAAATGAGTTCCTTGATTATCTCTCCTCCAGAGAGAGGCACTTGCCCGTTCATGACTGGGATTTTAGTTCCATGAGATAAGCAAAACTTCTTGGGCCATCGGAAACCGAACCGGACCAGCCGGTCCTTATGGACGACCACGGTCTCGGAGATCTCTCCCAGCTCCATCAGACGTAGAGAATTTTTTTTCTTGCAGTTGAGTCAGCTGCTTTCAATCCCCCAGTCGTTCGGCCACCGTCTTGCCTTGAGCCAGATAAAACTTTTCCAGAGCTTGCTGCTGATCTTTCAGATCTCTCTTTTGCTTGGCGCTGGAGACTCTTGAGTAGGGTAGGATCTTTTGCGGTGCTCTCGTCTCCTTTTGGCCAATCACCCGCAGAGAGTCCTCATGGTGTTAATATAGCAGGTTTATTGGAGTTCGTTTGGCGGGCAATACTCCTTCCCGCCAACCTTTTACCACTGCCTGTTGACGCTGCGACCGATCAACGCGCCAAACTTCTTCGGGGAATGAAGGCTTCCATACCTATTTATAACTAGATTGGCATGGCAATAGTAATAACTATTATTTACTCCATAATCATCATCCCAGGGCAATGGATACTCCCATAATTCCTCTCAAGGGCTTTGGGTTCTAGCACCGTTTCAAAATCTGTGAACTTTTCTAGGTAGAACCCAAACCCTTTTCGAGTGGTGATTAAAACCAGAAAAGTAATTAATGGTTCTAATCCCTATCTTTTATTTATTCTTTGTCTAGAATGAATGTTTTAGAATAGCAATTTAGATTTAGTCTTTATCTAATCCGTGACGGTCTGGAAATGTCAACTCGGATATGGCGGATTTATCGTACTGACCAAATCCTTTTTTAACCAGTCTTTGATATTGGTTATAAGTGGCTTGGGCAAGTGGGAGATTCAATCCAGTTTCTTTTGCTAAATTAAGAGCAATGCCGCTGTCTTTCAAGGCATGTTCGGCAGAGAAGAAACAAGAATGTTCTCTATTTTGCATATCTTCTCCATCTGTCTGCAAAACTCTAGAGTTAGCTCCAGTTTGGGAAAATACTTCTCTAATCATATTTAAATCGAGGTTGAGAGCTTTTGCAAGTCCCAGGCCTTCAGCTAGAGCGGCAGTATTGATGTTCATCACCATGTTTACAAGGGCTTTGACTTTTGCTGCTGAACCTAATTCACCACAATAACGCATCGAAGACGACATGTCCTTGAGTATAGGTTCGACTTCATCAACAACCTGTTTTTTGCCACCAAGCATGAAATATAAAGTACCACTTCTTGCTTGAGGAATACTTGAAGCCATGCATGCTTCTATAGCTTCGGCTCCTACTTCTTCACAAAGTTTGCCGACTTCTATATGAGTTTTTGGGGAAATAGTGGCGGTATTAATAAATATTTTTCCTTTAGCTCCAATCAAAAGACTGTCCCCATTTTTAGCAAAAATTTTATACATTGCAGCGTCATCGGAAACCACTGTGAAAATCACATCAGACAGCTCTGTTACTCTAGCAAGTTTGGTTGTTGCTTCTGCTCCTATTTCTTTTGCTACTTCTTCTGCGACTTTTTGATTAATGTCGTAGACCACAGTAACAGGATATTTTAAATCATGAAGGCGTCTGGCCATATTGGCTCCCATTCTTCCTACGCCTACAAAACCAATTCTTTTACTCATACTTCTCTCCTTTTTTAATCCTATTCGATTAATGATTATACTAATTTTCTTTCACCAAGAATAGTTTTCTATCTAGTTAAAAATTTTTTTTGGTTTTAAGTCAAGTGCAATTAGCTGGCATTTCTTGTAACATTCAAATTAAAGATGGAGTCCCTGACCTTCTGCAAGAAGTGCAACTTCTCCGACCATCTCTGATAAAGTTGGATGTGGATGAATGGCTAGGAATAGCTCTTCGGCTGTGCTTTCTAAGGTTTTTGCAAGAGAAAATTCACCAATAAGTTCGCTTGCATCCTCCCCTATAATGTGTGCTCCTAGAATTTCTCCTTCAGGATCACTAATTAGTAATTTGACAAATCCTTCTATTTCACCAGAGGCAACGGCCTTTCCATTAGCACTATATGGGTATTTAGCAACCTTATATGGAATGCTTGCCTTTTTAACTTCCTCTTCAGTCATCCCTACAGTAGCAACTTGAGGTTGGCAATAAACGCAGGAAGGAACAAAGTGAGGTCTTGTGGAGTATTTCCCAAGAAAAATGCAATCAATAGCTTCCCATCCTTCTCTAAAGGCAGCATGAGCGAGTAAAGGTGGGCCAATAATATCTCCAGCTGCGAAGATCCCATCTACAGACGTTTGATATTTTTCGTCAACAGCAATAAATCCATTTTGGGTTTGAAGCTCAAAATCGGGCTCCAAAACATCTTCTAGATGAGCTGAAACTCCAATAGCAAGAAGCATAGCTTCAGACTCGATTGTTTCGTTAACCGCTCCTTTCAATCTTACATGAATTTTCTCTTTAATATTCCAACATTTTTCTACAACCGTTGAACAATAGATGGTGATGCCCTTTTTGGAGAAACTTTTTTGCAAGGCTTTAGAAATTTCACTGTCTGTTCCAGGGAGTATTTCCGAAGCCATTTCAACGATAATGACTTCAGATCCCATACACTTATAAAAATAGGCAAATTCTACCCCTATGGCGCCTCCCCCAACAATGAGAATTTTTTTGGGAAGTCTGGTAGTTTCTAAAGCCTCCCGGCTTGTAAATATCAGTTTGCCATCGACTTTAATAAAAGGTAAAGTTTTTGCTTTACATCCTGTAGAAAGAAGAATATAGGGAGCAGAAAGTTCTTCAGTTTTCCCATCAGGAAAAGTCATTCTTATTTTTTTATCTTTGTTAATTTTGCCTTTAGCTTTAATCCATTGAATTCCTCTTGATTTAAATAAATATTCAACACCAGAGGACATGCGATTTGCAGATTGCCTGCTTCGGGCAATCACTTTACTATAATCGAATTTTAGTCCCGAAATTTCCAGTCCAAAGGCATCAGCTTTTTTGCATCTTTCTATAAACTCAGCTGTTTTAAGTAAGGTTTTGGAAGGGATACATCCCCAATTGGAACATACACCTCCCAATTTATCTGCTTCGACAACAGCTACTTTTTTACCTAACTGAGAGGCTCTCAACGCAGCAACATAGCCAGCAGGACCTCCACCAATAATAATCAAATCCAGTGTATTCATAGATGGGTTTTTTAGACTAGCATGGAGAGCGGATTTTCCAACAATGACTTAAATTCCTTTAAAAATTTTGCTCCTGTTGCTCCATCAATTACCCTGTGGTCACACGAGGCAGTGACTCTTACAACTTCTCCTACAATAATATTGTTCTGAGAATCGATTAAGGGCTTTTTTACAACTGCTCCTATAGCCAGGATCATTGCTTGAGGAGGGTCAATAATAGCAAAAAAGTTATCAATGCCATACATTCCTAAATTCGATATGGTAATGGTCCCCCCCATGTACTCTTCTGGGGAGAGTTTTCTTTCTTGGGCTTTTTGTATAAGCTCCTTTGCTTCTTTTGATAGCGTCATGAGAGATTTATCTCGGGCGTTTTTGATAACAGGGGTGATAAGTCCATCCTCTAATGCAACGGCAAGGGCAATATTGATAACATTATGTTTTAAAATAGAATCAATGTTCCAGGAAGCATTGACGGAAGGTACTTTTTTTACAGCTTCGACGGTAGCCTTTAAGAAGAAGTCGTTGTAAGTGAATTTCCATGGTTGCTCCTGCTGAGAATAATAAAGATTAAGCTCATTTCTCAATCGCGAAAGAGAGCTAACGAAGATTTCTGTTTCTAGATAAAAATGGGGAATGGTGGTCTTGCTCTCTAAAAGACGTTTTGCGATTTTTTCCCTCATCATTGAAAGAGGAATTTTGGTCTCGGATAAGTCAGGTTGTGGAGCACCAGAAATACCAGGAGGCTTTTGAATAGGGAGCTTCCCTTTCTGTTCTAAAGAACCCAAAACATCCCTTTTTAGAATTCTGCCACCAGGACCTGTTCCTTGAATTGAGGAAAGTTCAACACCTTCCTCTCGAGCAATTTTCCTAGCTAAAGGAGAAGATTTTATCCTTTGGGCAGGCTCTTTTTCGGTAACTTCTCTGAGTTGGCCCATTGATTTTGTCAAAGAACTAGTTTCTTTCATCTCCATTGCTTCTTTTTGAACTTGCGGAGCCGAAATGGCTTCTTCCGATTCCGATTCTATTAAAGCAATAGGAGCATTAACTGGAGCTCTTCCCCCCTCTGGAAGCAGAATTTTTTTAAGGACACCAGATTCGAAAGCTTCTAAATCCATGATTGCTTTATCTGTTTCAATTTCCGCAATCACTTCCCCTTCTTGGATAGGGTCTCCTTCTTTTTTTAACCATCTAACAATCTGCCCTTCGGACATCGAAGGGCTCAACAAAGGCATGGTGATTTCTTTCATTGAGGATTAGTAACTGTTTTTAAATGATATTATATTTTCTATAAAGAATACTTTTTTATTCAATCATTAAAAATCATAATGTAGTTCTCTCTCTATTATCAATGTGAAAGTATGGAATCTTTTTTACTTAGAAGAAACAAAATTAACTCAAAGTTGTTTTTTAACACAACCAAAAAACAACCAATGGAAAAAGAGGCTACTCTTTCTGACTCTTGGAGAAAGAGCTTGAAGCTTCTTTTTTTCCAAAGATATTTTATTGCTTAGACAATTTTCAATAAGCAAAAATGCCAGACATTAAAAATAAAGAAAAAATAGGGCCTATCCTGAATAAAATTCTTAATAAGACTTTTTTTTTGATTGTTTTTTCTTCTTTCCTTTTTTTCTTTCAACCTCTAGAAAGCCAAGGCAAACTACAAAAGACAACCCCTAGTCCAAAAACAGATGGGGTGTCAACACCTCAGGATTGGTTTCTGGAAGCTTATTTTATCACAAGAGAAGCTGATGGTCTTCTTTCTTCAAAAAATTATATAGAAGCTGAAAAAAAATATCGAATCGCCTACAGTTTACTTGGTTCATTAAGAGCTACTTATCCAGAATGGGAAACGGCTATTGTCCGCTATCGGACCAAATACATTAAGGAAAAGCTCGAGCATCTCTCTCGTTTAAATGCTCAGAATACTACTGAAAAAAAAAAGTTTCAGGAAGACTTCGAACAAGACAACAACCTAAGTCTGTTGGTCAATCCACAACCATCCGTAAGCCTGGAAGAACTGCAAGCTCTCAAAAACAAGATAGCCAACCTCTCCAAGCAACTAGAATTATTGAGAAAAGAAAAGGAAGCTCTTCTGGAGAATCTCCCTTACAATCAGCCAAAGTCAAGAACGGAAACGTTGAAAACGGAATCGACAACAAACCAAGTCTTTCAAGGAATGACATTACAAGAACTCTCTCATCTTCCCCAAATCAAAGATCAACAAAAGAATCGAAAAAATCTTACCTCCCAATTGGAAAAAGCTCTGGAGGAGGCAAAAAAAACCGCTCAACAGCTAAAGGAAGAAAATAGCCTACTGAAAAAGGAGCTTCAGGATGTCCAATCTAGTTTGCATAATCAAAAAGAAATATCTCAAAAGCCAAACGAGACCAGACAGTTAGCCATTCTTCAGAGGGAAAATATGGTTCTTAAAAAAACCCTTGGCCAACTTTTGGACAAACAAAAGCGGATTGAGGAGGAAAAAGAAGCTTTGGCTTTGGAATTGGAAAAAGCAAATAAATTGTTGGCTTTTATAGGAGAAAAAGAAGAAGTTCTGGCAGAGAGATTGCCACCTAAAGTTACTAAAGAATCAATGGCTGCCTTGAAGCAAAAGACGCAAATTGAGCCAGCCGCACAAAGCTTGGCTTTCAGAAAGGAATCGGTCGTCGAAGAGATTCGAAATCTTTTTGATCGAGGAGCAAGGCTCTACAGTGAGAAAAGATATAAGGAAGCGTATGACGTCTATCATAAAGTTCTTAGTCTTGATCCATCAAGTGGCATTGGATGGTTGAATTTAGGCCTTGTAACTCTTGCAATGGAAAAAAATTCTGAGGCTTCCCTGTATTTAAAAAAAGCGGTTGAATTTCTTCCTAGAGATCCTATGCCATATGCTTTGTTGGGACAGCTTTATTTTCAGAATGGTTCTTTAACAGCTGCGACTGAAATGGTCGAAAAAGCCGTAAAACTGGATCCTCAAAATGCTAAACTTAGAAAGGAGCTTGGAGAAATTTACAAGGCAAGGGGATTAGAATTATTGGCTGCCAAAGAGCTGAATAAAGCTATTGAATTGAACCCATATGATGGAATGGCTCATTTCGATTTAGCTTTAGTCTATATCTCTTATAATCCCCCGTTGGTGGCTCAAGCTAAACGGCACTATAGAGATGCAATTTCATTGGGAGTTCCTAAAGATGAACGTCTAGAACAAAAAATCGGATACTCAACCCAAAGATAATTATTTATCTTTCTATCTTAAAACATCGTGTACGGCCTGTATAACTCTTAAGGGGTTGGGTAGGATCTCTTGTTCTAGTTTTCCATTGTATGGATTGGGAATGTCTAAATTTGAAACTCGATAAATGGGCGCATCGAGTTCATCAAACAAAAGCCGTTGCACATCGTAAGCAATTTGAGCTCCCCAGCCAGCAAAAGGTTTCCCTTCCTCGACAATGACAAGTCTGTTGGTTTTTTCTATGGAAGAAGCAACTAGATCAAAATCGTAAGGTTTGATTGTTCTTAGATCGATAATTTCAACGGAAATATTCTCCTTGGATAGTGTTTCTAATGCTTGAAGCACGACGTGTGTTGAAAAACCGCTAGAAAGCACTGTTACATCTTTTCCTTCTGTAACAATTTGTGCCTTTCCAATTGGTACAAGAAAATCTTTTTCTTCGGGTACCTCGCCTTGAATCCCATAAAGTCTTTCTCCTTCGAAAAAACAAACGGGGTTGTTCGACCGAATCGCACTTTTCAATAGTCCTTTGGCATCAGCAGGAAAAGCTGGATTGATGATAGTAAAGGTAGGAACATTGGCAAGCCAATTTTCCAGGGAATGAGAATGGGTAGCTCCTATTTGAGTTCCGCCACCAGAAGGACCGCGAAAGACTATAGGAAAATTAAATTGACCCCCAGACATAAATCTGATGGAACCAGCATTGTTTATAATTTGATCAAAAGCAACCAATGCAAAGCTCCAGTTCATGAACTCAACGATCGGCCTTAGACCGTACATTACCGCGCCAACAGCTAAACCCGTGAAGGCTGCTTCTGAAATTGGCGTATCAATGATCCGTTCAGGTCCAAACTTCTTTAAGAGTCCTTGAGAAACTTTAAAAGCTCCTCCGTATTCTCCAACCTCTTCGCCAATAAGAAATACAGTGTTGTCTCTTTCAAGTTCTTCACTCAATGCTTCATTGAGCGCCTGTCGATAAGTAAGATTAGCCATGATTCTTCCTTTTTATTAGATAGCTTAAGCTGTTTGTGCTTAATATCCTAGTCGACAATAAGTCCATACAAGGGCCTTTGAGGCGGCTCGATTGAATCTTCGTCCGCAAAACAAATGTTCCTTGCCAATTCGAGATCAGGTTCAGGACTCGATTCAGCATATTGCACAGCTTCTTGAATCACTTTTTTGATTTCTTTATCAATCTGAGCAATGAGATCTCTTGTCAAAATCCCCAGATCTAAGAGTAGTTGGCTATAAAGGGCTATTGGATCTCTTTTCTTAGCTTCAGCAATTTCTTCTTTTGTTCGATACGTATCAGGATCCGACATCGAATGGCCCCTAAATCTATACGTCCTTGCTTCAATTAAAACAGGGCAGTTTTCGTTTCTGGCAAGATTAGCTGCTTCTAGCACTTTTTTCCTTACTTCTTCCACATTCATCCCATCGATAACCATGCCTGCCATGTCATAGGCAACAGATTTTTTTACAAGGGGTAAACCAGCAGTCGATCTGTGAATTTCGGTACCCATTGCATATTGATTATTCTCGATAATATACACGACAGGAAGTTTCCATAAGGAAACAAGATTGAGAGTTTCATGAAATACCCCTTGATTAACAGCTCCATCACCCAAAAGACACACCGTAACAGTGTTCTCTTTAAGATATCTTTGAGCAAAGGCAACGCCTGCAGCTATGGGGCATTGGGCAGCTACGATAGCATGACCACCGAAAAATTTCTTTCTCTTATCAAAAAGATGCATCGAACCACCCATGCCTTTGGATGTGCCTGTGGATTTTCCATAAAGTTCAGCCATGCAGGCTTTAGGGGAGACCCCTCGAGCTAAGGCTATGCCATGATCTCTATAGGCTGTGACAACAACATCTTCAGGTCCTATCGCTGCGCAAACGCCTACCGCTATGGCTTCTTGTCCAATGCAAAGATGACAAAAGCCTTTAATTTTTGCCTGCATAAAAGATTGGGAAGATTTTTCTTCAAATCTTCGTATCAAAACCATCATCTTGTACAACTCAAGTCTCATTTCCTTTGGCAATTCCGCTAGACCACTACTTTTAATGTCTTCATGTACCTGTTCTGAGAAGGATATATTGTCAACCATAATGTTTCCTTTTTTATGGATTCACTCTATATTTTACTTCAACTACAAAAAAGAAGATAGGTCAATATTGCATCTTATCTAATAAGCAGCAAATGTACCACTGAGTTTTGAAAAATAAAATCTGATGGAAAAAGAGAAAAATATTCCTGGGAAAAAATCAAGGATATTATCTGAAGAGCTTTCCAGTTATGAGTGCCATAATATCACTGCTATTTCCTCTAATGGTCCTATTTTCTGGCAGCAAGCAAAAGGGGTTCACGTATGGGATGTCGATGGGAATAAATATTTAGACCTCAGCGGAGGATTTGGAGTAGCCGCTTTAGGCTATCGCCATCCAAAAATCTATCGTTCTCTTCTAAATCAATTAGACACACTTTGGCATGTGATGGGTGATGTCTATCCTTCAAAAGAAAAAGTGGAGCTCTGTCGATTGCTCTCCCAAATAACCTTTGAAAAGTGGGAAAATCAAAGAGGGAAAGTCATCTTAGGTTGTACTGGGAGCGATGCTATAGAAGCTGCATTAAAAACAGCATTTTTCCATACAAAAAAAAACAAATTTATTACTTTTTACGGTGGATATCATGGCCTTTCTTTGGGAGCGTTAGCAGTCAATGGACTAGATGATTTTCGAAAACCTTTGGAAGGCTTATATGCTCCAATTGCTTCTTTTCTTCCCTATCCTAGTTGTATTGATTGTATTGATAAATCTCAAAGTTTAACTCAAAAGGATTGTCTTTGTGAGCCACTTTTCGAAGAAAAATTAGAAAAAATGATTCACGAGGGCTATGGAGCCATTCTTTTCGAACCGCTTCAAGGAAGGGGAGGTATTGTGGTGCCGCCGGATTGGTTTCTCCCTCTTTTGCGTAGGATGAGCACTAAACACAATATTTTGCTCATAGCCGATGAGATTTTTACTGGCCTTTATCGGACGGGAAAAAGATTTGGCTGTGATGTAGCTGGGATTGTACCAGATATCATATGCCTTGGAAAATCTATGGCTGGTGCTTTTCCTATTTCAGCGTGTATTGGTAGAGAAAATGTAATGGATAGCTGGCCTAAAAATGACGGGGAAGCGATTCATACTTCCACATTTCTTGGTAATCCAATTGGTTGTCGTATGGCTATTGAACAGATCAAGGAATTAGAAAAAAAGCATGAACAACTTTTCATCGAAGAAAAAGGGGAATATTTCTTGTCGCTGCTTAATAACTTGTCGAAACGTTTTAACTGTTTAAAAAATCCTCGAGGCAAAGGTTTGTTTTTGGGGGTCGATATCGTGGATGAAAAAGGCTGTCCTGCCCCAGAGATTGCCGCAAAAATTGTTATAAAGATGCTTCAAAAGGGAATTATTGTTCTCACGGAAGGACCTTTTAGGAATGTTCTCAGTTTTACTCCTCCATTGATTATCAGTTTTAAACAAATAGGCTCTGTCGTACGAATTTTGGAACAAATCATTAAAATAGTTCTCAAAGAAACCAAATGGAGCTAATTTGCCAGTTGTCCTAGCAATAGAATTATTAGAGTAATGAATGGTTATTGCTATTGCCATGCCAATCTAGTTATAAATTGGCCTGGCGAACCTATATTCGCCGAAGAAGTTTGGCATGCTGATCAATCGAAGCGTAAACAGATAATAGCGATGGGCATTGGGAAGGGGGGTTGCTTGCCAAACGGACTCCAACGAACCAGCGGTATGACCACCATGAGGACTACCTGTGGGTGATTGGCTAAAAGGCGACAAAAGCGCTGTACAAGCTCCTACCCAAAGGTCTCCAGCGCCGGGGAGAAGGGGGATCTAAAGAATCAGCGGAAAGCTCTGGCAGCGTTTTGTTTGGCGCAAGGCAAAACGGTGGCCAAACGGCTGGGGGGGGTGAAAGCAGCGGACTAAACAACAAGAGAAAGAATTTCTTGCGTCTGATGGAGCTGGGAGAGATCTCCGAGATCGTGGTCATCCACAAGGGTCGGCTGGTCCGGTTCGGTTTCGGATGGCCCCTAGACGTTTTGTTCCTCTCTTAGGACCAAGATTTCGTGAACGGGCAAATCTCTCTCTTTTTGAAGGAAGAGATGATCAAGGAGCTCCTTTCGATCGTTCCCTGCTTTTCCAAGCCCTATTTTCAGTTTGAGCCAATACAAAAGAAAAGACCTAAGGCCATCGGGAAAGCCGATGAGATCGTATAAGACGTGGCGGCGAACGATCCGAGTAGGGAGAGTCTTCCGCTGAACACGAAGAAGTGGGAGATACTAGAGTATCTTTGCCTTTGCTACACAGCTGGAAAAGAGCGGTTTCTTGTCTCTTTCTCAGGCTTGGACCACTTCGCGGAAAGCCTCTCGAAACGCGGGAAGCAAGCCAAACTCGTGGTGGAAGGCTACGCTAGCCCCAGGCGGATTGCTGGCAAAAATGTGGAAGGTATTCCTCAAAGACGGCTAGGCAAAGATCGAAAAGTGTGGGTTAGTCTCCTCTACGATGATTAACCCAAAGATCTGGCACCGCTTGAGATAGACAGAAGAAGCAAAGCGGGTTGCTTTCTAGATATTCCACTCTCTGCAGTGGATGGCTTCTGTGTTAGGAAAAAGAGAGCCGCAGCATCTGAATTTCACATCACAAACGAGAGGCAAGCTGCCATCCTTACAAGGTTGAGAAAGGGCTTACAAAAAGTAATCGGAAAGTAGCCAAGAGTGAAGAAAGTTCATTCGATTGTATGCGAGGAATGAAGGTAGCAGACTTGTGAAGAGAAGGGGAGGCAGTATATCGCGCTCATAAGCCTTGAATGTGGCAAAAGGATTGTCATTCCACTGTCAGGCAATCTGAAGATTCGGGGAATGATTCACCTTGTTTTAAAGGAAAAGAGAGTCGTTATTCACTACGCGGCGCCACTCAAAGTTTCGAAGCGATTAGAGGGGGGAAGCGGTCAGGATAGAGGCTGGACTTTCTGATGTTTTCACAGATGACCACGGAAAGAAAATAGGGAAAATGGTTTGAGGAGTAAACCAAGACGCATCCACAAGCATAACCTAGGGAAGAAAAAGCGGTTGAGTCGTTTATTCAAGGCGGAGACAGAAATAGGGAGGCGGGTAGGCTTAAGCCTGCGACAACTCCTCAAGCTACAAAGACCTTCGGTAATTGTTTCTGAATCCTTAGATTTTCGTGGGAAAGCCCTAAGCAAAGAACTTTCTAGGCGCCTCCTACAAATGCGCAGCTGTGTGCTTCAAGAGCGAATCCAATTGCTGGCGCCTGGGGGAGGTTCCCGTCGATAGCAGGTCAATCCAGCCTATAGCTCTCTGGCTTTGTCCGAAGTGCGGTTATGTCCATCCTAAGAACCGCACTGGAGACAAGTTTGTGTGCCAGCATGACGGGCATATGAGCTATGCTGATAGGGTTGACACATACAACCACAAGGAAGGATCGGAGATCCGGAGAATATTATCGTGGATGCTGCGGAACCAGCTGCATGCGATCCTCTTGGAAAGGTTTTCGACAGGAACGGGAAACCGCCAGATTAGAATCCTGATGAGTGGTGGACTGATCCTGGGAGGCAGACTCCAGGTACAGACCAACCGCAGCGGATGGACGCAAAGCGGGAGCGATTGTTATCGCGACTTGTGGGAGCGCCGGCGGATCGTCCGCCGCGGCTCGTCAATATCTCGCCACTTCCCTGGAGAATGAAACGGCCTTGGCAATCCCTGGATCATCCCTGGCCACAACCAAGGCGAAAAGAACGAACTTGTGTCATGCGTAAGCAAATCCCTAGTATGATTCTAGGAACAGTTTACACCAATTGGAAAAGCAGCTCAGACATCTCAGTATCTCAATTCTTTCAATATATTTTGGGTATTGTTCTATTTTTTTATACAACGATCACTTTCTGGATAAAGGTCGAAAGCGCCTATTTACCTTGGCGCTTATATATGTATAGCTGGATACCCTCTATTGACATTCTTTCCGCCGTTTTCAAATAGTATGTCTATATTCAAAGCTGCTCTCCTTATGCCTGCCTTTTTGAGCCTGGAAAACTGCTCTAGCAGTTTCCTCGACATATCTCCTTGCAACAGGCACACGTGGTGGGCAGGCATCCATCGGGGCAGTACGGATACAAAACACGCGGTCGATGTCCCTTTCCATGCCTAGAAGAGTCAATCCCCCTTGGTCGTAATACTCTGCGATGTTTCCGTAGGCGGCCTCGCCATAAACCCTCAGATCGGAACTATCTCTATGCCTGAAACATAGCTTTAAAGGCCAAAGGCTATAGGAATGCCTTAGGGGAGGTTGAAGCTGCACCTCATCCTTTTTATTTGTCTACCAGTATTCTCTAGCATAATAGGAGCTTAGAGATAGGCTAGCGTGATCTAGTTTTAGTCGCAGATGGCAAGCAACACCCCAGAAAATGGTATAGATTTTTCCCCGAGAATAGTTTACAACTTATAAAGGGTGATGAGAAGCTCATCCTCTTTAGGGATAGGGGAGTATCACTTGCTCCGGGGTTCCATTTCGAAATCATATTCGGTTCTGATGGCGGAAAGTGGAGCCAATATTTGTTTTTCAAATTGATAATAATAAGGGCTTTGCTTAACAAGCTCCAGTTTTTCTATGGAATCCACATCGAAAGAAAAAAAGAAGAAATAAGAGCCATTGGGCGAAATATTTTTGCCTACTCTTAGATTCATTATTTCTGGTATTTTCAATAATCTTACTCGAGTTTCAATCATTAGATTATCGATCTGTTCAGGGTTAGAAACGTTTTGAGAGGATAAAAAACATAGATGATGAATCATAGAAGTAAAAATGTTATTTAATGCCGATTAGATAATAAAATCAAAAATCTCTTTTTTAAAAGGAGAAAAAAGTTGGCAAAGAGCCTTATGTTTTTTAATTTCATACATAATAAGGATATTGGTCTATGATTGGAAATTTTCTTAGAAAAAGCGAACCTAATAAACCGCAGGAAACTAAAATAATCCCTCCCTCGCCTCCAGATCCATTTGGTAGTCCTCCCCCGACTACTGTTCCTTTGGAAAAATCCCTACAAGAAAAAGAAAAACAAAAGGAACAAGAAAAAATAATCGAAACCAAAAAGACGCTTACAAGTAACGAACCCAAAAAAGATTTTAGAGAAGCACAAGTTGCCGAAAAATTATTTAATGTATTGGCAACGGGAACGAAATTTTCTGGTTCAATTGCCTTTCAAAATCAATTAGTTGTAAATGGTCATTTTGAAGGTCAAATCTATTCAAATGAGGGAACACTGATTATTGGAGAAAAAGCAGTTGTACATGCACAAGTCGAGGTAGGCAACGTATTAATTTCAGGACGATTTTCTGGTAATATTTATGCTTCTGATCTAACAGAACTGAGAAATGGATCAGAAGTTTTTGGGGATGTCAAAACCCGCCGATTAAAGGTTGAGGAAGGCTCGATTCTTAATGGAAAATGCGAATGCACCGCTAAATCGATCCGAGATACGTAGGGTTTTTTTGTTTGAGCTCCAATAGATAGAACTCCCTGAGAAAGGTAACGAACCAATACTTTATTGTAGGATTAAACTGATACTAGCTTTTTGTTGAGCGCAGCTTCTAGAAGTTTGAGTGGGGATTTCTCGGGATGTTTCAAAGCTTCTATTTTAATATGAAATGTTTGTTCTAGGAGAAACTGTCCTTTATCTACAGCATGGAGCACTTGATCTGTAAAAACAATCCAAGTACTTCCTGCTGGGAAATCGAAGGCTACTTGAGGAGAATTTTTTTGATATGGCAAATCGAGTTTACCTTTATCATGAAGCTCGAGCATGTAATGGTCGTATAGACTTCTATAGCCTTTAGTTATTCCAAGAACATAAAGAAGAAAGCGTTTCCCAGGGGTAGGGGATTCCAGTTGAGGAAGCAGGTGTTTGAGATATTGCGGAAAAGGCTCTCCAATTCTCCAACTTCTTGGTTTACCGCTGGGGTTTATATTAGAAAAAACTCTCAATATCCTTTCTCCTCCAGTGGGGCTAGATGGGAAGGCATCCACATGTAGCCTCGTGTCATCTTTTCTTGGTGAAGTTGGTCGACCAGAAATTTCTACGGGCCGAAAACTTGTGCGGGCTATTCTTAATGAAGAGCCATAAAATGGAAAAAGCAGATGGAGAAATTCCTTTGTCTTTTGGGCATATCGTTTGAGCATCCCACTGAGCAACTTAAGATCCTCTGTCTTTCCTTCAGCACCTTTTAGGCTAGAATTTCTTGGATCATAGCTAATATTTTTTGCTCCACTAACCCAAGAAGGCTCAAGAAATTTCGTTTCTTCGGGTAAAAGAGAAAAATTGAGCCTGGGGAAAAAGAGGACAGAGCCATTTTCAATGGATTCTATTGCCTTTTCCTGTATCTCTTTTGAAAATTCCGCATCCCAACGGTCAGCTTCAAATTGTATGACAGGATGCTCAAAAGAAGAAATATCCATAAAACGTACTAAGTAGATTAAGGTTACCTTTATCTTTTTTTCTTTAAAATAGGAAGCCCAGTCCGTTCGCTTTCCGTGACAATATATCCATTAGGTAAGGCATCAAGAGCCCCATCTCCAATTTGGGTAGAGAAATAGTAAAGAGTAACCTTATGCCCGTTTCTAAGAACCTGTTCCCTTGAATGAAGGTAATAGGTTTTGCCTGATTTTTTGCTCACAACTTGGTATGCCATAAAAGCACCTTTTTTTAAGTTTTGTTGAAAATTAAATCAATCCATTTTCTTTTAGGAGAGGATAAACTCCTCTTTTCATCATGGTTTTTAACCCTTTTGCAGAGATCCGTATTTTAACTTTTCTTCCCAACTCTGGAATGAAAATACTTTTTTTTCTTAAATTAGGAAGGAACATCCGTGGCGTATTCCCCGTGGTATGTAAGCCTATGCCTCCCTTCTTTTTTGCTTTCCCTTTTCTAATGATTCTCCTACCTTTAGAAGGTCGAATACCAAGAATTGGACAAATTCTAGACATAGAAATTCTCCTTATTTCATCAACAATACGTTTCGAGCCCTTTTTATCTCCCTAGTTAGTCGCCTATGAAGTTTTGCAGGCAGCCCAGTAATTCTTCTTGGAAGAATTCTTCCATTTTCGGTTACATATCTCTTAAGCAGCTCAACATTTCTAAAATCTATAGCTTCTACATCAATGTCCACTCTTTTTTTAACAACTTTGGGAGTTGCTAAAACTCTCTTTTTTCTTTTTTTTTCCTTTAAATTGCCACTGTTTCTACCCATAATTGCCTCGCCTCTGTTTTATTTAATCATTTTTTTCTTTTTTTTCTTCTTCTTCCTCTCCATGTTCCTCTTCTAAGAGCTCTTCAGTATCGGCAAATTGAGGTACAGATTCCCATCTTTTTCTAAGCTGATACATCTTTTCTTTTTCAAATTGACGTTGGCAGTCGATATCAAACCGGGCATAGGGAATAGCTTGAAGGCGAATAATAGGAATTGGTTTGCCACACATTTGGCAAATTCCATAGGTATTTTCTTCTATTCTCTTTAGACTTTCGTCAATTTCAAAAAGAGAATCATTTTCTTGAGAAAGCAAGCTAAGGGCAAAATCTCGGTCATATACGTCAGTACCAGCATCTGCTTGGTGGACGCCAAAACCTGTAGATTCTCCACCTTCAGGCCTTGATCTTAAAACATCCGAAGAAACCCCTTCCATTTGCTCAAGGACTTGTTCTCTCAAGTCCAAAAGCCGTTCTTTTTGAAGCTGCAAAAATGCTTTTCTTTCCTCTTCAGATAAATCAGAAATTTTAAGATTAGGGTTGATATTATCTCCTTTGTCAAAGGAGTTATTTACTTCATTAGCTACCTTGTTTAAATTCTCAAAGTTTGACATAGCATTAGACTGCAAAGTACTTTCTTTTTGCTTCTCTGCCTTTTCATTTGTGGCATGTTCGGTCTTTTCTTCTGTTTTTTTCTTTTTCTTTCTCATTATTTTATGGGTATATCCACATCAAGTAGATGTTTTTTAACATTAAAGATTAATTTCTTTTTTTTCTTCGGCAACTGCTAAATAGCTTCTTTCGATTATTTTTTAGAAAATTCCCATCTTTCTATTTGGAATGTTTCAGATAAAATTCGATCAGTCCTTTTGTCGAAGCATCATGCTCGTAGAGTAAAGAACCAGCGGTTAGCTCTTCTTCAACCCTTGTAGCAAGCTGTTTACCTAGTTCCACTCCCCATTGATCAAAGGAATTAATATCCCAGAGTAATCCTTCAACAAAAACCTTGTGTTCATAAAAAGCGATCAAACTACCAAGAGTCCTTGGAGTTATTTTTTGGATAAGAAAGGAGTTTGAGGGCCGATTCCCCGGAAAAGTCCTATGTGGAAGCAGTTTTTCGATGGCTTCTGGATTCAGCTTCGCTTTTTGCATTTCTTCTTTAGCTTCTTGCTCTGTTTTACCTTTCATTAAGGCTTCTGTTTGAGCAAAAAAATTTGAGAGAAGAATAAGATGATGATTCCCAATAGGATTATGCGTTTGGATAGGAGCAATGAAATCTGAAGGAATGAGATGCGTGCCCTGATGAAGAAGCTGGAAAAAAGAATGTTGACCATTGGTACACGGATTTCCCCACAAAATAGGCCCTGTGGGATAGGTCACAACGGTTCCATTTCGGCGAATTCGTTTCCCGTTGCTTTCCATATCTAATTGTTGGAGATAAACTGGAAAAAGTTCTAAGTACTGATCATAGGGAAAAATACCATAAGTTTGAGCTCCAAAAAAATTGCCATACCAAAATCCAAGAAGCCCCATGATTACTGGGATGTTTTTTTCTAGGGGGCTATTTCGAAAATGCTCATCCACAAGATAAGCCCCATAAAGCAGTTCTTCAAACTGATCCATGCCTATATAAAGAACGATAGATAATCCAATGGCAGACCATAGGGAATATCTACCACCAACCCAGTCCCAAAATTCGAACATGTTTTCTGGGCTAATACCGAAATCCTTCACCGCTTTTTCATTGGTTGATATAGCTACGACATGCTTTTCAATTGCTTTTGGATCGCCAAAATAATCTATTAGCTGTTTTCTTACTGTATGTGCATTCGTTAAGGTTTCTTTGGTAGTAAATGTTTTTGAGGAGATGATAAAAAGTGTTGAGTCTAGTTCAATTGCTTTTAGTACCTCTGCTATATCTGTTCCATCCACATTCGATACGAAATGAACATTAAGCTCTTTATGTCCATAAGGTTTTAGAGCATGGGTGACCATTCGAGGACCTAGATCCGATCCGCCGATACCTATATTTACGATATCTTTTATCGGTTTTCCACTATATCCCTTCCATCGTTTGGATCTGACTGCTTCTGCAAAATTTTTCATTTTTTCTAGGACCCTTTTGACATCGACCATAACATCTTTTCCATCTACATAAATTGGTCGTTCAGATCTATTCCTTAAAGCGACATGAAGCACTGGCCTATTTTCAGTAAAATTGATTCTCTTCCCTGAAAACATCTTTTCTATATATCCAGGAAGATCGACTTCAGTCACGGCTTGCAAAAGCAGAGAAAGAGTTTCTTCAGTAATTCTATTTTTTGAATAATCGAAAAGGAAATCATCCCAACAAATCGAAAATTTCTCAAATCTTTGGGGATCGGAATGAAAAAGATCCCGCATATGGAGTGGAGAAACTTTTTGATAGTGTTCACTTAATGCATTCCATAGCCTTGGGGAAAGTAAGCTATTCATAAGTAGTTCCTTTAAAAGTTTGTTGAATGGATAGAATGATCGTTTATCCCTATAAAGTTTGTAGACAGAAAAGAATTAATTACTTCTACTTTCTTACAACAATGCTTTTATTTCTATAAAACTAAAAAATAAAAATGAAGTTTCTTTTAGAAAGCTGTTCTTTCTGTCTTTTGCTTTAGGCTAATTAGGCTAATAGCTCAAGACGATAATGCCACTCCTTGCACTATCTCATTAGTTGTTGCCACTGATGCTCATGGAATTTGTCTGTTCCTAAAAATTCCTAAAAACATCCTAGGGACTTGCTTACGCCTGATGCCCCAAGTGCGTTCTTTTCGCCTTGGTTTTGGCCGGAAGGTCCCGAGATACCCAAGACCGTTTCGTTCTCCGAGGGAGCGGTGTGATGTTGATGTGTAAGCTGCGGACGATCCACCGGTGCTCCCACGGGTCACGATGGCAATCGTTACTGCTTCGCGTCCATCCGCTGCGGTTGGCCGACGCCTGGAGTTGTCCGCCCCAGAACAGTCCCCTTCATAGGGATTCCCGTCGAGGGGTGCCTGCTATTACAGATAAACCCCTCCAAAGGCATTGCATGCAGCCAGTTCTACGGTGTCTACAGGGATATCTCCGGATCTCTGATCCCTTTTTTTGAGGTTGCATACCCAAACACGATCCACACAGCTTTCGTACCAGAAATGCAGACATGCAAACCTGTCTCCGGCGCGGTTCTTTGGATAGACATATTCACACTGGGGCAAAACTAAGAGCTATAGGCTGGATAGCCCTTCTCTCTGGCCGGGAACCTCCCTAGGCGCTAGCAATTCGATTCGCTTCCGAAGGCCTCGGTCCGCATCTGGATGACGCGCCGGAAAATTCCTTTGCTCGAAGCGCGACCCAGAAAGTCGAGAATCTCCGATGGCTTCCGTAAAGCTAGGAATTAGCGCAAGCAGGAATTCACTTTGTGCTCGATTTCCGCATGCACCATTGACAGGTCCTTGTCATTATCCCGGATCGCATGAAGCCTGCCCCGCTTCTCCCCCTTCTCCTTGTGGACCCAAGACAACCGGGCGAGCAACTCGCCGAAGCATTTCCCATACCTATTCCCATGATCGTTAGTGAAGACTTCAGAGAGACCGACGTTGATGCCGCCGGAGGGGGATTTTGGTCTCATGAAACTAGCAAAAAGTCTCGAACTATTCGAAACCGAACCGGACTAGCCTGTCCTTGTGAGTCACCTCGATCCCGGAGATCTCGACCCATTTCTCCAGCTCCATCAGACATGAGGAAATTCTTTCTCTTGTAGTTTAGTCCGCTGCTTTCAATCCCTAAGCTGTTTGGCCAACGTTTTGCCTTGTGCCAGATAAAACCTTGCCAGAGCTTGCTACTGATCCTTCAGATCCTCCTTTTGCCCAGCGCTTGAGACTTTTGTATACAAACTGGTGCGACGTTCTCGTCGTGTCTTTTGATTGATCCCCCGCATGTAGTCCTCATAGGGGGAATACAGCCAGTTTATTGGGGTCCATTAGACAAGAAACACCCATCTAGACGATAATCATTGCTGGCTGTTTAGGATCCAACCAATCAGCGCACCAAATTTCTTCGGCGAATGTATGTTCGCCATTTCTTTTTATAACTAGATTGGCATCACAATAGCGATGATGATTCTTTACTCTATTTCTTTTTGTAATCCTCTCTTTGTTGTTTCAAAACTGTTGGCTAAGTACCACTTTTGTTAAGCCTTAATGATCTGCTCTTAGACGGGAGGAGTTTTGAAAGCCTTTCTTTCAACACAACAATAGGCTAAAAGCAAGCTTGAAAGGAGTTGTGTTTTAGCTAAATCTTTCTAAAAACTCTAAAGGAAATTCTTTGTCTCCCTCTTCATTGTAGTTGCTTTTGTCATTCAAAAATAGAAGATAGATTATGTTGAATTTCTTTATCCTAATGAATGATCATTATGAGAATTCCATTATCCTCTTATCGAGTTCAATTGAATAAGTCTTTTAATTTCGACAAACTAGCAAAGATCATCGATTATCTTTCGCAATTGGGGATATCAGATGTATATGCTTCTCCTATCACCAAAGCTAAGCCAGGCAGTTCTCATGGGTATGATGTGGTGGATTATACAAAGATTAATTCTGATTTAGGGGATTTGCATGTCTATGAAAATATAGTTTTAAAGTTGAAAGAGAAGGGAATGGGATGGATTCAAGATTTTGTTCCTAACCACATGGCCTACAGCAAGGAAAATACCATGCTCATGGATGTTTTCGAGCATGGACCTTATTCTCGGTACTATGAATTTTTTGACATCGAATGGAACCATCCTTATGAATCTTTGAAGGGAAGAGTGCTTGCTCCCTTTCTTGGGCCTCATTATGGAGAAGCTTTGTCCAAGGGAGAAATAAAGTTAGTCTTTGATTTGGGTTCTTTTTACGTTCGCTATTATGATATTCAATTTCCTCTAAAAATAGAGAGCTATGCCACCATTCTGACTTCCGTCCTAAATACGATTCGAAAGCGGGTAGATACAAAAGATCCAGATTATCTCAAACTCCTCGGTGTCGTTTATACTCTTAAGAATATTGGAGCTTCCGAATCTAGACAAGAGCGTATCGAACAGGTTTCTTTCATTAAATATATATTGAATGAACTTTACACGAAGAATGCGCTGATCAGAGTGTGCGTGGATAGGACCATCGAGCTATTCAATTCGGAAGATAAGACAGAGCCAGAGCATTTTCTTCTCATGGACAAGTTGCTTACGGAACAATATTTTCGCTTTTCCCATTGGAGAGTGGCTTCGGAGGAAATTAACTACAGAAGGTTTTTTACCATTAACGATCTTATTTCTGTTCGTATGGAACGGGAAGAGGTTTTTGAAGAAGCCCATTGTCTTATTTACCGATTAATAGAGGAAGGCAAAATTACTGGACTTCGTATCGATCATATCGATGGTTTGCTCGATCCTGAAAAATATTTAAGTACTTTACGTAGAAGAATTCCAGGGATCTATACCATTGTTGAAAAGATTCTGCGCCCGTTAAAAGAAACACTTCCTATTGGTTGGCAGACTGAAGGAACGACAGGGTATGATTTTTTAGCTCTTCTTACTCAGCTTTTCTGCAACCCAGAAAATGGTCCCATTATGGATCGAATTTATCGAAGATACACTGGGATAGATCAAGAATATGAAGAACTTTTAAGAGAAAAGAAAAGATTTGTTATTGGAAGAAGGCTTGCTGGCGACCTTGACCGAATTGCTTTGATCTTGCATTCTCTTTGTTCTCGTCTCTGGTTTGGCCCAGATGTCACTATCTATGGGATACGTAGAGCTCTTGTTGAGGTTCTTTCCTGTTTTCCTGTTTATAGGACGTATATCTCAAATGGTCAAATGAGCAAACAAGATAGAATGTTTTTGGAAGAAGCTGTCAATATTGCCAAAGAAACCCTTCCAGAACTTTCAGTGGAATTGGATTTTATCCTCAAATTTTTTCTTCGGGAAATAGAACATTCTTTTTCAGAGGAGGAAGAACGGGAAAGAGAAAATTTTATCAAACGCTTCCAGCAATTAAGTTGCCCACTTATGGCAAAAGGACTCGAAGATTGTCTTTTTTATGTCTACAACAGGTTACTTTCTCTTAACGAAGTTGGTAATGATCCATCCATCCTAGGGATTTCGACAGAAACGTTTCATTCCTTTCTAAAAGAAAGAGCGCTATGGTGGCCTTTTACTTTCAATGCCACTTCAACACATGATACAAAAAGAGGGGAAGACGCTCGAGCAAGGATAAATGTACTTTCAGAAATTCCACAAGATTGGGAGAAGGTGATATATCAATGGACAGAAATCAATGAATCGGAAAAGTCCAAAGTGGGAAACATTAGGGTTCCGGATTATAATGCGGAATATTTCATATATCAGTCTCTTATTGGACATCTGCCTTTTGACCTCTCGGAAATCGATTCTTTTTTGGACAGATTTAAAAAATATTTCATAAAGGCCAGCAGGGAAGCAAAAAGCTTTTCTGGATGGCAAAATCCAAATACTGCTTATGAAGAAAAATGTTGCCAATTTATTGAGAATCTTTTAAATCCGAAGAATTCAAAGTTTTGGGATTCCTTTTTTCCTTTTCAAAAGAAAATTGCCCATTTTGGAATTATTAATTCTCTTTCACAACTGCTCTTAAAAATTGCCTCTCCAGGAATCCCCGATTTTTATCAGGGCTGCGAGCTGTGGGATTTTTCATTTGTTGATCCAGACAATCGCAGACCCATTGATTTCGATTGGCGAAAAAAAATTCTAATGGAATTTATAGAGGTAAGGGATGAGAAGGCCTTTGTGGAAGAACTTGTAAAAAACAGTTCGGATGGTCGCATAAAGTTTTGGATCACCTATAAGGGCTTACAAGCTAGAAAGAGATTCCCTGAAGTTTTCGGGTCTAAATCCTACATTCCATTGACTTTTCAAGGGTCGAAAGCAAGGAATGCTTTTGCTTTTCTTAGGCAACAAGCTAACTGCTGGATTATAGCTTTAGTGCCAAGGTTTTGCACGGAGCTTTGCAAAGAAGGCCAATTCCCTGTTGGATGTGCAACCTGGCATGATACTATCGTGACGCTGCCTGAAGAGGCACCTTTGGAATGGTCTTCTCTGCTGGTAGATGGAGAAAAAAGAAAATGGGATCAGAAAATCAATGTTGGCGAAGCATTAGACATACTCCCTGTAGGTTTATGGTTTGGACAGACTACAAAGGGAGGGTTAACAGAATTGAGTGTTCACTAGACTTTGAACAAAAACTGGCTAACTCTGTTTATCTATCTACAGGAAGCTGCAATAAGAAAGCAGGACATCTTCTAGATAACTATATCTAGCATTGGATTTTATTTGGAAAGGAAATATGATAATTTTTTTTTTGAACAGACATCACTGGGACATCATTGTCAAGGAACTGGCTTTTCGAAACTGCATGTGTCCGAAGCTAGATTAGCCGACGTAAGAGCAACGCGAGCCGTCACGACCGGAGAAAGTCCCCACGGCCCAATCGGTAGTGAACCCAACAGCAACCGAACTAAGCTCATGAGTTGTTATCAGATTCAGAGATGAACCATAACGTCATGGAACCCACCGATCAATTCCTGCTGTGTAGCTTTGAGTATGTAAAAGCAGTGTTATTGGCATAGAGCCAGTAGAGGGGGCCATTGCTGATGACTTCAACCATAATCTAATTCAAAAGGTCTTTCTGTTCTTCCGTGCTACTTCCTTCAATCTACTAAAAGCTGCCTAAACTGGTTCAAAGCTGATTGTCTGCTTTGCCAAGACTGATTTGAGGCACGCCGTACGATCTGCGCTAGATGCCTTAGAACCTCAGACATTACCTAACACAATAGAGTTCGAGCATCCACCACTACAAACCTCTTTTTGATTGTAGCTAAAAAGCAGCCGAAAGCGATCGTTCGGCGGTCTGCAGATGTCTTCGGCATCAAACCACTTTGGACTCAAGTATGTCAAAGCATGAACTACTCCATCCAAGCCTGACGGCTCTGGGATGGAGATTCGCGCTTCCCAGCGGGCAGTTTCACCGGAGTATGCTCGGCTCGCGGACTTCCAGCCCGCAGCGAGGTTCCATCCGGCCAGAGCTTCCCGCTCCACGCATGGATCGGTTCCCGTCCATTCCTTTCCGTATACAACGACCTTCGGCCCCGGAAAGGCGAAGCCGTGATCCTTCTCCCATTTCGCCAAGCCCCAGTCGAGAAGCCCGAGCGCCGAGTTCTCGTCCCGATGGCAGGACGCTCCGCATGCGCACTCATGCCACCGGTCGCCGAGGGTCTTTTTCACGACGCCGCCGCATCGGTGGCATCTCTGGCTTGGCTTCAACGTCCTCGCCTGTGCTTCCAGGTATCCGATACCAGCCTCTTCCGCTTTGTATCCGACCATCGCCCCGAAAGCTCCGAACGATGCGTCCAACATCTCTCGATTCAGCCCGGCTTTTTGCCGCACACGTTTCCCGGGCTTTTTCCGGCTGCCCGGGCCGAAGCCGTCATCCTTTTCGGCTCCAGCTCCTCCGTGATCAACAGTCCGCTGCGTCTCACCATCGCGGCGCTCTGCTTGTGCAGGAAATCCTTCCTGACATTCGCCACCTTGGCGTGCATCCGGGCGAGCAGCTCGTACTGCTTGCGCAACCTCTTGGAAATGCGAAATCCCTTCCGTTTCCCGTGCTTGCGGATCGCCGCCTCCATCTTGCGGGAGATCGTCCGTCCGAGCTTCCTGAGCTTCTTAAGCGCCTTGCGTAGATTGCGCGGATTGGCGACCTCAAAAACGTCCGGCTCGCTCTTTTCCGGCTCCAACCTGGCGCTGGTCAGGAACCGCTCCGTGCCCAGGTCGAAAGCCTCGGCTCCACAGCCATGCTCCCGCGCCGGCCGGCAGCGCATCGTGACCGACGCATGCCATCGGCCGCCGGAAAGAAAGATCTCGCATGTCCTGGGTTCTCCGGGAGTACGGGCCTTGCCCCGGATCGGGATCTCCCCAATGCCGGAGAGACGAAGCTTCAGGTGAGCGCTTCGCTCTCTGGCGATCAGCCGCCAGTCACCTTCGTGCTGCTTGAAGCCGAAATCGCTGAATCGCCCTGCCTGCTTGAAACGCGAGAATCCCGGATTTTCGCCTTGCCGGACGCGGCGGAAGAACGCCTGAAAGGCGAGATCCAACCTCTTGAGCGTTACCTGGGCGAATTGAGCATTGATCGAGGAGAGAAGCGCGCTGCGGGAACGGAGCTCGGTGAGCCATCGGCACTGCTCGACGAAACCGATACGCCGCTTTTCCTCCTTCCACGCCCGCCTGCGCTCCTCCAAAGCTAGGTTCCAGAGGAAGCAATGGACCCACCGAGTCCGCAAAAGCTCATCCCGGACGGTCTTGGATGGATAGAGCCGGTAGGTGACCTTGCGCTCGACCGGGCCCAGAACGGGAAGACCAGCGGGTGATGCGATCATCATGAGGCGACGCTGGACAGTGGCCAGCAATATGGTCTATCATTTAGTGCAATGACAGGTCAAGTGCGTTTGCACGTTCTGGATCACTGCGTTTACGCGCTGCACTACCATTTAGTTCTTATCACAAAATACCGCCGCAAGGCGCTCACCCGCCCCATGCTTGACCGGTTGCGTGCTATTGCGGAAATGCGCTGGGATGGATGGGGCGGACAGCTGCTTGAGTGCAACGGAGAATCTGACCACGTTCACTTGCTGGTTGCGTTGCCACCAAATCTTGGACTCAGCCGCTTCCTGAACAATCTCAAGACAACTTCTTCCAGACTTCTCCGCAGAGAGTTTGCCACAACGGTCGCCCATTTCTATCGTAAGCCAGTTCTTTGGAGCCGTTCCTACTGCATTATCACGTGCGGGGGTGCCCCATTAACCGTCCTCAAACAGTACATCGAACGGCAAGAAACGCCGGAATAGGGCGGCCTTCACCACCAGCCAAGCCCAAGGCTCTGGCTGGAGCACTGGCCGCCAGAGGGGGTAGAATTGATGGCTATCCACCGTATTCAGTGGTAAGAAATTTCAACATCCATAGTAAAGAACGATGTTTTTTGGACTGATTGGAATAGATGTGGATGAAGCAAATAATTGATCAGGAGAAATAGATCCAGGTCCACTCCATTTTTCATCCGCTAGATCAAGAATTTTTCCCAATGGATAGACTTCTTCCTCGATCAAATATCTCCTTTCTACTGAGTCGAAGTTAGTTATTCCAAGGAGGCTTTCCTGTTTGTTGTTAAATAGAAAGAAAAAGAGCTTTTCTTCTTCATTAAAATTTACAATAGGAGAGATATTTTCAGTGCATATTAAAGATTTATATTTTTTGCGTAATGCAATCGTATGCTGATACAATTTCCATAGGATGGCGTGTGTCCCTTCAGTCCTTAATTCCCAATTAATAATAGATTTATTGAAAGCTTCTTGTTTTGTTGCATCATATCCTTCTTTGTCTCCGTGAAAATCTGCGAACTCTTTCAGTCTTCCTTTTCGAACCGCTTCTAGAAGATTGGGATCCCCATGATCGACGAAGTAGAGAAAAGGATTTTTTTCTCCATACTCTTCTCCCATGAACAAAAGAGGAATGAAGCCTGAAAGAAGAGTTAACACACAAATCATTTTGAGTTCACTAAAATCAATTAGACAAGAAAGTCTTTCTCCTAAATATCTATTTCCGATCTGATCATGATTCTGAGAAAAAACGATTAGTTGGCTTCTTTTGACATGTTGGGGTTTTCTTCCATGCTTGCGTTTTCTATACGAAGAATAGCAACCATCAATGACATATCCTTGCTTAAAAGCTTTTGCAACATGTGAAAGAGAGCCGAAATCAGAATAATATCCTTTTGTTTCCTTGGTTATAAAAGCGTGCAGAGCATGATGAAAATCATCACACCATTGTCCATGGAGATGGCAGCCACCAAGGGTTTTCGGATAAATGAATTTGGGATCATTCCTGTCACTTTCGGCAATAAGGAAATGGGTTTTATTGAATGTGTGACAAAATTCTATTGTTTTATCGGCTAATTCCTCAAGAAAAAGATACGCGCTTTCGTCATAAATGGCATGAATGGCATCCAGCCTTAAAGCGTCTATATCATATTCAGAAAACCAGAAAAGAGCATTATATATGAAAAAATTTCTAACTTCATCAGAGAAAGCATCGTCATAATTAATGGCCTCTCCCCAGGGTGTTTTATATTTTTGGGTAAAATAAGGAGCAAATTGACTAAGATAATTCCCTTCCGGACCTAAGTGGTTATATACAACATCAAGAACCACTGCCATGCCTATCTGATGACAACTATCCACTAATTTGCGCAATCCCCATGGCCCTCCATAACTATTCTGAACGGCAAAAGGATAAACCCCATCATATCCCCAATTTCTTTTTCCTGGAAATTGCGAAATAGGCATAAGTTCTAGAGCATTTATTCCTAATTCTTTTAAGACTGGTAGTCTGGGTATGATTGCCTCAAAAGTTCCTTGTGGAGTGAATGTTCCCACGTGCAATTCATAGATAACGTAGTCATCTAAAGCGGGTCGTTTTTCAGTGATTTCGCACTTTTTAATTGCTGAAAAATCGATAACTTCAGATCGGTCATGAACACCGTATGGCTGATATCTAGAAGCTGGATCGGGATATTCTTTTAGCTTATTGATTCTGTATTTATATCGAATTCTGTTTTTTTTCTCGTGGGTTTTTAGTAAACCCCTCCAATATCCTCGACTATCTTTTTCCATAGGGATGGTTAGATCTTCTGGCTCGTATATGTGTATAGCGCAATCCGAAAGGAAAGGGCCCCATACAACAAAAGAGACTGCATCATCAGAACAAATTGATCCTACTGGAATTATAGAAGACAACATGTTCATTATCTTTGAACTATGTCCTATAAAAAAAGTTATTCTTCTGTCATTGTGAGAGAAAAAAGAACGGTCCTTATTGAATTACTTCTTCATTGATTCTGAGCCATTAGCATTGTTTTTTGGTTGGCTGATCAAAGTTAATGGAAAATTAAGAAAAGACAGAACTGCTTTGCATAAAAAAGATGCTTCTTTCATTAGAGACCTTTTCAAAGAATATTCTATTTCATAGAGCACCCTTTCTAGCAAGCAAAAATGGAGCAACCTTTCTTTTTCTTCTTTTGTTTGTGGAAGGATTTCAGACTTTGCTACTTCTAAGTATCGATTGACAAAAACGGCTGTAGCATACCTATGCCAGCAGAGCGAAATGTCTTCTAGCCATGGCTTATCTTGAGAAATCAGCAGGGAGGATTCAAGAGCTGAAAATGCTGCTAAATAGAGAGAAAAGATCATACTAGCAATATCCTTTAGCGGCGTTTTTTTTAACTTTCTCTGGCTAAATGGTATCTCTGTTTCTCCTTCAAAATCGATAATTACAAAATCCTTTCCTGTATACAAAAGCTGTTGTAAGTGAAAATCCCCATGAATCCGAATTTTTAACCCGTAATTGCCAGCAATGAGAATCTGTTGAAGTTGTTTTTCAATGACATCTATTTTTTCATAAAAGCCTAAAATTTCTTTGTCTTTTAAATCCTTGTTGTTTTTTGACAATTGTCTTTGGAGACGCAAAAGATATTCCATGGCTGATTGGAAGAGGCTACGTTGATACCATGTTGTAAACGGTTCAGGAGAGAAGTTTGGATCTTTGTTTTCAGCTGAAAGCCAATTATGCATCATGGCAGTTTTTTCAGCGATCGCCCGTAATTTTTCAACATAAGTTCCTTCCAGGATTTCCTTACATTCGGATGGCCACTGTAAAGGATCCATCTTTAGGAGATCTCTAGGAGATGAAAAAAACTGTTTTGATTCGAGGACTCTCTCATAATATCGACTTAAAGAATCGAGGGTCAGCTGCCAGCAATCCCCTTGATTAGGAATGAATTCTTCTACCAAGCATAAAGAATGGACTGTCCCATCTGTAGATAAAAACTCAGCATTTCCAAGGTACTTAGGGAAGAAAGGAAGGCTTTCTTTAGATTCTAGATATTCTAAAATTTCTATTTCAGGGTTGATACCCTCGTTTAGGGGCCTGTAAAACTTGCACATTATTTTATTTTCAAAGTTGATTAACAAATTTCTTTGTTTGTCAGGAAGCACTTGAGAGGAAATGGGGAGTTGTCCTTCTCTACAAGTTTCTTTAAGTTTTGAAGATGGCTTTGCCACCACCTTACCCTTTCTTAAGTCTATATGTCTACCGGAGGCAATCCAATCAAGCATCCAGGAACGAAATATCGATTCATACATCGCATCAATAAGCAGTCCCTCCTGTTCCTTCTCTTTGAATTTGCAAAACACGCACTCTGGATTTTTCTTTCCGATTTCATCAACGTCTTTTTGCTCATTTTTTTTCAGAAAAAAGAAAAATGGTTCTGGATTTCCTACATCATAATAAAAAGCAAACAACACACACTGTATGTCTTCTCCTAAAAACCGGAGGGCGTTTAATTCAATTGCGTCCTGGATTTCTACCCTCAACAGCTTTTTGCCCAGAAGGTTAAACCACTTAAACTGAGAAAGGTATAAGGGCAGGACTTTAGAAGCAAAACGTTCCCCCTCTGAACTTAACCAAAAGGATGGCAAAGGGACCTCTTCAAGAGCAATTGTTGAAACTCTTTCCAATTGTTGATGAGAAGAGTCATAGGATGGATTGAGAGAGAACCAGAAGTAAGCATAGGGAGAAAGGACAAATAGAAGAGGGTTTTCGGTTATTTTTGGTAGAGTAGCTTTACCAAAAGTTTCTGTTGGAATATAGCCTATACAATCAGGTAGACTGATTTCCGTAACTTGAGTAAAACGGGAGAGATTTATAACAACCAATAGGATCTCCTCTTTGTATTTTCGAATGAAAGCTAAAACCTTAGGATTGCTTTGATCGATGATTTCTATGCTTCCACGACTGAACGCTAGATACTTTTTCCGCATGCTAATCACCCGACGGATCCACCAAAGAAAGGAAGAGAGGTTGTTTTGTTGCAATTCCACATTAACGGCCTGGTAGTGATACTCAGGATCTATGACCAGTGGCAAATAGAGTCGTTGAGGATTAGCCTTTGAAAAGCCCCCATTTTTTTCTTCAGACCATTGCATTGGGGTTCGAACTCCATTGCGATCTCCTAGATAGATGTTATCTCCCATGCCGATCTCATCCCCATAGTAAATGATTGGTGAACCCATGAGAGAAAAGAGAATCGTAAAAATGAGTTCCATTTTTTTTCTGTTGTTGTCGAGGAGAGGAGCAAGTCTTCGCCGAATTCCTAGATTGAGTTTTGCTCGAGATTCTTTCGCATAAACCCTGTACATGTAGTCTCTTTCTTCATCGGTGACCATTTCTAGGGTTAATTCATCATGATTGCGAAGGAAAGTGGCCCATTGGCAACAATCGGGAATAGGGGGGGTTAGTTCTAGAATATCCACTATAGGATAGTTTTCTTCCATTCGGATCGCCATAAAAATCCGTGGCATGAGTGGGAAATGGAAGGCCATATGGCATTCGTCCCCTTGACCAAAATATGCTGCGGCGTCTTCTGGCCATTGATTAGCTTCTGCAAGAAGCATCCGATTCGCATAATGAGTGTCAACATAGCTGCGGAGTTCTTTAAGAAATTGATGAGTTTCAGGCAGATTTTCACAACTGGTCCCATCCCTTTCGAAAAGATAAGGCACTGCGTCTAATCTCAACCCGTCGACTCCCATTCCAAGCCAAAAATCGATAATTTTAAAAATTTCTTTTTTAACCTCAGGATTATCGAAGTTTAAATCCGGTTGGTGAGAATAAAAGCGGTGCCAGTAATAAGCTTTTGCCACAGGATCCCATGTCCAATTGGAGGATTCAAAGTCTTTAAAAATTATTCGAGCTTCTTTAAATTTTTCCGGATTATCACTCCAGACATAATAGTTTCTGTAATTGCTCCCCGCAGGAGAATTCCTAGCCCTTTGAAACCATGGATGTTGATCAGATGTATGATTAATAACTAACTCGGTGATCACTCTTAAGTTTCTCTTATGAGCTTCCATTAAAAAAATTTTGAAATCTTTTAGCTCTCCATAATCTGGATGCACAGCGCAGTAATCAGATATGTCATATCCGTCATCTTTCAAAGGAGAAGGATAAAAAGGCAATAACCAAATGGCATTCACTCCAATCGACTTGATGTAGTCCAGTTTTTGAGTCATTCCTATGAAGTCACCAATCCCATCATCGTTGCCATCAAAAAATGATTTGACATGGACTTCATAAATGATGGCATCCTTCCACCAAAGCGGAGGTGGAGCGTATTCCGATTTCTCTACTAGTTGCCTATGCGTTGTTCTGTTGAAAGATTGGCTGTCCATACATGCCAGCTGGACTAAAGTTTAAATGAGAAAGGAATTTGAAGGGAAGAAAAACATCTATCGTATAAAAAGTGCACTCGGGGAGACTCGAACTCCCACGGGTAAACCCACAAGCACCTCAAGCTTGCGCGTCTGCCGATTCCGCCACGAGTGCATAAAAGACAATCGGCTTTTTTCTATAAACTTTCAATCATTTGTTAAAATTCCATAATCCCTATTGGAATTGAACGCTTAGCAAGCACCCGATATGGTTCTATATCAGTTATCCCTGCTAAGACAGGATGCCTACACACTATTCCAATTTTTTTATACTAGATCTATGAATGCTCCTTTGCAAGCCAAAAAAAATAGATGGAATATAGAAGATATTTCTCCCATTCTCTGAATAGGATGGGAATCCATAACATTCTCAAGGAAAGCATTTATTTGTCCTAGCATTCCTATATGTCTCATACTTTGCCGATATCGTAAAACTGGAGGCAAGCAGAAGTTCAATCAGAATCGAACATATTTTTTTCAATTCTATACCTAAGCCAGTCTCGAGTAACCCCTAAAAGGCGTGCTGCTTGAGAAAAATTCCCTTGCGTCTTTTCCAGAGCCGTTTTTATTAACTCTCCTTCAAATGCTTTCAAAGAGAATGGTTCATTCAGTAGCCACTTTATGAGTTCTTTTTTATCAATGAAAGGTTGAGGTAAGAAGCTATTGTTTTGAAACCTTTTTTTTAAGACTGCATCAATATGTCGTAAGCTAATGAGATTGTCTTCACACCATAAGACGGCCTGCTCGATTTTATGTGAAAGTTCGCGAACGTTTCCAGGCCAATTGTAGTTTTGAAAAGTCTCTATTACTTCTTTCTCAAATCCTTGAATATTTTTTCCATATTGAGCAGCGTATTTTCTAAGAAAATAGTTGGAAAGCTCGGCAATGTCCTCTCTTCTTTCTCTTAAAGGAGGTAAATAGATGGAAACAACGTTCAGTCGGTAGAGAAGGTCGGGGCGGAATGATCCTAAACTGGCTTTTTCTGTTAGATTTCTATTTGTCGCAGCAATAATCCAAAGATCAATTTCCCTGTCCCTCACGCTGCCCAAGCGACGAATTTTTTTGCTTTCTATGGCTGTTAGTAATTTCCCCTGCAGATTAATCGGAAAATCTCCGATTTCATCCAAAAAAAGCGTTCCCCTATCGGCTGCTTCCATCAAGCCAGGCTTTGCATTTCTAGCTCCCGTAAACGCACCCTGTTCATGTCCAAACAACTCGTCTTCAACGAGATTATCTGGAAGAGAAATGCAATTGACATGAATAAAAGCTTTGTCTGATCGGGAACTTTTTCGGTGGAGTAGGCGGGCGACGACTTCTTTACCGGTTCCAGTTTCACCAGTGATTAATACGGTTGGAGGTGACTTGTCCAAAGAAAGGGCGACAAGTTTTTGAATTGTTTCCCTAACACGAGTCATAGCTAGAGAAGAGCCAATTAACTCCGTTTCTTCTCGTTTTCGGTAATAGTCAATTTCTCTTTTTAACCGAACGGTTTCCTCTATTTTTAGAATTAATTGTCCTAATCTTTGAAGATCAATCGGCTTCTGGATATAATCAAAAGATCCTAACTTAATGGCTTCCACAGCATCTTCGATCGACCCAAAAGCCGTAAAAACAATTGAATAGAGATTTGGATTAAGGGCTTTTGCCTTTTTTAAAAGCTCAATGCCTCCCATTCCTGGCAAGCGGCAGTCAACGAGAAGCAGCTCAGGATTCATTTCTAGACATTGGCTTAAGCCTATGTCTCCATCGAAACAAACGGTGGTCTCATGGCCTTTGTTTTCCAAAAACCGTTTTAAAGAAAGAGCCAGATTCTTTTCGTCCTCAACAACAAGAACAGTAAGCCCCATTGGTTTTATCCTTAGCCATTAAAGCTTGAAAACTTAATACTTGCAATAGTCCCTTTGTCTACTTCACTTTGTATGGTCAATAGTCCGCCATTTTGTTCGGAATATCTTTTAGCAATAGCAAGACCTAAACCAGTTCCTTCTGTAGATGTTGTGAAAAATGGTTGGAAGATTGTGTCGATGATAGCATTAGGAATGCCTTTGCCATGATCAACAATTTCAAGAAGGACTTCTTTTTGAACGGGATCAGAGCGAGTGATTATTTGAATTAAACCGCCTTTTTCACTTGCGTTGATAGCATTAGTAAGCAGCTCTATAATTACTTGTTCAATTTGCGAGGAATCAGAGAGGATGGGTGGTAAGGAAGGATCCAGTTGCAAATCGATGGTTATAGCCTTTGGTAGGGTTCGAGCAATACTAGGAATGAGTGCCCTCAATAGATCATTCAGATTGGTTGGATGGCGATTTGGAACTGATGGTTTCGTGTAAGAAAGAAGATGATTAATCCTGTTGTTAAGGGTGTCCGTCTCTTTTATGATTTCTTTTAGAGTTTCTTTTGCGGATTCATCCAGATTGTCTTGAAGCAAAGAGACTTCTGCTAAAGCCCGTATGCTCGAAAGAGGGTTTTTAATTCCATGGGCAACAGCTGCAGCCATAGCTCCAATCGAGGCTATTTTTTCTGATTCAATAAGTTTGCTTTGAAATTTGTCAATCTTTTCAAAAAGATGAGCGAAGGCCTCTGACAGTTTTCCTATTTCTCCATGGAATGAGGGGAATATTATTTTTTTGGGCTCTGCTTTTCCATTTTCAACAACTTCGATCAATTTTTGCAAAGGAAGAGAAATGCCGAGATTTTGCCATCTATAGACTAACCATAGAATAACTCCACTGCAAAGGAAGCTGAGAGGGAAAACAGTCTGACTAAAGCGCACTAACTGTTGTTCTTTCTCTGCGATACTATTAATTGCTTGTAAATAGACCCTGTTTTGAAAGTCAGCGATTATTTTGTCAAACTTATAATATTCCCTTTTTTCTATTTCCTCTTTCTTGGCTTCCAAATGCTCTTTGCTTGTTAATTTTGTAGCCTCTTCGAGGATGCCTAAACTACAGCTACTCAAATTCTTCCACTGCTCCTTAATAGCCTCAAAGGCAGTCTTTTCTTCCTTATCTGCAAAAAGAGACTCAATCGAAACAAGCTTTTCGTTTATGAGAGTAGAAAAATAGAAATAGTCAGTTTTATCATAAGGGTTCTGGCCATCGATATAATCGGATATTTCTTTGATTAACTTGTATCCAAGCAATTTGATTTCGTTTAGCAATCGAATTTTTTCAGAAAGAAGCTGAATCTGTCGGATATTTTTTAAGGATAAAGCAGAGACCCAAGCCATTTCAAATCCAAGTGTGCCGATAATGATGAAAAGAAGGAAAGCGGCAAGTTTAATTTTTGAGCTTATCTTCATGCGTTTTTTTAAAGGCAATGCAAGCAAGGGGAGGGAGGGTAAGAGAAAGAGAATATGGTTGGCCTTGCCAAACGAGGGGTGAAGCTATTTCTCCTTTTGTAAGGCCTAAACCACTGCCGCCATACTCCGAGGCATCGCTATTGAAAATTGCTTTCCAAAATCCATCGAAAGGGACCCCTACTAGATAATTGAGCCGTGGAACAGGAGTGAAATTAAAAACACAAAGAATATGATCTTTTTCGTCAGGAGATTTTCTTATGAAGCTTATGATACTTTTTTCATAATCTGAAAAGTCTATCCAATAGAAGCCATTGGGAGAGAAATTATTAGCGTGGAGGGCTTTTTCGGATTTATAAAGGAAATTAAGGTATTTCACCATTGATTGTAGCTGTTTGTGGAATCCATCAATGGCCAAATGCCAGTCAAGGCTTTTTTCATGATACCATTCATCCCATTGACCAAATTCTCCACCCATAAAGATCAGTTTATGCCCAGGAAAAAAGTACATGTAAGAAAATAGGGCTCGCAAATTTGCAAATTTTTGCCAGGTATCACCAGGCATTTTCCTTAGCAAAGAGCCTTTTCCATACACTACTTCGTCATGGGATAGGGAAAGAATAAAGTTTTCTTGAAAAGCATACCAGGCACTGAATGTTAGCCGATTTTGGTGATATTTTCTATAAATGGGATCAAGAGAAAAATAAAAGAGAGTATCATGCATCCAGCCCATGTTCCACTTGAAGCCAAACCCAAGACCTCCGGCATATACAGGTCGTGTGACCAACGGATAAGCCGTCGATTCCTCAGCAATAAGCTGTATGCCAGGAAATTCTTGATAAAGGGTTTCGCTTAGGGTGCGAAGAAAAGCTATGGCTTCGAGATTTTCGTTTCCTCCATATTTATTGGGAATCCACTCTCCGGGCTTTCTAGAGTAATCGAGGTAAAGCATTGAAGCAACCGCATCAATTCTCAAAGCATCTGCATGATATTTTTCGATCCAAAATCGGGCACTGCTAATTAGAAATTCTTTAACTTCATATCTTCCATAATTGAAAATATAGCTTCCCCAGTCTGGATGATAGCCCTGTCTGGGATCAGCATGTTCATAAAGGTGTGTTCCATCGAATAATCCTAAACCATGCCCATCAGTGGCAAAATGAGAAGGAACCCAATCTAGAATCACCCCGATACCGTTTCGGTGCAGATAATCAATAAGAAACATAAAATCTTGAGGTGTCCCAAAGCGGCTGGTAGGAGCAAAATAACCCAAGCACTGGTATCCCCAGGATCCATAGTATGGATGTTCCATTACTGGGAGGAATTCGACATGGCTAAAGCCCATTTCTTTGACATACTTGGCTAGCAGAGGGGCGATCTCTCTATAAGTCAAAAACCTGTTGTCTTCTTCTTTTTTTCTTTGCCATGATCCAAGATGCACTTCGTAAATATTCCATGGGCAATTTAAACAATTGTTTTTTTCTTTGTTATCTATCCATTCTTTATCGAGCCATGTGTAATCTAAATTCCAAACAATAGATGCACTTTTGGGAGGAGTTTCCCATAAAAAAGAAAGAGGATCACCTTTGACCGTAACAATTCCGTTGGCTTTGGACTTAATATAGTATTTATAAAGATCTCCTCTGACTACCCCAGGAATAAAGATTTCCCATATGCCACTTTGATCCTCCCTGGAAACCATAGGATTTGCTTTTGGATCCCACTGGTTAAAGCTACCAATTACAGAGACCGATGCAGCATTGGGAGCCCACACCGAAAAGTACGCTCCCTTTTCTCCTTCCCAACTTGTAAGATGGGATCCTAATTTTTCGTAAAGATTGTAAAGGGTTCCATTCTTAAAATGATGGATGTCTAGATCGCTAAAAAGGCTAGGAGAATGAGATTTAGAAGAAGGCAAAAGAGGCTTTGAGGTGTTATTATTCATATCGGATTGTTTTAAATTACTCTCACTAAATAGTTATTATTTGTATGGAATGAACAGATAAAATCGTCACCGGTTTGTAATTTTAAAAAATTTTCGATATTGAATCTACTAAAAGAAATATATTTAGCAGAATGATAAAGAGAGCGATGGTCCATCCTATTATAGATACTAAGGGACTTGCGCTGAATACTCCCATAATGGTCTTATTTTGATTCACAAGGAGGAGAGGGATCAGCGCAAAGCCGATCCCAAAGCTTAGTACCACCTGAGAAAAAATCATGAGTTTGGTGCTGTCTATGCCGAGTAAAATAGAAAAGATCGCTGGTAACATGGTAAAGAGTCTTCTAAACCATATTGGAAAGGTAAAATGAACGAAGCCTTGCATAATTACTTGTCCAGCTAGCGTTCCTACAGCGGATGAAGAAATACCTGAAGCAAGCAAAGAAAGTCCAAAAATGGTCGATGCAAAAGAACCAAGGGCAGGAATGAGGGTTTGATAAGCCATTTCCAAACCATTAGGAGCGATATTCCCTTGATAAAAAATGGCTGCAGAAACAATCAACATGGCCATATTAACACCGCCAGCAATCCCCATGGCCAAAAAAACATCCACCAAAGAATACTGAAGTAATTTTTTTTTGCTTAAGCAATCAGTTGTAGAAATTCTGTCTTGGGTTAAGGCGGAATGAAGGTAGATAGCATGGGGCATGACAGTGGCTCCAAGAATACCGGCTGCCAAATAGATGCTTTCAGGAGATTGAAAATGTGGAATGAACAATCCATAAAGGATAGCACTTCTATCTGGGTGAGCTATAAACAATTCGAGCAAGTAACACAGGGCGACTATCCCTACGAAAGCACCAACGATTAGTTCCATCAGTCTGAAACCTCTTTTTTGTAGATAAAGAATGATGGAAGTGGTGATTGCAGTTAGACAAGCACCCCAAATGAGAGGAAAACCAAAAAGAATTTTAAAGCCGATAGCGGCACCGATAAATTCAGCAAGATCCGTGGCTATCGCCATGATTTCAGCCTGAATCCAGTAAAAATATCTAAAAAAGGGGCTTTGAATTGAATCTCTTATCCATTCAGGTAAGTTTTTCCCAGTAACCATCCCTACTTTTGCAGAAAGCCATTGGATAAATATTGCCATCAGGTTAGAAAAAAAGACCACCCACAGAAGAGTATATCCATATTTTGAGCCACTTTCTATGTTGGTAGCATAGTTTCCAGGATCGATGTAGGCAATGGCTGCAATGAAGGCTGGTCCAATGAAAGGAAAAAACCTGTTTATTATTTTGGGTTCTTTTCCTTCAAGAATTTCTTTTGCTCTTTGTATGACCCAAGAATCAATTTGAGAACGTTTTAGCTGAAATTCTCTTTCTGTTTTTTTCATTTATCTTTAATGAAGAAGACCGCAGCAAGAAGATATGTTTAAAAGTTATTGGGTTTTTCCGCTTGTTAAGGAAGAAGGGACAATCATGATCTCTTCACTTATAGATAGAGGAATTTTTATTGGTTTTTGTTCTTGTCCCAAGATGGAAAGCTGCATGCAGTCTTCGAATTTGTCTAAGACTGTGATGATGGTGCCTGGCAGCAAGTTAAGGGTCTTGAAATGTTTTAAGGATTGTCTGTCTTGTAACATGATTCTTGTAATTTGAGCTCTATCTCCTTTTTTAAGAGAGTAAAGGGTTCTTTCAGTGGTGTCGGTTGGCATCACCAGGTCAAAAGTAGGAATAGGGTCGCCATGAGGATCCCTTCGAGGATGACCAAGCATCCGAGCGATCGCTTTTTCAAATTGTTCGCTTATGACATGCTCCAACCGTTCAGCTTCTCCATGTACTTCATCGAGACGGTAGCCCAATTTTTCTGCTAGGAACGTTTCCAGGAGACGGTGATGTCGAAGGATTTCTAAAGCTACGCGATTGCCTGCTTCAGTAAGATAGATGGCTTGATAGGGTTTTCTTTGAACTAATCCCAGTTCCACTAGCTTTTTGATCATATCGGTGACGGAGGCAGATTTGACCCCAATTTTTTGTGCTAGCGCTAAAGTGGTGACAGGCTCTCCTCTTTCAGAAAGGAGAAAGATTTCTTTGAGATAATCTTCTTGAGAAGTGCTAAGTTGTATAGTTGATTGTCTGTTTGTTCTCTTCATGGATTATTGCTTAATATTTTAGATTATCCTAAAAATTTAAAAGAAAAATGATTTTTCTTGATAAAGTTATAAAATTCATAACAAAAAAGAAAATACATTGATATATTTTATAGATCTATGAATTCTTTTTTTTCTCTTACTGGAATTGTACAATCCTTTTCTGTGGCGGGATTGGAGGGGACTTTTTCTTATTACAGCCTTCCGGAGCTTCAGCGTCAGTTTTTCCCCAAATTAGATAAACTTCCCCTGTCTTTGAGGTTCATACTGGAATCTGTTCTTCGAAACGCTTGCGAAGGTAAAGCCAAAAAAGAAGATGTTGAAAAATTCTTTGCCTGGCCGTCTCCTCCAAAGGATGAAATTCCTTTTTATGTCGGAAGGATCCTTCTCCAAGATTTCACTGGTGTCCCCTTGTTAGTCGATTTAGCAGCGATGAGAGATGTTGTGCAAAAGGTGGGAAAAGACCCACGATCAATAGAGCCACTTATACCGGTGGATCTCGTTGTGGATCATTCCATTCAGGTGGATGCTTTTGGGATCAAAGGGGCTTTTCAATATAATTTAGAAAAGGAACTAGAAAGAAATAAAGAAAGATATTCTTTTTTAAAATGGGCGCAGTCAGCTTTTTCGGGTCTTAGAATTTTTCCTCCTGGGATAGGCATCTGTCATCAAGTTAACCTAGAATATTTGGCGAAAGGAGTTTTAAGTAAAAAAGAAGGCCAGAGAACGGTTCTCTATCCCGATACTTTATTGGGAACTGATTCTCATACCACAATGATTAATGGACTTGGAATCGTTGGGTGGGGAGTGGGAGGTATCGAAGCTGAAGCAGCCATGCTTGGAGAGCCTTACTACATCTCTCTACCTGAAGTAGTTGGGGTTAGATTAATTGGGACTCTCAAAGAAGGGGTCATTGCAACTGACCTTGTCCTTGCTCTTACTGAAAGATTGAGACAAGAAGGGGTCGTTGGAAAAATCGTTGAATTTTTTGGTCCTGGTATTCTTTCATTGTCTGTACCAGATAGAGCGACCATTGCAAACATGGCTCCAGAATATGGAGCAACAATGGGTTTTTTCCCAATTGATGAGCAGGTCCTTTTCTATTTCAAGCAAACTGGCAGAGAGCAGCATTGGATTGATTTGATCGAAAAGTACTATAAAGCTCAAAATCTTTTTGGAGTGCCTACCGAAACTTCGGATATCACTTATTCTCATGTCTTTGAGTTTGATCTGGGTAATGTAAAGCCATCGGTGGCCGGACCTAGAAGACCACAAGATAGAATTTCTCTTTCAGAACTTCCACAAAAGTTTTATTCATTATTGACTCGATCAGCTCTTTCGCAGGGCTACGGCAAGACCCCTCAACAGATAGAAGAAAAATATAGAATCCATTCCTATCCTTTTAGACATGATAATGGGCAAACTGAAATTGGAGATGGTTCCATTGTCATAGCCGCTATTACTAGTTGTACAAATACTTCTAATCCTATTGCAATGATAGCAGCGGGATTGTTGGCGAAAAAAGCCGTTCTCAAAGGATTGAAGGTCCCTGGATTTGTGAAGACCTCTCTTGCTCCTGGTTCTAGAGTTGTTGAAGATTATCTGTTAAAAAGCGGACTGCAAGAATTCTTGGATCAGCTTGGCTTCAACATTGTTGGCTTTGGATGTACAACTTGTATTGGGAATAGCGGACCTATTTCTGAGGAAATTGAGCAGACAATAAAGATGCACGATCTGGTGGTTGCCAGCGTTCTTTCTGGAAACCGAAATTTCGAGGCTAGGATTCATCCTTCAGTAAAAGCCAATTTTCTTATGTCTCCCCCGTTAGTTATTGCATATGCGCTTGCAGGTTCTATCTTCAAAAATCTTTTGGAAGACCCACTAGGTAGAGATCAAAATGACAAAGAGGTTTTTTTAAAAGATATTTGGCCTAGTTCTGAAGAAATCCGTGAAGTGATAAACAAAACTATTCAACCGGATACATGCCGTAGACTTTATGAAGAGTTTTTAGAAAAAAATGATTCTTGGTCTAAAATCGATTATCAAAAAGGAATACTTTATTATTGGGATCCGTCAAATACCTACATTCAGTATCCTCCGTTTTTTGAGGAGGCTATCTATTCTGAAACGTCAAAGCCTGCTCCTATTATCAACGCTAGAACATTATGCTTGCTTGGGGATTCTGTTACTACTGATCATATCTCTCCTGCCGGTACGATTCCTCTACATTCTCCTGCCGGTCATTATCTTTTAGAGAAAGGAGTAGCCTTTCAAGATTTTAACAGTTTTGGATCGCGTCGTGGAAATCACCATGTAATGGTTAGAGGAACCTTTGGGAATGTAAGACTGAAAAATTTTATGGTTGGGGGTAAAGAAGGGGGAATCACTCGACATATGCCTGATGGGAAAGAGATGTCAATCTATGAAGCAGCTATGCTTTATAAAGAAGAGCAGGTGCCACTGATTGTGTTTGCAGGAAAAGAATATGGCTCGGGAAGCTCTCGGGATTGGGCTGCTAAAGGGGTCAAACTTTTGGGAGTCAAAGCAGTAATCGCAGAAAGTTTCGAAAGAATACACAGAAGTAATTTGATTGGAATGGGGGTTTTGCCCCTTCAGTTTGAACCCGGTCAAAGTATAAAATCGGTGGGTATAGACGGTTCGGAACTGTTTTCTATTCCTCAATCCAGAGATATCATTCGGCCGGGACAGCGTGTACTTTTAGAAATTAAAAAGACTGACGGAACAGTAAAAAATATCTCCTTACTCTGCCGTATTGATAACGAAGCTGAATTTAATTATTACGTTCATGGAGGGATTTTACCTTACGTTGTAAGACGTGTTTTGAAGGATCCTACTCTTCGTTGAGAAGGGAGAGGAGGGTTATTTTCGCTCTGAACAAGCAATACTCAACCATGTCTTCATGCATAACTACCCTTGATGGTTCAATTTTAAAAGCTTGTTCTATCATAAAATTCTTTGTCTTTTGACCACAAAAAACATAATCCGCTATTCCCTTTCCGAAGCGGCCAAAGAGAAAGGGGGTTCTGGCTCCATTTCTTTGATAGCAGATAAATCCCTGAATTACGTTTTCAGGAATCCTAAGACGATTGGTAAAATAGGCAATGGGATCTATAAGATAAAGGAAGTCCACTTTTTTTTGCTTAGTTAGCATCTTGCAGAGATTGATTGCTGAAATGGCTCCTCTGCTATAACCAAAGATGGTCAACGAGGAATCAGTTTTTTTGCAGGCATTTGCAATGCGCCCAAGACGCAATAATGAAGTAGGTGGGAAAATAAGAGCCAAATTTTTTTTGCCTAATTCAGCCAACTGGTAATTAACATAAGGGAAAGAGGAGGGACCAAGACCATAAAATCCAATATTTATTTTCTTGCTAATTTTTCCGAAATAGTTTTGAGAAAGGGTGTTCATCGAGAAGATTGGGTTCAATACCGCCAATTTTTTCTGGATCATAAAGCAAGATACCTGAATAAAAATAGAGGGGAATAATTGGAAGTTCTTCTTCCACCAAGATCTTTTCAGCGGATTGCAAGATTTGGAATCTATAGGAACGATTAACTTCTTTTTGTGCCTTTGTTAGCAGCTCTTCGTATCGGTTGTTAAACCATCCTGTTTCATTGTTAGAAGAAAATTGTGTAAAAAGATTCAAAAATGTTGTGGGATCAGCATAGTCCCCGACCCAACTTGATCTAGCAATATCAAAATCAAGCTGAGAAAGTGAATTGAGATAGACTTTCCATTCTTGATTCCTCAATCCTACATGGATGCCTAAATTTTCTTGCCACATTGCTTGAATTTCGGTAGCTATCTGTTCGTTTAATTCTCCAGAGTTATAAAGTATAGAAAGGGGAGGGAACCCCTTACCGTTCGGATATCCGGCTTCAGCCAGAAGCTTTTTGGCCATTGTTGGATTGTAGGGAAGACCGGAAGGAGAGTTATATCCTGGTATTCCAGGGGGAGTGATAGAGCCGGCTGGCAGTTCTCCTCCTCGAGTAATTATTCTAACAAGACGTGATTTATCAATGGCCATAGCTAGTGCACAACGAATCCGGCTGTCGTTCAAAGGCTTGTGTTGGGTGTTGAATCGATAGAAATAAGTCGCAAAAATTGGGGAGGAGTGGAAATAGGGCTTTTGTCGAATTTTTTCTATAAAAAAGGTAGGAACAAGTCCCTTGTCAAGAATAAGATCGGCAATTCCGCAATAGAAAAGATTAAAAGCAGTCGAAGCTTTAGTTGTTGTGAGTAAGTCAAGCTCTTTTGTTTTAATCGAGGATTGTGCCCAATAATAAGGATTTTTTTTAAGGACTATCCTATCATTGATCTTCCACTCATCCAAAATGTAAGGACCATTGGAAACGATTTTTCCTACTTTTATCCAATCCTCTCCATAGACATTGATTGTGTCAATAGGTAGAGGAAAGAATACAGGCTCAGCGACAAGCTGAAGAAAAAAAGGGATCGGATCCTCAAGTTGTACTTCCAATATAGATTGCCCAATAGCTTTGATGCCGACCAATGAGAAGTCGTTGATTTTACCTTCATAATAAGATTTTGCATTAGTAATCCAAAAAAATAGATCTGCGTAACGAGATCCCTGATTGGGGTCGAGGGCTCTCTTCCAGGAAAGTACAAAATCCTTTGCCTCAACCGGTTTCCCATTAGTCCAGAAAGTCTTACGTAAATAGAACCGATAACATTTACCATCGGGAGAACATTCCCATCTTTCGGCAGTTCCTGGAATAATCTCTCCTTTTGCATTCCATGTCGTCAATCCCTCGAAAAGAGCTTTGACGATTCTTCCCTCTAATTGGCCTGTTATAACGTGAGGATCTAAAGATTCAGGTTCTGGCCCATTGACGATAACAATTTGATCAGATGTCGATTTTACTTTACAACCGGATAAGAAAAAAAAGCTAAACAGGGGAAAAAGTAGGAAAAGAGTTTTGAGACTAGTAAACAACAATAGTTTCGGGTTATTTTTTCGATGGAAGCGTTTGGTGCTGCTCCACATCGGCTTTATGTAGCTTTTGTTGAATAGTTGTTTGGCTGCTAGCTCGATGAGCATAGAGAAATGCTAATAATATCGAAAGAAAAAAGAATATGCCAGAAAGCCAAACCGTTATTTTAATGAGTATTGAAGAGGTGTGAGCTCCAAATAAAGTATCGGTGACGGAACTACCGAATGCGGCACCTAAGCCTTCCTGCTTACTCCTTTGCATCAAGATGACAAATACAAGAAAAATGCAGGTAATAATATAGATAACCAGAAAAAAACCGATTAAAAAATCATACATATACGTTTATAATTTGTTGTTCAATATTATCGAGGAAAATGAGAGAACGTCAAGGCTTGCCCCTCCTATAAGTAAGCCATCAATGTCAGAGCAAGCAAGAAGCTCTTGGGCATTATGCGGAGTCACACTTCCACCGTATTGAATCCGGATTTTTTGAGCAATTTGATCAGAAAAGAGCTTTGTCAGCTGCTCCCGAATAAAAAAATGAACTTCTTGAGCTTGTTCTGAAGTAGCATTTTTGCCTGTTCCTATGGCCCAGATCGGCTCATAAGCAATAATACAATCGACCACTTGCTTTTCTTCTATGGCCATTAAACCTAACTCTAATTGGGATCGTATTTTTTCTTTCCAAATGCCTCTTTGTCGTTCTTCAAGAGCTTCTCCGATGCAGAGGATAGGATGAAGAGAGGCTGATAAAGCGGCTTTGACCTTTTTGTTGATGAACTCGTCGGATTCTCCTAAATGAATTCTTCTCTCTGAATGTCCAACAATGACATAGTGGCAATAAAATTCCCTAAGCATCCAAGGAGAAATTTCTCCGGTGTAAGGACCGTGAGAAGCGGGATATAAATTTTGGGCTCCAAGACGCACTTGAGAAGAATGATTCAGTAGTTCACTGACGGCTTGAAGAGCCGTAAAAGGAGGGCAGATCACTACATCAGCTGCTGAATAGTCGCCTAATTCCTTAAGAAGGGCATGGACAAAAGCTTTTGCTTCGGAAACAGTTTTATTCATTTTCCAGTTTCCGGCGATAATTTTTTTTCGGGTATTCATAGGCTTTTGATTATCTATCCGGAATAGATGCTATGCCCGGAAGTACTTTTCCTTTGAGAAAATCGAGTGTAGCTCCACCTCCTGTTGATATGAAACTTACTTTATTGGATAATCCACTTTGATGCAACGCTTTGATAGAATCTCCACCTGCTACAATGCTAATAGCTGAGGGATTTTCAGAGATGCTTTTAGCTATCGAAAAAGTTCCTTTTTCACAACCAGGGATTTCAAAAACGCCCATAGGCCCGTTCCATAAAATGGTTTTTGCGCCTTTGATTTCCTGACCGTAAGACTGCATGGTTTGAAGACCAATATCTACCCCAAGCCTTCCTTCAGCAATGTCAATACCAGTAGTCCATTCAAGGGATTTGGCTATTTTTTGTTCGAAATCGATCGAAGTGGCGACAAGATGATCGATAGGGAGCAAAAACTTTATATTTCTTTCATTAGCTTTTGCTAGAGCTTCAGTGGCCACAGAGATTTTATCGGGTTCTACAAGAGAATTGCCAACTTTATGTCCTAAAGCAAGAAGAAAAGTGTAGGCCATTGCACCGCCAATCAACAGGCTGTCAGCTTTTTCTAAAAGGCGGTTGATAACCTCTATTTTGTCTGAAACTTTGGCTCCACCTAAAACAACAACGAAAGGTCTTCTTGGAGCTTCTAGCTCTTGACCTAAGTATTTCAGTTCTTTTTCCATCAAAAATCCAATGGCTTTTTCTCTTACAAAATGACTGACGCCCTCGGTGGAGGAGTGGGCTCTATGAGCTGATCCAAAAGCGTCATTAACATAGACATCAATGAGAGAAGCAAGTGCTTTTGAAAATTCTGGATCATTTTTTTCTTCTTCAGGATGGAACCTTGTATTTTCTAAAAGCAGAATTTCTCCTTCAGCTAATTGTTCTTTTGCTTTATCTACCTCTGGCCCAATACAGTCGCCTACGAATTTGACAGGAACACCAAGTAATCTGTTTAAAAGAGGAGCAATAGGCGCAAGACTTTCTTTTGGATTCTTTTTGCCTTTAGGTCGACCAAGATGGCTGATCAGTACAATCTTGGCTTTTTGATCTATTAAGTACTTTAGTGTTTCTAGTGTTTCAAGGATTCGCGTCTGATCCGTAATCACATAACTATTGATGGTCTTGTCTAGTTCCAAGGGTACATTATAATCAACTCTGACTAGAACTCTTTTCCCTTTTAAAGAAAGATCACGAATGGTGGTTTTCACAATAAATCCTTTCTTGACGGGTATAAGAACCCTTCTTTGATCGAGATCAAAGAGTTGTTTTTTAAATAGTTAACGATCAGATTCGACTTGCAATGTACTTAGCAAGATCAACGCAGCGGCAGGAATATCCCCATTCATTGTCATACCAAGCAATCAATTTGTAAAAGCGGCTATTCAAGGCAATTCCAGATCCCGCATCGAATATGCTGGAGTGTGAATCCTTTAAATAATCCCTGGAAACCACTTGCTCCTCCGTATATCCAAGAATACCTTCTAAATAACTTTCACTGGCCTTTTTCATTGCCCCACAAATCTCAGCATAACTTGTTTCTTTTGTAGTTCTCACCGTGAGGTCGACTACAGAAACTGTGGGTGTTGGTACTCTAAAGGCCATTCCAGTCAGCTTTCCTTTAAGTTCAGGAATAACTAATGTAGTGGCCTTGGCAGCTCCCGTCGTTGCGGGGATAATATTGCCTTCTGCAGCTCTTCCACCCTTCCAATCCTTTTTCGAAGGACCATCTTGAAGTCTCTGAGAAGCCGTATAGCTATGGACGGTTGTCATTAATCCTTCTTCTATACCAAAACCTTCTTTCAGGAGCACATGGACCAAGGGAGTTAGACAGTTAGTTGTGCAACTAGCATTTGAAATGATCGTATGCTTTCCCATATCGAGCTGTTCATGATTGACTCCCATAACCACGGTAATATCTGCTTCTTTTCCAGGAGCAGTAATGATAACCTTTTTAGCTCCAGATTTGATATGACCAATGGCCTTGCTAGCTGCAGTAAATAAACCGGTCGATTCGAATACGATGTCCACACCTAATTCTTTCCAGGGCATCGCCGCAGGACCCTCTTTTATGGAAAGACACTGAATGATATGCCCATCGACCTCAAGTAAATCGTCCTCTTCAAGGTTATCTTTTGATTTAGAGCTTTTGACTGAAAAAGGGCTTCTCCCATAGTTTGTGTCGTATTTAAGCAGATAGGCAAGGTTGTCTGCTGAGACGATATCATTAACAGCAACAACTTCTAACTCGTTTAAAAGCTTCTGCTCAGCAATTGCCCTTAAAATCAGTCTTCCTATTCTCCCAAATCCATTGATTGCGACTTTTGGCATCGTATATCTCCTCCCTTTGTCTTAGTTGAAGACAAGTTAAGTTTATATATACTATAAATAGTGAATTTCATCGTCAACGGAAAAAATTGAAACTGTTATTTTATCAGTTTTGACCAATAATGGCTTAACTACTTATACACTAGCGGATGAAGAATAAAGTTAAAAATTATTAAATTTGATGAATTTCAATCGACTTGGAGGCATAGGAAGCAATACGTGGATAATTCTTATATTTCTTATTTTTGTTATAGGATCGGTTTTTGGATTTAAAGCGATCTTGAAGTCAAAGAAGGAACCTAGCATGCAATTATATTTTATCGATATTGATGGGAAACTCGTTGGTCCAGTGTCTTCTCAAAGGATTCAGTTTGATGATTCTAAGTGGAGGTATTTGTTGGGGGCAGAAGTTTTTCGCATTACAAGAAGAGCTGGAACGGAAGCTCCCTTTTGTGGAGACTTGCTCGATATACATCAAAAAGGGATTTATAAATGTTCTTCTTGTGGACTTCCCTTGTTTTCTTCAGATTCCAAATTTCATTCAGGCACTGGCTGGCCAAGTTTTTTTTCTCCTATTGCAAAAGAAAACATCATAGAAAGAGTCGATCTATCCTTAGGCATGATTCGAACCGAAATTCTTTGTGCACGCTGTGGGGCTCATCTTGGACATGTTTTTGAAGATGGACCTAAGCCAACGGGCCTTCGTTATTGTGTTAATTCTGCTTCGCTTGTTTTTACTCCACAGTCTTTTTATGACAAAGTTACAACTGACGGCAGGAAGCTTTCTCAAGCCGCATTTGCTGGGGGATGTTTTTGGGGAATTCAAGATTATTTCAAAAAAGTAGAAGGAGTAATTTGGACAGTTGCAGGGTATGCGGGAGGCACTGTGCCATTCCCAACATATGAACAAGTGTGTACGGGAACGACTGGTCATGCCGAAACTGTTTACCTGCTGTTTGATCCGACTATAGTAAGCTATAAGAAACTTTTGGAGCTGTTTTGGCAAATCCATGATCCAACAACGGCTGAAAGACAAGGACCTGATGTTGGCCCTCAATATAGACCAATTATTTTTTATTATAATGAGGGACAGCGACAAGAAGCCTTTCAATCCAAAGAAAATTTAGAAAAATCGAAATATTTTGGAAAAAAAATTGCTACAGCTATTCTCCCGGCTACTCCTTTTTATCCCGCTGAAGAGTATCATCAAAACTATTTAGAAAAGCATCATTTAAGCAATGCTTGTCATAGGAGATAAATGGGAAAATGGCGCCATATTATCACAAAATAACTAAACCCTTATGGATCCTTTACAATTGGTTAACAGTATTTTTTTTTCTTCTTCCTGATATAGAAGCCGTAGAAAACAAATCAGTTGAATACCTTAAAGCACCTTATGAATTTGACCCTAAAATTTGGCATTATCTTTTCGATGACAAACCAGTGATTCTCTTGCAAAAGCATAAATCAAAAAACGGTTCGCTCTATTATATTCTAGAAAAAATAGAAACACCTGACCAAGCTCATATGGGAACTACCTATTATATCCAATCTGTTCATGGAAAGGTTTATCTCCTATACGAAGATAGAAATACGGAATCTCCCATTCCTCCTTTGACAAACATGGGCATACCTTGGGATATCGCTGTTGATATCGAAAAGATCAACTTAATGCACAAAATAAGCTCTATAGGAATAAAAAATACTTCCAAGTGGGTGGTTGAGAGTATTACCAAACATAGAAATATTTATTTCTATACTCCAGAATTTATCGAAGCAGCTAAGAGACTGAAGATTCTTCCAAAAAATTATAAATTGCCTCCTTTGTTGCCCAAAGATGAGGCTGAGCTGGAAAAATATTTATCGACAAAGATTACTCCCACCCTCATTGATGCGCGGTTGGTTGGGGAAACTGCTCCCACAAATTCTTTGAATAGATAGGCAGATTTATTGCAGGAATTTTTTTAGTCTATGTTAATTCCTTTTCCCACCAACGAAAATAAGGAAGAAACACTTGAGATGGTTCAAAACTTATAATTTCTGGACATTCATAGCTGTGGTTTTCCTTAATGAACTGTATCAACTCTTCCCACTTTTCTTCTGAAGATTTGGCAATGAGCATAGCCTCTTGTGTTTCTTCCTGTTTGTTTTCCCACCAATAGAATGAATAAACGAGAGGAATAATATTAACACAACTAGCAAGTCTTTTTGTAACAATAAGTTTTGCCAATCTTTCTCCTTCCTCTTTATCTGAACAGCTCATCAAAACGACACGTGGCTTCATGGTTCTTTTATAAAATGAATCTTCCCTGAATTCTATTTTTTAATAAAAAGTTTCAATAAAAAAAAAGATCTGAACAATGCTCATCACCAAGCGAAAGGTTTCAATAAAAAAAATCAAATTCACTCACTATAAATGATTCTTCAATGGTGTAGAGTTCTTCTTGACATCCCCCCCGGCCTGAAGGCCGGAGATTCCAACGACGCTCAGGCTGGGCATTGAGCCACTTTTGCGTCGCTTCGGTAGGTCCCTTCTGCTGGCGACCTGACTGCATCGTTTCCTTCATAAGTGAATTAGGAGTGTCAGACCGGCTTAACTGAGCTTTTCCTCTCCGCACTTGTGACGCTCCTTCTGCAACGCCAGCGTTTCGTTGAACACGAAGGAGCACAGGACGGCAAAGCGTCACATTTGCTGCTTCTGCTGGCCATTGGCATCGATTTGTATTGAAAGGCTTAAATGCCTTGAATACTCCAAAGCACATCTGATCAAGATGGAGGCAAAGATAATCTCGCCCACTGTTGCTAGAATACCCACCCAAGGTCGCCCTCTCCATTCTCCTAAATAGTTTTAAGGGCGTATCCTACCGTCTGCTGCCAATGATCTTCTACGCCTTCCGAAAATGTTATTGGAGAGGTCTTCTGCGCTCGCTGCCTACTTCGTCTCAAGCTACGATGGCGCACCCATTTCTATCGTGTGCCGGAACAACGAACAGCAGCAGAGATTACACCGAAACTGAAGATAGGGAAGGCTTCGTCCCCCCCCTCGCGTTATCCTTCCCCGCCATTAACGCCAAGGCTTATCGTTTCCTAAGTAAAAAATCAATCCTTAGGTGGATCCCTTTCTATCCATCCGCCTCCAAGCACGGTATCTCCCTCGTAACAAACGGCTGCTTGTCCTGGAGAAATTCCAAATTGTGGGGATTCAAAATCTACTCTAAATCGACCATTTTCCAGAGGCGTGATAAAAGCAGGAACCTCTGGATAATTATACCTTAGTTTTACTGTTACCTTTCGGGTAGTTTGAATTTCTTTTTCAATCCAATGGGCTCCCGCCACAAAACAATGAGTTTTAAGCAGACTTTCCCAACCTCCAACTTTAACTGCTTTCGCTAACGGATCTATATCAACCACATAGAGAGGACGGCCTTGTCCCCCTGGAAGCCCTTTTCTTTGGCCTACGGTATAGCGCTCAATGCCTTGATGGGAACCAATCACCCTTCCTGTTTCATCTAAAATTGGACCGGCATTCGATTCCTTGGAATCTATTTTTTCTTCGATAAAATCTTTATAATTTTTTCCAGCTACAAAGCATATGTCTCTACTTTCTTCCTTGTTCCATACAGAAAGACCCGCTTCTTTTGCAATAGCCCTTACTTCTTTCTTTTCAAGACGGCCTAACGGAGTAAGTATTCTCGAAAGCTGAAAAGGAGAAAGAGAAAAAAGAAAATAAGATTGGTCTCTTGTTTTGTCCTTTGCTTTTTTTAAGCTTGGAGAAGTAGTATCCTGATGCTCCACAATTGCATAATGACCTGTTGCAATGTATTCTGCTCCCCAAGACCTGACTTTAGACCACAGCCTTCCAAATTTTATTTTCTCGTTACATTTCACACAAGGATTAGGAGTCCTTCCCTGTCTATATTCGTCTAAAAAATAATGAATAACCTCTTTTTCGAAAAAATCCGCCTCATCAATTGTATAATGAGGAATGCCAATTTGAGCGGCTAAGTTTCTAGCATCATTGATTGCTTCAGGTCCACAACATTTCTCTAATGAACGGCTCATACAGGAATCTGTCCATACCTTGAGAGTGATTCCTATAACATCGAATCCTTCTTTTTTTAAAAGCAAAGCAGCCACAGTAGAATCAACCCCTCCGCTCATGCCAACGACAATTCGACAGCGCTTCTTAGGAAAAAGAATATTCATGGGTGCAATTAAAAATAAAATTTTTCTTCCTCAGAAATCTCTTCCCCAAAAAAGGTAAAACTGCTTTTTAGGCGGCTTCTTTTTCCTGTCTTCGTTTTAAAATTGGAGTTTTTTTCCCTTCAGCTACTAGACGCGAAATAATAACTTCTTCAATATCTGTTCTAGAAGGAAGCTCAAACATGATATCTAGCATGATCTTTTCAATCATGTTCTTTAAAGCACGGGCTCCCGTTTTTTTCTTTTTTGCTTCTTGAGCAAAAAACCTTATGGCTTCCTTTGCAAAGGTCAACTTGATATGGTCCAAGGCAAAAAGTTTTATATACTGTTTTATTATCGCGTTTTTGGGTTCGGTCAAGATCCTAACCAGTTCATCTTCAGTTAGTTCAGAAAGGGTAGCAATCACTGGAAATCTACCCACAAATTCTGGGATCATGCCATAGGAGATGAGGTCTTCAGGCTCGACTTCAAGTTGTCCATTCGATTGGGAATCTTCAGTTTGCAAAGCATGTTGGAAACCAAGCACCTGTTTGCCCCGTCTTCGGGCTACTATTTTGTCCAAACCAATGAAGGCACCACCACAAATAAAAAGAATATTCTCCGTATTGATTCGAATAAACTCTTGATGGGGATGCTTTCTTCCCCCTTGAGGAGGAACATTGCAAATAGTCCCTTCAAGCATTTTAAGAAGAGCTTGTTGGACACCTTCTCCTGAAACATCTCTTGTAATCGATGGGCTGTCAGATTTTCTAGATATTTTGTCTATCTCGTCGATATAAACGATGCCCATTTCCGCTTTTTTAACATCAAAATTGGCATTTTGAAGCAGTCTTAAAAGAATGCTTTCAACATCTTCGCCAACATACCCTGCCTCTGTGAGTGAAGTGGCATCGGCTATACAGAAAGGGACATCAAGAAGTCGGGCAAAGGTTTTAGCAAGGAGAGTTTTACCTGAGCCGGTGGGGCCAACAAGAAGAATATTAGTTTTTTCAATTTCGACATCTTTTATTTGATTCAGAGAAGAAAGATCAGTCAATTCCCCACTGAAAATTCTCTTGTAATGATTGTGAACAGCCACGGAAAGAATTTTTTTTGCATTGGTTTGACCAATGACATAGTCTTCGAGTCGAGCAAAGATTTCAGTAGGCTTTGGAATTTTTGGCTTAACTTGATTTTTAGCTGGCTCTTCGCGAAGCTCCCTTTCAAGAATACTGTGGCAAACCTCAACACAAGCATCACAGATATATACCCCTGGTCCAGAAATAAGCTTGCGCACTTCTGCTTGGGTTCTCCCGCAGAAAGAGCACATAGTTATATGCACTGATCTTGCCATGATTACACTCTACTTCCCATCTCCCATAATGATTTGTGGTTGGGGGACTGGTCTGATACTGACTCTGGTTTTGACCACCTCATCAATGAGCCCATAGGCTTTTGCATCTTCAGCAGACATAAAAAAATCTCGATCCGTGTCTTTTTCCAGTCGTTCAATGGGCTGTTTAGTATGATAAGAAAGGATTTCATTCAACAACCTCTTGGTTCTTAATATTTCTTGAGCTTGAATGCTGATGTCGGAGGCTTGGCCTTGTGCACCACCAAGAGGCTGATGGATCATAATACGGGCGTTGGGTAGAGCAAACCGTTTACCTTTTGTTCCGGCAGCAAGTAATACGGCTGCCATACTGGCAGCCTGACCGATACAATAAGTATTTACATCGCAACTTAAAAATTGCATCGTATCATAAATGGCCATACCCGCTGTCACGTACCCTCCTGGAGAATGGATATATAGGCTAATATCCTTTTTGGGATCTTCCATTTGAAGAAAAAGTAGCTGGGCAATAACCAAATTGGCTATATTGTCGTCGATCGGTGTGCCAATAAATACAATTCTATCCTTAAGCAACCTCGAAAATATATCGTAGCCTCTTTCCCCACGGCCTGTTTGTTCAACAACCATGGGAATGACTTGGGAAATAATAGGATTAGTCATAATTTTCAATTTTCAATCTTTGCTTTTTCCAATAAAAAATCTAAAACTTTTTGATTAAAAACCTCATTCACAATAGCGTTTAGCTCTTCAGAAGGAAGTTTCTTTAAAAATTGTTTTGGTTCCATTCTTAGTTTTATTGCCTGGTTATGAATTGCCATTGCCAAATCATCTTTCGTTACGGAAATGTTTTCTTTTTTCGCTATTTCTTCAAGAAGAAAATGTAATTTGGTTTTTCTTCTTGCCTGAATAAGAGCTTTAGAGTAAATCTCATCCTTTTTTTCTTCAAGAACGGCAAGAGGGGTTCCTTTTTGTTGCATGTCAACAACCACTTTTCTAAAAAGCCACTCAGCTTCTTTTTCAATTTCAGACTCTGGAAGTGAGAAATCGGAAGAAGACAACAAATAATCAATGATTTTTAACTTTTGTCTGCTACGAGCCTGTGACTCTTTGCTTTGTTTTATGGATTTTTCTATTGCTTCCATAAACTCTTTTTTATTGAGCCCTGCAACCTCCTGGGTCAATTCATCTGAAAGAACAGGCAAGATTTTTGATTTTATGGCGTGAAGTTGTACGGTATAGGTTACTACCTTTCCTCGTAACGGCTCTAAAAACCAATCCTCAGGAAAACTGATCGCAAAGGTCTTGCTCTGCCCAGCTTCCATTCCAATCAATTGATCTGTGAAACCCGGTAAAAAAACCCCTTCTTTAATCAGAATCCATTGGTTCTCACCTTTAGCCATCACACCCGCTGTTGGAAGCAGCTTGGCAAGAGGCTGGTTGTCCAGAGTCCCCACATAGGAGACAACTACAAAATCCCCATTGGCTACTGTTCTCCCATGAACATCGACAAAAGTGGCTTTCGACTCCATTATCGACTCGATAGCTTGGTCGATCTCTTCTGGTTTGATTTCTGTATCTTCTTTGGGAACGGGAATATCTGTATACTTAGGAAGAACAAAATCTGGCTTGGTATCAACAATAGCTGAAAAAGAAAAAGGTTCTCCTGGTTGGTATCGAACGTTTTCCAGATCGATTAATGCAACCACTTCTATGTTATGCGCTTTAATTGCTTTTTCATAAACAAGCTTGAGTAGTTCGTTTTCAGTTTTTCTATCGATCTCTTTTTTGTATATTTTTTCAACGACTTCCTTTGGTGCCTTTCCAACCCTAAAACCAGCGACTTTAGCCTTTTTAGCAAAATCAAGAACTATCTTCTCTCTTTCTGGGACTGTCTCTTCAAAAGGAACTTCAATATAAAGCCGTTTCCGACATCCCTTAATATCTTCGACTTTACAACCCAAAGAGGGTTTTTCCATAACGTTCTCAGTCATTCCCATAAACCTCCGTTTTGATACTTAAAAGTAACCCTTTAAACAACTTCATGGACCTTTAGAGCTTGTGTGGCTCTAGTCCATAAGGAATAAGTCTTTGCTTGATAAGCCATCCTAGAACAATTAATAGTTAGGAATTTCTTAATTTCCAGGCAATAGTTCTGTCTTGCTAGAATAGAAAGATTGATCTCTATTGCTAGCCATTCAAAACACCATGGAACTATTTTTAACATTGTTTGCCTGTTTTTTTTCTTTAGAGATAATACCTAAAAAATATACACCTAAATGGAACTTATTACCCCTATTTGCTCGTTTGTTTTCGTCAACTCAATTGATAAGTTATCCGAAGAGAGTAGACTTTTTTATAATTTATTAATAGCCTACTTTTAAAGCTATACAATTAAATTAATTTTTGTTCCTTTTATGTAGCGTGGTGTAGCAATATCCTATCCATTGGCTGCAAGTGGGTGAAAAACTGCATCTAGTGCTGCATTGCCGACTGCTACAACCTGATGTTGTATCGGTGCATCTCTATTCGGCCAGTTGTTCTAAGCAAAAAAAAGCCTGTATTTGGTGATGCTTTATTTTAGCAAGGCCAGTGGGATATAGAAGGACTAGTGAATGTGCTTTTCGACCTTGCAATTTCTATGGATAGATGAAAATGTTCCTACAAGTCTAGCATCTGTCAAGGTTTGCGGCATCTCTGCCTACTATCAGCGAGCATTCACGTGGATTTTTCCCTATCATGCTTCTGAGTAGCCAACCAACAAAAAGTGCTTGCAATCAAGCTTGTTTTAAGATGGTCAAAGAGATTCGAAAAAATCAACTGAACTAAAAACTAATCTAAGTGAAAGGCATCAAGGATGGAAAAGACATGGGTAGGCTAATAAATGAAACTATAAACTTTTGCTATCCTCTGAAAGCTTAGTAAGAATACAGTTCATTTCAATTACAATGAAGGCCTCCAAAACCTCTGATTGACATTATCTTAGATACTTTTCTCTCTTAAATATCTTTCAGCGTCTATGGCAGCCATACAACCCATGCCAGCAGCTGTGACGGCTTGTCTATAAACACCATCTACACAATCGCCACAGGCAAATACGCCAGCCATACTTGTTCTAGTTCCTTCAGTGGTTTTAATGAGTTTTTTTTCGTCCAGTTCTATTTTCCCTTCAAAAATTTGGGTGTTCGGTACATGCCCAATGGCTACAAAAAGGCCTCGACATTCCAATAAGTTGGTTATTTCTTCTTTCACATTCCGCAACACAACACCTGTCACTCTATCCTGTTTTGGATCTAAAACTTTCTCAATGACGCTATTCCATATCACTTTTATTTTTGGTTCATTCAGTACGCGTTCTGCCATAATGGAAGAGGCTCTCAGGGCATTCCTTCTATGTACCAGATAAACGACCGAAGCAAATCGTGTTAGATAAAGGGCTTCCTCACAAGCTGAATCTCCTCCACCTACTACCACAAGAGGTTGGTTTCTAAAAACGGGCAATGCTCCATCACACGTTGCACAATAACTAACGCCTTTTGTTTCCAGTTCCGATTCACCAGGGACAGAAAGTTTTCTAGGTCTGGCTCCAACAGCAATAACCACTGCTTTTGTTTCCAGCCATTCATCATCTATTTTGACTCTCTTTATTTTTCCATCACACTGAAAATCGGTTACTACGGAAAGATATTTGACCCTGGTTCCAAATCTTTCTGCCTGCTTTCTCATCGCTTCCATTAATTCTGGTCCCTGAATTCCTAAAGGAAAGCCAGGATAATTTTCAACAAGTGTTGTTGTCGTCAAAAGTCCGCCTGGTTCACTGCCCGTGACAAGGAGAGGAGAAAGCTTAGCTCGCGCAAGATAAATGGCCGCTGTCCAACCAGCACATCCAGAACCTATAATGATAACTTCTTCCATGAAAAACCGATTTTATAGATTATTTTTAAGAATTAAATGAAGATAGTACAATGTTATTATAAACATTTTTTTTAATAAAATGTATTTTAAGATAAATTAAAATATTGAAATTTTTAGTATTTTATTTAAAAAAAATTATTGACTTCATTTTTGTTTTGATTTGAATCTAAACTTCTAGTGACTTCAATACCCTTGAACGCTCTATTCCAAAAAATTCAATTTATTCGGGATCATGTCCCACGGTCAGGATTAATTAAAGACAAAGAGTGGAAAATAAGTCCTTACAGTTTCTATTTAGAAGAGCGGTATGTAGAGATTCTCAACCGATTAGGCTTTTATCTGCAAAAGTTTTATTTAGCCGCCGACCTTCTCTATAAATGGAGCGTTAAAGGAAAGTATCCTGCATTTATTGCTGAACTTTTAGATAAAGGGAAACCGGCTGATCTTATTAAAATTTCTAGAAGTGAAGAGTTAAAAAACTCTTTGCCTGTTGTCATTCGGCCTGATCTCATATTGACTGACGAAGGATTTGCACTTTGCGAACTTGACAGCGTGCCAGGAGGTATTGGGTTGACTGCTTGGCTGCAGGAGACCTATGGGCAATGGAATCATTCCTTGATTGGTGGAAGCGATGGAATGAAGCGAGGATTCAACAGTATTTTCCCGGAAGGAGTGGTCGTTGTTTCTGAAGAGGCGATGACTTATTGGCCCGAATTCGAATATCTTGTAGGAAAAGATAGAATGCGTCATGCAGAAAGCTTCCAGTTTGATTCTGAACCAGTCTATCGGTTTTTCGAATGTTTTGATTGGGAAAAATTAAGCGAAATCCGAAGGAGTTATTCTCCAGCTAAACATTGGATTACTCCTCCTTTGAAGCCTTATTTAGAAGAAAAACTACTATTAGGACTTTTTTGGGTCAGATCCTTGGCGGACTTTTGGAAAAGATACCTTACCGAAAAAGGGATGCGGTTTTTACAGCAGATAATTCCTTATACATGGATAGTTGATCCTTCTCCTCTTCCTTATAATGCTGTACTGCCAGGACTTGAGGTGCAAAGTTGGAAGGAAGTGGGTTCATTTAGCCAATCGCAAAGAGAGCTTGTGTTGAAAGTTTCTGGATTCAGTCCCTTAGCGTGGGGTTCTAGGGGTGTTTATATCGGCTCCGATATGCCTGCCTCTCAGTGGCAAGAGAAAATCGCTGCAGCCCTTGCTGATTTCCCTCATCATCCCTGGATAATGCAAAAATTTATTCGTGGAAAACTTGTCAAACATCCCTATGCTCAAGGCGAAAAAATAGAAGAAATGGAAGGAAGGGCCCGTGTTTCCCCTTATTATTTTGTCATTGACTCAAAGGTGCACCTTTGTGGGGTTCTGGTGACGATCTGCCCATCGGATAAGAAAATTATTCATGGGATGAAAGATGCGATCATAGTTCCTGCTTCTTTTGGTAGAGAGGTAGAACAACACCATGAAGAACATAATGAGGTTTTGAAAGTTGGTTAATTGTTAGGCTTTATGAACTTACTTGAGTATGCTGCAAAAGAGCTATTAGTAAAAGAAGGCATTCCTGTGGCTCAATATGGAGTTGCTGAGACCCCAGAGGCAGCCTTTGACATCGCTTGTAAGCTTGCTAAAAGACCTTTGGTCGTTAAAGCACAGATAGCTGCAGGGGGTAGGGGTAAAGGAAGATTTCTTAATGGACTAGAGGGAGGAGTAAAGATTTGTCAGAGTCCAGAAGAAGTCAAACAAATTGCTCAAAGGATGATTGGTTCAATTTTAGTCACTGCTCAAACGGGAGAGCAGGGACAATTAGTTAAAAAAGTGCTTGTTAGCGAATCTATCGATATTAGCTCAGAAATTTATCTCTCTATCTCCTATAGCCATTCGACTGCTTCGTTGCTTCTCATGGGAAGCCGTGCTGGTGGAGTCGAGATCGAAAAGATTGCGGTGGAAAATCCTCAAGCGATTGTTAAAAAATTTGTTTTGCCTGATTATTCACTTTGGGATTTTCAAGCCAGAGAGTTTGGATTAGATCTTGGATTCAGAGGTAAGGAACTCGTTGAGCTTTCCCGCATCTTAAAATCTCTTTATAAGACCTTTGTCAAACACGATGCCAGTCTCTGCGAAATCAATCCTCTAGCTATGGATAGGGAAAGGAAATTTTGGGCATTAGATGCCAAAATAACGATAGATGACAATGCTTTGTTTAGGCAGAAAGAGCTCTTAGCCTACCGTTATGAAACAATTTATGATCCACAAGAATCCGAAGCGATTCGTTCCGGGGTCAACTATGTCGGACTAGATGGCCAGATTGGTTGCATGGTCAATGGAGCCGGGTTGGCTATGGCTACTATGGATATTTTGGACCGTTTTGGAGGCAGACCGGCTAATTTCCTTGATGTCGGTGGGGGGGCGGATCAAAGCCAGGTAGAGAATGCTTTTCGTATTTTATTATCAAATCGGAACTTAAGAGTGATTTTAATCAACATTTTCGGTGGTATCATGCGCTGCGATCTTATTGCGGAGGCAATCGTAGAGGCGACAAAAACCCATCGACCCTCTATTCCTTTGGTTATACGGCTGGAAGGAACACGAGTCAAAGAGGGAAAAATAATTTTGGAAAACTCTTCTCTTGAATATCTCTTCGCCGATGATCTAGAAGATGCGGCTCGAAAAGCCGTTCAATTCTTAAAAAAATAATTATAACTTCTTATGGCTATTCTTCTAAGAAAAACAGATCGAGTAGTTGTTCAAGGTATTACCGGAAAATACGGAGCGTTTCATACCCGACTCTGTATGGAATATGGGACAAAGATAACCGCTGGGGTAACCCCAGGAAAAGGGGGAGAATTTTTCGAAAATAATATACCTATCTTTGACACGCTTAAGGAAGCAAAAGCAAAAACGGATTGCAATGTTTCTCTCATTTTTGTTCCAGCTCCTTTTGCGGCCGATGCAATTGTGGAAGCTGTAGATTGTCAGATGGATCTCATTATTTGCATTACGGAGGGAATCCCAACGTTTGATATGGCAAAAGTTAAGCGTCTACTCTTTCAAGAAAACGCACGACTTGTTGGCCCTAATTGTCCTGGAATAATTACTCCGGGGGAATCAAAAGCAGGCATTATGCCTGGATACATTCATAAGCCGGGAAAGGTTGGGGTTGTTTCAAGGAGTGGTACCTTAACCTATGAAGCGGTATGGCAACTAACACGGTTAGGATTAGGACAGAGTAGTTGCGTAGGCATAGGGGGAGATCCAATTCATGGCCTGTCCATTCGGGAAGTTGTGGAACTGTTTTGGGAAGACCCACAGACAGAAGCCGTTCTTATTATTGGAGAAATTGGAGGGGTGGAAGAACAAGAAGCCGCCCAGTGGATAAAAGAAAATCCAAAAAAACCAGTGGCAGCTTTTGTTGCTGGTCTTACCGCTCCTGTCGGTAAAAGGATGGGGCATGCCGGAGCAATTATTCTTGGACAGTCAGGAACTGTTACGGCTAAAATTGAGGCATTTAAGGAGGCTGGAATAAAAGTTATACCTTCTGTTTCTGAAATAGGCAGAGGAGTTTATGAGGCGATAGAGGAGTGGAAAGATAAAAAGTGATTCAATAGGAAGGGTAGAATTCTTCGCTTCTCTAATTGATAAGTGCATTGTATAATCTTAGCGTGTACTCTCAATTCCATATTTTAACGCAATCTAACTTCTATCGCAAAATATCCCAGAGACAGTTTCGGTAGAGGGCTTGCTATATCAAGCCAACTCTATTTCCATTTCCATCTATTGTAGTAGAACAAGAACAAGCGCTCTGAGCTAGTGGATAGCCTCAAATAGGAAGAAAACAGTGAAAGATAGTGTATCTGTTTTTGCCTGTTTTAGACATTGTTGGTGACCAGTGGTTTTACTAGAGCTACAAACAATAGGCAGCAGAAGCCTAAAAAAAGAAAAATAGTGAGAAGAAAAGTGCATAAGGTGCTTAGCTTATAAGTGTGGATAAGGCATTGCCTTCTCTTAGAAGAAAAAGAAAAGGCTAACAGCTTCTTCTCTTATCTTTTATTGATAAATAAATTAGAATAACTATGTATATAGAGAGCAATGCGATAAGACAAATATGAACAAGGTAGAAACTAGAAACGATGGCTAACACGAATTCCTATCTCATAGTAGAGCCGGCTGCTTTTATTAAAGGTGAAGTAACGGTACCAGGCGATAAAAGCATCAGTCATAGGGCTGTGATGCTTGCCTCTTTAGCTAGAGGCAGAAGTTCAATCCGCAATTTTCTTCCTTCTGAAGACTGCTTATGCACTCTAAGAGCCTTTGAAGCAATGGGGGTGAGTGTAGAAAAACAAGGGAAAACCCATCTGATCATTGAGGGGAAGTCTGGAGTCCTTTTTCCTCCTTTTGAAGCCATTGATTGTGGTAATTCTGGAACGATGATGAGACTGCTTGCTGGCATCCTTACGGCTCAGCCTTTTTACTCTAAGCTTATAGGAGACTACTCTCTTTCTAAGAGGCCTATGAGCAGGATCATAGAACCCCTCCGAATGATGGGAGCGAAAATTCGAGCCGATGGACCTAAGGATACCCCGCCACTTATCATAGAACCATCTACTCTCAAAGGCATTGAGTACCGATTACCCATACCAAGTGCTCAAGTCAAATCTTGTATCTTACTTGCTGGCCTTTTTGCTTCAGGGGTTACTCGGATTATCGAACCGGTAGCAAGTAGGGACCATACCGAAAGACTGCTTGAGCAATTCGGAGTGCGAACAATTAGAGAAAAAGGAGAGATTATTCTGCATGGAGGAATGAAATTAGAGGCTACCGACATAGAGGTGCCTGGAGATTTTTCATCAGCCGCCTTCTGGATTGGTGCTGCTGCGGCTATCCCCCATTCCGAGCTGAGAGTGCGCTCTATTGGTTTGAATCCAACCAGAACTGGATTATTGAATATTCTTCTTAGAATGGGAGCGCAAATTGAAGAATCTATAGAATCTTATTCGAAGGGAGAGCCTATAGGCAGTCTTTGGGTACGTGGCAATAAATTGAGGGCAACGGTTATTCAAGGAGAAGAGATTGTTGGGGTAATCGATGAAATTCCCATTTTAGCAGTGGTCGGAGCTTTGGCTGATGGGGTAACGGAAATTCGAAATGCTCAGGAATTAAGGGTTAAAGAATCAGACCGAATTAAAGCAATTGTAACCAATTTAAGAGCCTTTGGAGTGGAGGTAGAAGAGTTAGTAGATGGGATGAGGATTAAAGGGAAGAATACAGTGCAAGCAGCAAGAGTAGAAAGTTTTGGAGATCATCGGATTGCCATGGCTTTTTCCATTCTTGCGTTGAGAGCAAACAAAGCTTCCAGGATAGATGACGTTGACTGTATTGCTACTTCCTATCCAGGCTTTCAGGAAGATTTACGAGCCTTGACTCAATCTTCTACAGAAGGCTGGGCGGAAGAAACAAAAAAAATCAAAAATTTCATTATGGGATCCCAAAAATTCGCCAAAGCCACAGAGCTTGAGAAAAAAGAACTCCCTTACCCTGTCATTACTATTGACGGGACAACGGCTTCCGGTAAAAGCACGGTCGCCAAAGAAATAGCCAAGGTGCTGGGATTTACCTATTTTAACACAGGGGCTCTTTACCGTGCAGTAACCTGGAAAATTCTGGCTTTGGGATACGATGTTCATGACGAGGAGAAGGCCGTCGAAGCTTGCCGAAAGTTAAACTTACGATGTGTTATTCGAAAAGAGGACTCTTTTTCCCAGGCTTCTATACTTGTAGATGACCAACAACCCTTGGAGAAAGAGCTTCGGAGTCCAGAAGTAAATGAAGCGGTTTCGATTGTTGCTTCTTATAGGAAAATCAGAGAATGGCTATTGCCTTTTCAAAGAGAACTTGCTTATAAGGAGCCATTGGTGGTAGAGGGCAGGGATATTGGTACGGTAGTTTTCCCTGAGAGCCCTTATAAGTTTTTCCTCGATGCTAATTTGGAAGAAAGAGAAAAGAGGAGAGAAGAACAAGGTGAAAGAGATAACGTGGCTCAAAGAGATAGATTGGATATATTAAGAAGTTCTGCTCCATTACTCTGCCCTGTGGATGCTGTAAAATTAGATACTACAAAGCCTTCTGCTCAGAAAGTGGTCGAAAAGATTCTCGATATTCTTTGGAAAAAAGGATTGACTATTTCCAGAGGGAAAATGGATTGAAAGAATATAGGAATAATGACTTTGAAAAAATGGAAAAGCGAATTTAAACTACTCACCATGGAAGTACTGATATTATTAAATAAATTACTTATTCGCCGTGCTATCAAACGGCTTATCTTTTGCCTATCATTAGGCATCTTTTGGTTATTCGAGGCTATCTATCATTATACCAATGCGAATCGCGAAAAAGCCCTTTGCACTTTAGCTGCGTCTGCCCTTGTTGGTGGTAGTTCGCTCCTGTCTTTGGGAATCCTGTATGGTGATCAAATTTTAAAATGGTTATCCAAGGTGCTTTGATCTCCATTTTGATACGACCCCCCATAAATAAACAAGTAATACTATACCCCAATATCTGCGAGGGGTCAATCAAAAGGCAACGAGAGCTCCGCACAAAAGGCTTGAGCGCCAGATAAAAGGGGGATCATTAGTGAGGAGCTCTGGAATGGTTTTGTCTAGCTCAAGGCAAAATGGTGGCTGAACGGCTAGGGGGACTGAAAGGAGCCGACTAGACTACAAAAGAAAAGAGATTCTTTACCTTTGATAGAGCTGGGAGAACAGGGGGAGATCTCCTCCCAAGTCGTAATGGCCACAAGGACCAGCGGGTCTGATTTGGCTTCGAATGGTTTGAGAAGTTGTGCTTCTCTAGTGGAACCAAAATCCACCTCATAAATGAACAATTCTCTCTCCGAAGGGATATGTCCAAGGAGCTCCTTTCTATCATCTCTGATTTCCTAAGCCACATTTATGGGTTATGCAAATACAGAAGGAAAGACCAGAGGTCATGAGGAAAGCCGATGCAGTTGGATAAGACGATGGGTCAATCGATCTCGAACAGAGAGCCTTTGCCGCTCAACGGGAAGAAGCGAGAGTTTCTTGCGGGTTTTTGCCCACGCTACTCAGCTAAGAAAGAGCGTTTTCTTCACTCTTTTCTGGCTTGAGCCACTTTGCAAAAAGCCTCTGCGAACATGGGGAGCAAGGCTATCCCTTGGCGGAAGACTTCGCTTGTCTGAACGGGTTTCAGACTAGATGTGAAAATAGACACTTAAGGATGCCTTCGTGACAGTTAAGAAGAGGTTGCTTGCCTACTCAGCATGAATTGGTCCGAAGGCCCGCTGCAGAGGAGGAAGGAAAGAAACAGAAAAGAGACTTGCCTTTTGGACGCTTCGTTTCATCGGGCAGATCTTCTTATTTCTGCGGGGAGAAACCCTCAATTATCCCTCTGTGCCTTTCCATTCTCATAGGAGAGGAAGGATGCTATATTCCTGCAGTTGCGAAAGGACCTGCAGAAGGCCAGTGGAAAGCCGCCGAGAACACAATCAAGCCATTTGGCGAGCTTCGAGGCCAGCATCTACTAGAACTGCCTCTACTGGACCTTCGAGGAGAAGGGAGGGGGATATATCACCCTCATGAGTCTTTAATTCAGCAAGGAGATTCTAGTGCCTTTGTCCTGCAAAATGGGAATCTCGGGCGACATCCGCCTTGTTCTGAACGAGAGGGGGGATGGAGATCCATTATTTAGCGGCGGTAAAAATTCCGAAGCGGCTTGAAGGCGAAGCCGGTGGCATCGATGCAGGTCTTTCTGAGGTCTTCCCTAAGGATCATGGGATGTGGTATAGGAAAGGCTTTAGTGAGATGCTCTCCTGGTTGACATGCATCCACAAAAAGAGAGGGGAGAACCGGGGTGGGCTTCATGAGATCCAGCGGGACACTAAGTACCTATTCAAGGCCAGGCGGATCCGTAGGAAGAAGCTGGGAGGCGAATATCACCGAAAGCGGCTGCGAAAAATCACAGGTGGAAATCAAACAGCAGCCGAACACAAGCCTGAGCTTATTTATTGCTTCGCAAAAGCTCTCAGCGTCCTCATCAGAGCTCCTTTGCTTTTGGGATCATGCGCCGAGCAAGAAGCTTGCTCTATACATCATCCTGATTCGGACCGAGTCGCTTCGGAACCGAATCGAATTGCTGGTGCCTCTGGGAGGTTCCCATCGAGAGAGGGCCAACCTGGCCTATAGCTCTCTGTCTTTATCCGAATTGCAGGTATGTTCATCCAAAGAACCGTGCCAAAGACAGCTTTGCGTGCCGAGAGGGTGGATAGGAAAGTCATGCGGATTGGATTGGTGCATGCAACCTAAAAGAAATGATTGGACATCCGGAGAATATTGTAGTGGATTCCGAAGAGCCGGCTGCCTGCGATTCTTTCGGAGAAGTTTTCCCATAGGAAGGAAAAACCGCTCGATTGGAAACTCGAGGTGGAGGGCTATTCTAGAGTGGCAGACCCCAGCTATAGACATACACTATCGGATAAGCGCGAAGAAGGAGCAATTGTCATCGTGATTAATGGGAGCATCGACGGATTGTACGCAGCCGGCTCTTCAATCCCATCTCTTTCTCCTAGAGAAAGAAATAGTATTGACAATTCTGTGATCTCCCGGCACAAAACCTAGGCGAAAAGAATAAACTTGGGTAAGGAGCAAGCAAGTTCTGAGTATGTTTTATAGTAATAGATCAAAAGTGTTTTTATTAAATAATTTTTTAAAAAGCGAATTTAGGACAAATCTGTGAAAAAAGGCTATGCTCTTGCTCGTCTTCTGACTTTAGGTTTTTTAAAACTCTTTTTTGATTTTAAAGTCTATGGACAAGAAAATATTCCTTCTTTTCCAGTATTGATTGTAGCAAATCATTGTAGCTATCTTGACCCACCCATTGTGGGCTGTGCGTTTCAAAAAGAAATTTATTTTGTTGCCAGGAAAACTTTGTTTGACAGCTTCTTACTTGGAAAACTTATTGGCTATTTGAACACAATACCTCTGGATCGAGATAAACCTGAAGTTGGTTCGTTTCGGCTCATTCTAGATCTTTTTGAAAAAGAAAAGTCCATCCTTATTTTTCCAGAAGGAACGAGGAGCCCTTCAGGAACTTTGCAAAAAGCTGCTCCAGGGGTAGGATATATTGCCGCAAAAGCAAAAGTGGCTGTGTTGCCCATAAGGATATTTGGTTCTTTTGAGGCCTTTCCAAGGACAGCTAAAATTCCAAAGCCTCATCCGATCAGGGTAGTCATAGGTAAGCCTTATTGGCCTATGCCGTGTCCTCCTGGACTTTCTAAAAAATCGTACTACCAGAATGTCGCTGATGAAATGATGGAAAAAATAGCATCACTCCGCTTCGATGTTAAAATGGATTCTGTACAAAAGGATTTGCTTGTCTAAGGGAAATTTTACAATATTAGTAAAACTATACTTAGATGATTGAAAAAGAAAGGAAAGCTAACAGCAATAGGAAAAATACTATTTCTCTAGCCGAAGCG